>JBFHMM010000041.1:0-19538 GCA_041594355.1 Paracoccaceae bacterium | reverse complement strand
GCGCCACCTGCCGGATTTCCAGCCAGGCGCTGGCCAACTGGCTGCATCACGGCGTGGTCTCGGCCGATCAGGTGCGGGACGCGATGCGCAAGATGGCCGCCGTGGTGGACCGCCAGAACGCAGGCGACACGGCCTATCGCGCCATGGCGCCCGGATTTGACGGCATCGCCTTCCAGGCGGCTTGCGATCTGGTATTCGAGGGGCGCGTGCAGCCCTCGGGCTATACCGAGCCGGTGCTGCACGCGCGGCGGTTGGAGCTGAAGGCGCGGGGCTGAGGGCTGGAGCGAGGGGCCAGCCCCTCGCCGCCATTGATGCTCGGACCAGTTGCGCGTCAACTGCAACCCCCCAGAGGCAACCCCCAGAGGCAATCCCCGTAGTATTTGACAAGAGATGAAAGGACAGGCGATGGGTGTGTCATTGCGCAAGGCGCGGACGATTGTCCGCAAGGCATTAGACAAGGGACGCGAGCTGCAGCTAAAGCCGCTGTCGGTGGTGGTTCTGGATGCAGGCGGCCATGTCATCGCCTTTGAACGCGAGGACGGCGCGGCGCCAGGGCGGTTCGCGATCGCCCATGGCAAGGCTTACGGCGCGGTGATGCTGGGCATGGCGGGCACCGCGCAGATGGCTCGGGCCGAGGCGCAGGCCTATTTCATGGCCGCGGTGAATGGGGTTTACGGCGGTCAGGTGATCCCGGTACCGGGCGGCGTGCTGCTGCGCGACAAGAAGGCCCAGGTAATCGGCGCGGTGGGCGTCACCGGAGATACCTCGGACAACGACGCGATCGCGGCGATGGCGGGGATCGAGGCGGCCGGGCTGGACGGCGAGATCTGAGCCGCGCCTTTCGTGTGCAGGATGCGCAGCGCTTTTTTTGTGCAGCGCGGCACAGTTTGCTGCGCCCTGACGCAGGGGCCGCTTGTTGCTGAGCGGGATTGCGGGATATATCGTGAGCCGAACCTGCAGGAAGAGACCGCCCCATGACCCGCCCCGTCGTCGGCATCATCAGCAACTCGCATCTGATCAACGATCAATACCCGACCCACGCGGGCGGAACGATGAACTCGGACGCGGTTTCGGGGGTGGCGGGCTGTATCCCGCTGCTGATCCCCGCCGATCCGCGGTTTGTCGCGATCGACGAGCTTCTGGAGGTCTGCGACGGCTTTCTGCTGACCGGGGGCCGCCCCAACGTGCACCCCGAGGAATACGGCGAAGCGGCGACCGAGGCGCATGGCGCCTTCGACCGCGCCCGCGACGCGATCACCCTGCCGCTGGTGCGGGCCTGCGTCGAGCGGGGGCAGCCGTTTCTCGGCATCTGCCGCGGGTTTCAGGAGGTTAACGTGGCGCTGGGCGGCACACTCTACCCCGAGATCCGCGATCTGCCGGGGCGGATGAACCACCGGATGCCGCCCGATGGCACGATGGAAGAGAAGTTCGCGCTGCGCCACGAGGTGACGCTGAGCGAGGGCGGGGTGTTCCACCGGCTGTTCGGGGCGTCCCGGGTGATGACCAACACGCTGCACGGGCAGGGGATCAAGACCCCCGGCGCGCGGATCGTGATCGACGGCCATGCGCCCGACGGCACCCCCGAGGCGATCTATGTCTCCGATGCGCCGGGGTTCACGCTGGCGGTGCAGTGGCACCCTGAATGGGACGCGGCCAACGATCCGGTGTCGCGACCGCTGTTCACGGCCTTTGGCGAGGCGGTGCGCGCCTGGGCCTGCGGCAAACGCGGGCTGGCGCTGTCAAAATCCGCCTGAGGCCCGCCCAAGGCGCGCCTGAGGCCAGATCAGGCCGCCAGCAGCCGCCCTTCGTGGGCTTTCAGGCACATCCGCGCGGTATCGCCAAAGCCACCCGCGTGGCTGCGCAACTCGGGGAACAGATCGAACATCTCGGCGCGGGCCGGATCGCTGAGCGCGCCGATCGCGGTTTCGCCGGGATAGAAGCTTTCGGTCGCTACGCCATTGGCATAGATCACCTCGTGCCGGTCCAGCATCAGGTGCATATAGGTGACCGCGCCGCCCGCGCGGCGCGTGACGCCCGGATGCTCCAGCAGGTGGGTGGCCGCCACCAGAACCTCGCTTTCGCCGAACAGCATCTGTGCCCGCGCACCGGTCCACAGCAACCGGTGCTGCGGCGATACCAGCAGCGGCGCGGTGGCGCCCTCCAGCAGGGTCGGGCTGAGTTCGAGCGGCGCATGATCGCCTCGGGCGGGCACACTGCGCGATCCGACCCAGCGCAACGGCCGCAATCCGCTGTCGCGGGTAACGATCAGGTCGCCTGGCGCCAGGGTTTCGATCGCGCGCGAGCCGTGGGCGGTGGCGATCATCGTGCCGGGGGTAAAACAGATGATGTTCTCGATATTGGTAAAGCTGACCAGCGTGCCGTCATAGAGCTCGATGGTGCCTTCCAGCTCGTCGGGCCGATTGACGGTCAGGTTCAGCGTGCTCAGGTCCGCCACACCGCCCAGATCCAGCGTGTCGCCATCGACCTCGGCCCCCTCGTTGCCGGTGATCGTGATGGTACCATTGCCGGTTTCGCCCAGATCGGTCAGCACAAAGGTGTCGTCGCCGTCGCCGCCAGAGGCGGTATCGCCCTGGGCCACTTCGAAGCTGTCGTCGCCGTCTCCGCCGAACATGGTGTCTGCGCCCAGCCCACCGATCAGCGTGTCGTCGCCGCCCTGACCATAGAGCGTGTCGTCGCCATCCTGCCCGTCGAGGATATCGTTGCCGTCCAGTGGCTGGCGGGTGTCGAAGAAGATATCGCTGACCCAGATCGCCTGGGTGCCGCCGAGGGCGTTTTCATAGATGATCTCGATGTCCAGCACCGGGCCGGCGATTTCCACCAGCACCGAACCGGTTGCGTCATCGGGCGATTCCGACTGTCTGCCGGCAGTGACGGTGTTGCCCGAAACCGTGTCCTGGTTCGCATCTGTCGCGGTCGGGGTCAGTGTCACCGTGACCGGGTCGCCATTGGCGTCATAGGCGTTGACGGTCACGACGTCGCGGTGGTTGCCTCTGGCCCAGTCCACGTCGTTGATGCGGAAGGTGACGTTCTCGACCTCGTTCTCGACATCGCCATTGCCATTGGCGGCAAAGCTGATCGTGGTGGTCGAGGTGGCGCCGTCGCCGTTTCCGAACAGGTACAGCGACGAATGGTCGGAATGGACGTCGCTGCCCGAGCGATAGATCTGGTCGCCGGTGGCGACCTCGTAATCGGGTCTGTTGTCGCCGTTATTGGTAAAGGCCACGGTGACATCAATATCGCCGGTGGTCTGGGTGAACCCGACGCTCAGGTCGGTGCCGTCTCCGCCCTCGGCGAACCAGTTCAGCGATTCCGTCGATCCGCCCTGTCCGTCGCCATACAGCGTGTCGTCGCCGTCGCCACCATAGATGGTGTCATTGCCCGATCCGCCATAGACCAGGTCGTCGCCCTGGCCAGAGTCGACCGTATCGTTGCCAGCCTTGGCATAGACCTCGTCGCCGAACCCGCCCGGGCCGGTGCCGTCGCCGCTATCCACCGAATTGCCGTTGGTGTCGACATAGGTGTCGTCGATGACATCGTCGTTGTTGGTGCCCTGCACCTTGTTGTCGGGCGAGAAGTAGGGCGCCACTGTGATCGTTGCTTCGCTCGGGGTGCCGACCGACCCGTAATCGGGTACGAAATAGACACTGCCATTGCCGGCCAGGAAAAATTCGCCCGGCTCCAGCTGGTTGTAGTAGTCCGTGCCAAAGTGGTTTCCCGACCAGGCCCATTCGCCGTCGCCAAGCGATGTATTGGCCCGAAAGAACTGGTAAGAGCCACCGATGGTGGCGTCCGAGAGGGTGTTGTCCCCCGAAAGGCTGACAAGATAGCCATAGGGCATGTCGGCTCGTCCTCAATCCGCGCGGGCCGTGACATGCGGTCCGCGTCGTTCTGTTTGCACGCCGCACAGCCGCCGGAACGGAGTGCGCCACCACATAGGCTACGCCTGCGTTGCGGCCGCTTTGCGGAGAGGACGGGACGGTAAGGGGGAGATTTTGCGCGCGGATTGCCACAATTCGAAACAAATTGTGGCAAGGGCGTTAACGATAATCCGGCCCCGCCAATCAGGGGCGGGGCCGGATCCAATACGGGCTGGATCCAAGGCCGGGATCAGCTCAGCAGATCGAAGTCATGCATCAGCGGCAGGCGACGCGCCCGCTTGCCGGTCAGGTCGAACAGCGCGTTGCCAAGCGCGGGCATCGACGGCGGGGTGCCCGGTTCGCCGACGCCGGTCAGATGCGGCTGGCTCTCCAGAATGCGAACCTGGGTTTCCGGTGTGTTGTGCAGGCGCAACCCGTCGTAATCGGGGAAATTCTGCTGCTCCACCGCGCCGCCCGAGAATGTGATCTCGCCGAAACAGGCCGCCGAAAGCCCATAGATCATGCCGCCGATCAGCTGCGCCTCGACGGTGCCGGGGTCCAGCGCGGTGCCGACGTCGCCGGCGATCCAGGCCCGCGTCATGGCGATCTGGCCATCGCGCTGGGCGACCTCGATCACGGTGGCGACGGGCGTGCCGAAACTGTGGCAGAACCCGACGCCCCGGCCAATGCCCTCGGGGGTCTTGCCGGTCCAGCCGGACATGTCGCGCACCGCCTCCAGACAAGCGGCCGAGGGCGCATGTTCGCCGCGCATTAGCTCCAGCCGGAATTCTAGCGGGTCGCGCCCGGCGGCAACCGCCATCTCGTCGAGAAACGTGTCATGGAAGAACCCGTTGAACGAGGCGCCCACGGAGCGCCAGAAGCCGACCGGCAGGTCCATCTCGGCCAGGTAGCCGCGAATGCGGTAGTTGGGGATCGCATAAGGTTGATCAAAGGCGCCGCTGACATGCCCCTTGTCGGGGCCGCCCGGCGAAAAGCCCAGCCAGCGGCCCATCGCCTGGCTCACGCAGGACTGCGCTGCGATCCGCCCGTCCATCAGCACCGCCTTGCCGTCCTTCACCGCGCCGCGGAACCGTGCCACCGCGCCGGGGCGGTAGAAATCGTGGGTCATGTCTTCCTCCCGGCTCCATGTGACCTGCACCGGGGTGCCGGGCATGGCCTGCGCGACCCGCGCGGCATAGATCGAGAAGTCCAGTTCGCCGCGCCGGCCAAAACCGCCGCCCATGAATGTGGTGTGCAGCGTCACCGCTTCGGGTTCCAGCCCCACTGCATCGGCACAGTGCTGCTGCACGAACAGCGGCGCCTGGTTGCCGCTCCAGACCTCCAGCGCATCGCCGGTGTAAAGCGCGGTGGCGTTCTGCGGCTCCATCGGCGCATGCGCCAGATAGGGCAGGCGGTACTCGGCGCTCAGCTCGGTCGCCCCCTCGGGGATCGCATCGGCGTCGCCATCGTCGCGCATGGTCGAATTCGCGTCGCCCTCCAGCGCGGCGGCGATGGTTTCGAAAATCTCCGCCGTCTCGCCGGGAAAAGTCGCTGGCTCCCAGTCGATCTCGACCGCATTCGCCGCCTGCATCGCCAGCCAGGTGTTGGTGGCCACCACCGCGATGCCGGTGCCCAGATCGACGATCTGCTCGACCCCCGGCATCGACCGCGCGGCGCTGTCGTCATAGGACCGCATCCCCGCAAAGGCCGGGTTAATCCGCACAGTAGCGAATTTCATTCCCGGCACGCGGGTATCGATGCCAAAAAGCGCGGTGCCGGTGACCTTGCTCGCCATGTCGATGCGCGGCTGCGCCTTGCCCAGCAGCCGCCATTCCGACGCCGGGCGCAGCTTGACCGACGGCGGTTCGATGCCGGCGGCGGCCTCGGCCAGTTCGGCATAGGGGATCGCGGTGCCATCCGGCGCAATCACCGCGCCATTCTCGGTCTTCAGCGTTTTCACCGCCACACCCAGCCGCTCTGCGGCGGCCAGCTTCAGCGTCTCGCGGGCGCTTGCGCCCGCCTCGCGCAGCCGGGTGAACCCGTCCCGCATCGAGGTCGATCCGCCGGTGACCTGCATATTCATCAGCTTGCCGACCCCGCCTAGGGCCTCGCCCAGCGCATGCATGAAATCTGACTGCGAATAGGCCTTGCCCGGCAGCGCTTCGGCCAGCATGGCCGAGTTGTAATAGGCCTTGGCGGGCGGCCCGTGCAGCACGCGCACATCTTCCAGCGCCACGTCCAGCTCCTCGGCGATCAGCGCCGCCAAGGTGGTATGCACGCCCTGGCCCATCTCGGCGCGCGGCGCGATCAGCGTGACCCCGGACTGGTCGATGAACACAAAAGGGTTCAGCGCCGCCTCGCCGGCGCCTGCCTGCAGCGGGTTCGGGGCGGGTTTGCGCACGGTATAGACGCCAAAGGCGACCCCGCCGACGATGGCGGCAGAGCCGATCAGAAACGACCGGCGGGCGATTTTTCCAACACGGGACATGGGTTCAGGCCTCCTGCAGTTTGGCGGATGCGGCATGGATGGCCGCCCGGGTACGCGGGTATGTGCCGCAGCGGCACAGGTTGCCCCGCATGGCCTCGTCGATCTCGGCATCGCTGGGCGCGGGGTTCTCCGCCAGCAGGGCGGCGGCCTGCATGATCTGGCCGGACTGGCAATAGCCGCATTGCGCGACCTGGTGGTCGTTCCACGCCTGCTGCACCGCCGACATCGCCTCTGGCGTGCCCAGCCCCTCGATCGTGGTGACCTCGCCCCAGACGTCCGACAGCGCCACCTGGCAGCTGCGCACCGCCTCGCCGTCGATATGCACCGTGCAGGCGCCACAGGCGGCCACGCCGCAGCCGAACTTGGTGCCGGTCAGCCCGATCTCGTCGCGCAACACCCACAAGAGGGGCACGTCGTCGGGCAGATCGATCCGGTGCGCGGTTCCGTTGATGGTCACGGTTGTAGACATGGCGGTGGCTCCCTGCTGCCGTTACATTCTGACATATTTGGCGTAAAGTGTCAGGATGTCAATTGACGTCGCGAAATTTTCCTGCCACAGAACGCATATGGGTGAATTGTCTTCCGACCCCCGGCAGCAGGCGATCCTCGATTCCGCGTGGAAATCCCTTGCCGCCTACGGGTTTCGTAAAACCTCGATGGACGATATCGCACGCGGCGCGGGGATCTCGCGGCCCGCGCTTTACCTGCATTACCGCAACAAGGAAGACATCTTCCGCACCCTGACCCAGTATTTCTACGACACCGCCGCCGCCAATGTCGCGGAGGCGCTTGCGCGCGGCACCGACATCCCGGCGACGTTGGCGGCGGCCTTTGCCGCGCAGGCGGGCGAGATCATCGAGGCGATGCTGACCTCGCCGCACGGGATGGAGTTGTTGGACGCGGGTTTTGCCACCTCGGCCGATATCGTGACCGAGGGCGAGGCGCGGCTCACCGCGCTCTATACCGACTGGCTGGAAAAACAGGCCGCCCAAGGCCGTGTGCGCCTGACCGGCCCCGCCGATCAGGTCGCCGCGACGATGACCTCGGCGCTCAAGGGGATCAAGACCACCACCCCAGATTTCGACACCTACCAACAGCGCGCGGCCCAGCTGGCCCAGCTCTTTGGCACCGCGCTGGCGGCACCATGACCCAGGGCGTGCCTGGGTGCGGGTTTTTTCAGCATCCCGGCGCCGGTTCCGGCAAATACCGGCCGGTCAAGCCATAGCGGCGCAACGACGCCCCGTGATCGGTGCTCGGCGCTGTCTGTTCGGGTTTAGCCATGATACCGCTCGCGCAGCCCCCGCCGCATCGGAGAACGCTATGCACATGCTTACACCCAAAGGCCAGGCCGTGGTCGCCGAGATGGCGGCTCGCCACGCGCTGACAGCGACGACTGTCACCAACATGCTGGTCGCCCTGCAAAAGGGCGGCGGCCAACAGGCGCAGTTCAACGAACCCGAACTGGGCGGCATGGGCCAATGGTCGATGGGCGGCATGACGATGGTTGGCGACATGTTCAACAACGGGCTCAAGGCGCGTGTCGATGCGCTGTGCTGCGATCTTGCCGATGTGCTGGCCAGCACCGAGATGTTCCGCCCCGCGACCACGCGGACGCAATCGATATCGTCACAGATGCAGACTTCGGGCGGGCAGCAGCAAAGTCAGGGCATTGGCGGTATGGGGATGACCAGCCTGTTTGTGCCGGTATCGGGGCTGGGCCAGTGGTGGCCCGAGGATCTGGGCGCGCCCGGCTCCACCGGCGCGCAGAACGACATGAAATACGCCTATTTCCCCGCTCAATGCCGTCTGGCGATCCTGTTGGGCGGCAAGGTGACGGTCTATGACACCGGCCCGCACCAGATCGCGGGCTTCGGTCAGCAGCAAAGCGGCGACCAGTCCTTGACCTTCACCGGCCAGCACGGGTTGGTGCGGGTGGCCGATCTGCCCGTTGTCGGTGCATCCGAACGCCTGGCGTTGGACACACGCGAACACGCGTCGGCCGAACCTGTGGCCCAGGTGACGTCGGTGCCAGCCGGCGAACCCCGGACACCGCCCGAAACACCGCCCGAAACACCGCTTTCCGTGCCTGCGACGCCACCGCAAACCGTAGCCTCGGCACTTCCGGCGGCCGAGGACAGCGACGCGATCTTCGCCAAGCTCGAACGGCTGGGCGACCTGCGCGACAAGGGTATCCTGACGGACGAAGAATTCACCGGGAAAAAGAAAGATCTTCTGGCCCGGCTATAACCGCGCTCGCAGCCGTCAGGTGACGGCGTTGCGCAGCTTGTACTCGGGCGCATCCCACAGCCGCTCTTCCATGATCTCGGCCAGGATCGCCACCGCGCCATCCACATCGCCTGTGTCGATATAAAGCGGGGCAATCCCGAACCGCATGATGTCGGGGGCGCGGAAATCGCCGATCACCCCGCGCGCGATCAACGCCTGCATGGCGGCATAACCTTGCTCGAACCGGAACGACACCTGGCTGCCGCGCTGCGCACCCTCGCGCGGGCTGGCCAGCACCAGACCGGGGCAGGCGGCCTCGACCCCAGCGATGAACCGGTCGCACAATTCAATCGACCGCGCCCGCACGTCATCCATGTCGGCCATGTCCCAGACGTCCAGAGCGCTTTCCAGCGCCGCCATCTGGATCACCGGCGGCGTGCCCACCCGCATCCGCTCGATGCCCGCGCCGGGCCGATAGTCGAGGTCAAAGGCAAAGGGCGCCGCGTGTCCCAGCCAGCCCGACAGGGCAGGCGGCGCATGATCGGCATGCGCCGGGGCCACATAGATGAACGCTGGCGCACCCGGCCCGCCGTTGAGATATTTGTAGGTGCATCCCACCGCAAAATCCGCGCCGACGCCCGCCAGATCGACCTGCAACGCGCCCGCCGAATGCGCCAGGTCCCAGACCGCCAGCGCGCCCACCGCATGGGCCTTGCCGGTCAGCGCCGCCATGTCATGCTTGCGCCCGGTGCGGTAATCGACCTCTGTGATCATGATCGCCGCGACCTCCTCGGTGATCGCGGCCTCCACCGCCTCCGGCTCCACCACGCGCAGCTCGTACTCATCGCCCAGCGTTTTCAACAGCCCTGTCGCCATATAGAGGTCGGAGGGAAAGTTGCCGTTGTCCGAAATCACCACCCGCCGGTCCGGCCGCAGCGCCAGCGCGGCGGCCAGCGCCTGGTAGACCTTGATCGACAGCGTGTCGCCGACCACCGTGTGCCCGGGCTCGGCCCCGATCAGCCGCCCGATCCGGTCCCCCAGCGCCGTTGGCATCGCCATCCAGCCGGCCTTGTTCCAGCCGGTGATCAGCATCTCGCCCCATTCCTCGGTCAGGGTGTCCGCCACCCGCGCCTTGGCGGCGCGGGGCAGGGGACCCAACGAGTTCCCGTCGAGATAGATCACCCCCTCGGGCAGGTCGAACATGGTTTTGGTGGCGGCAAAATCGGACATCGCTGGTCTCCTTGGGCAAGATCCTTAGCCGAGGACAATCCGCGGTGCACCAGAAATTCTGGTGATGTACGGCATCACGGGTCGTGATGGCGGCGTGGCGGGATCACCCCTCGCCCGGAATAGCTATCCCCAGCTCCCGCCGCTTCTTCTTCGACAATCCCGCCGCAACCAGATCATATGACAGCGCGATATGCTCGCGCAGCCCGTCGTCATCCAGCCCCGGCGCATCGTAAACCTGCACCCACTTCATGCCCCGTGACGCCAGATAGGGCGCTGGTCGGATCCCGGGCATCCCCGGCAGCACCTCAAAGGCGAAATCGGTTACCTTGAAAGTAAAGGCATCCCGCGCCTCGGCCCAGCCGCAGATGGCAAAAACCTTGTCCGCCACCTTCCACACATCCGCATTGCCCCATTGCACCACATGCGAGGTGGCCGTGAACGCGGCGCAAAAGGCGTTGAACTCGGCACGGGTCACCGGCTCAGATCTCGCCGCCCGACACCTGCACCGTCTGGCCCCGGATGCTGTCCGAATGCGGCCCGCAGATATAGAGCGCCGCCGCCGCGACCTCTTCGGGCGTGATCAGCCGGCCATGCGGGTTGACCCCCACCATCATATGCAGCGCTTCTTCCTTGCTGACTCCGGTGCGCGCCATGATGCTGTCGACGTTGCGGTCGATGATCGGCGTTTCCACATAGGCCGGACAGATCGAGTTGAAAGTGATGGGCCGTTTGGCGTAATCCGCCGCCAGCGACTTGATCATGCCGTTCACCGCATGTTTCGACGCCGAATAGCACGGCGCCCCCTGCAACCCGCGCAGCCCCGCGATCGAAGACACCGCGATCACCCGGCCCCAGTCGGTCTCATGCATCGATCTCAGGCATTCGCGGATGGTCAGGAACACGCCGTCGACGTTGATC
Organism: Paracoccaceae bacterium; assembly: GCA_041594355.1. Lineage (GTDB taxonomy): Bacteria > Pseudomonadota > Alphaproteobacteria > Rhodobacterales > Rhodobacteraceae > JAIUZI01. Next base: position 8,798 of record JBFHMM010000041.1, on the reverse strand, counting down.
GCCATCATGGTGCGCCAGGTCGCCAGATCGGTCTTGAACAGCGCCTTGCCCTCGGCAATGCCCGCATTGGCGACGCAGATCTGGATCGGTCCGCGCGCCGCGACCGCCGTAGCCACCCCGTCCACGACCGAAGCTTCCTCGGCCACGTCCATCTGCAACGCAAAAAGGCCGCCGCCCGCCACCTCCTCCAGCACCGATTTGCGCCGCCCGGTGATGGTGACCCGCGCGCCCTCGGCCGCCAGCGCCCGCGCAATGGCCAACCCGATGCCGGTGCCGCCGCCGGTCACCAATGCGTGTTTGCCGTTCAATGTCATGATGAATTCCCTCCGTTTGTTACCGCCACCCTATCGGTTGCCACCCCCATGACAAGCTGCGCCGTTCCGTCACTTTACAAACTCATGCACACATGTGAATGTGTATGCAACCGGACCGGGAGGATCCATGAAACCGCTTGCCGCCGTCATCGCCCTCGGCATCGCCGCTACCGCAACTATCGCCAGCGAGGACATCGCCGACCAATATCCGCAGTCCGAGCTTTATTCCAAACCGGTGGAGGTGATCCCGCACGTCTTCTCCGCCATCGGCGCCACTGCGCCGCCAACCTACGAGAATTCAGGCCACAACAACAACCTGTCCTTCATCGTCACGGACGAAGGCGTGGTGGTGATCAATGCCGGTGCGTCCAGCCGGCTGGCGGCGGCTCTGCATGACGAGATCAAGGCGGTGACCGATCAACCCGTGGTACTGGTCATCAACGAAAACGGGCAGGGGCATGCGATGCTCGGCAACGGCTACTGGCGCGATCTGGGGGTCGATATACTCGCCCATGCCGATGCCATCGCCGAGACGACCGAGAACGGCGATTTCATCTTCCAGGGCATGGAACGCTACAACCGCGACAAGGCGACGGGCAGCCGGGTCGAACACGCCAACCTGAGTTTTGACAACGAGTATTCTGTTATTCTGGGCGGGGTCGAGATCGAGGTCCTTCACCTTGGCCCCGCCCACGGCCCCGGCGACCTGCAGGTCTGGATCCCGCAATGGGGCATGCTGATCGCGGGCGACATCGCCTTTCACGAACGCATGTTGCCGATTTTCGAGCACACCTGCACCAGCTGCTGGCTGGAAACATGGGAGGACAAGCTGGAACCGCTGAACCCGACCTATGTGATCCCCGGTCACGGCCACCCTACCAACCTCGCCCAGGTCCGCCGCTATACCCGCGACTATCTGATGGACCTGCGCGCCCGGATCGGCGCCCACATCGAGGACGGCGGCGATCTGGCCAGCGCCTACTACGTGGATCAGGATCGCTGGCGCAATCTGGACACCTTCGAAGAACTGGCTACAAAGAACGCTGGCCGTGTATTCGAAGAGATGGAATGGGAATGACCCGAATTTCTCGCAAGAAACTTGCCAGGGTTCTTGGACGAAATGCCTTGGATCCGCGCGGATGAAGTGGCTCGACATGCCGCCGGTCTGGCTCGCCGCCTTTATCGCGCTGGCCTGGGCGCAGGCCTGGTTGCTGCCGACAGGGCTCAGCCTCGATCATCCCGCAACTGACCTGCTCAGCGGCCTGCTGATCGGGGCCGGGCTGGTGCTGATGGCGCTGGCGGTCACCGAACTGCGCCGCCACCGGACCACGGTGATCCCGCACAACACGCCCACGGCGCTGGTGCAGACCGGCATCTACAAACGCAGCCGCAACCCGATCTACCTCGGCGACGTACTGATCCTCGCCGGGCTGATTCTGCGCTTTGATGCGGTGGTGTCGCTGGTTCTGCTGCCCGTGTTCGTCTGGCTGATCGAGCGCCGATTCATCCTGCCCGAGGAAGACCGCATGCGCCGCGCCTACAAGGCCGGTTTTGCCCGATATGAACGCAAGACCCGCCGCTGGGTGTAGTGACATTGCGACAAATGCGGCGCGGTGGGCATGCTGCGCTTGCGAAATATTCTTGCGCAGGGTAGTGGAAAGCTTTGCGAACTGATCGCTAAGGAGCCCGGCAACCGGGTGATCAAGGGGGACCAGACGGGTGAAAATAGGCACACCTAAAGAGACATTCGAAGGGGAAGCGCGCGTCGCGATGACGCCCGACTCCGCACGCCAGCTGCAAAAGCTCGGCTATGACTGCGCAATCGAATCCGGGGCCGGTGCGGCAGCGGGCTTCTCGGATACCATGTACGAAGAGGCCGGTGTCGAAGTCATCAAGACCGCCGCCGCGCTGTGGAAATCGGTCGATATCATCGCCAAAGTGCGTCAGCCCACCGAGGTCGAGCTAAAGCGGATGACTGCGGGCAAGACGCTGATTTCCTTCTTCAATCCCGCCGGGAACGACGAAGGTATGGAACTGGCCAAGTCCAAGGGCGCCAATGTGATCGCGATGGAAATGGTGCCGCGCATCAGCCGCGCCCAGAAGATGGACGCGCTGTCTTCGATGGCCAATATCGCCGGGTATCGCGCGGTGATCGAGGCGGGCAACAACTTCGGCCGCTTCTTCACCGGCCAGATCACAGCGGCGGGCAAGGTGCCTCCCGCGAAAGTTCTGGTCGTGGGCGCCGGCGTCGCCGGTCTCGCCGCCATCGGCACCTCGACCTCGCTCGGTGCGATCACGCTGGCTTTTGACGTGCGCCCCGAAGTGGCCGAACAGGTCGAATCGATGGGCGCCGAATTCGTCTACCTCGATTTCGAGGAAGAACAGCAGGACGGTGCCGCCACCGGCGGCTATGCCTCCGTCTCCAGCCCGGAATTCCGCGAGGCGCAGCTGGCCAAGTTCCGCGAACTGGCCCCCGAGGTGGACATCGTGATCACCACCGCGCTGATCCCGAACCGCGAAGCGCCGGAACTGTGGACCGAGGACATGGTCAAGGCCATGAAACCCGGCTCGGTCATCGTTGACCTCGCGGCGGAGAAGGGCGGCAACTGCAAGCTGACCGTGGCTGACGAGAAAATCGTCACCGACAACGGCGTCACCATCATCGGCTACACCGACTTCCCCAGCCGGATGGCGGCGCAGTCCTCGACGCTCTACGCCACCAACATCCGTCATATGATGGCCGACCTGACCCCCGAAAAGGACGGTCAGATCAATCACAACATGGAAGACGACGTAATCCGCGGCGCGACGGTGATCTTCAACAAGGAAATCACCTTCCCGCCGCCGCCGCCCAAGGTGCAGGCGATCGCGGCCAAGCCCAAGGAAACCAAACCGGAGCTGACGCCGGAAGAGAAACGCGCCGCCGAGGTGGCCGCGTTCAAGGCGCAGACCAAGCAGCAGGTCACCCTGCTGGTGGTCGGCGCGGTGCTGCTGCTGGGCGTGGGCCTCGTCGCACCGGCCAGCTTCATGCAGCACTTCATCGTCTTCGTGCTGGCCGTCTTTGTCGGCTTCCAGGTGATCTGGAACGTCAGCCACTCGCTGCACACGCCGCTCATGGCTGTGACCAACGCGATCTCGTCGATCATCATCCTGGGCGCCTTGATGCAGATCGGCTCGGGTAGCGTCCTGGTGATCCTCCTTGCCGCGCTTTCTGTCTTCATGGCCGGGATCAACATTTTCGGCGGCTTCCTCGTGACACGGCGCATGCTCGCCATGTTCCAGAAATCGTAAGGAGTAGGGGACAATGGAATTCGGATTTACAACGGCGGCCTATGTGGTCGCGGCTGTCCTCTTCATCCTCAGCCTTGGTGGTCTGAGCGGTCAGGAAAGCGCCAAACGCGCCGTCTGGTATGGCATCGTCGGCATGGGCCTCGCGGTCTTCGCCACGCTGATCGGCCCCGGTGCCGGCCTGTGGTGGCTGTCGATCATCCTGATCCTCGCGGGCGGCTCGATCGGCTATATGCTGGCCAGCCGGGTCGAAATGACCCAGATGCCGGAACTGGTTGCCGGAATGCACGCGCTGGTCGGCCTCGCGGCCGTCTTCGTGGGCTTCAACGCCCATTTCGAGCTTGGCAACGTTCTGGCCATGGACGAGTCCGCCAAGAAGGCGCTCGAAGGCTTCGCCGCGCTGCTGGCCAAGAAGGACAGTGTCGAGATCAACATCCTGCGGGTCGAGGCGTCGCTCGGCATCTGGATCGGTGCGGTGACCTTTACCGGCTCGGTCATCGCCTACGGCAAGCTCTCGGGCAAGGTGACATCGAACGCCACCAAGCTGCCCGGCGGCCACCTGCTGAACGCCTCCGCGGCCGGTCTCTCGCTGATCTGCCTGATTTGGTACCTCAGCACGGGCGGGTTTTTACCGCTGCTGATCCTGACCATCGCGGCGCTCTTCATCGGCTACCACCTGATCATGGGTATCGGCGGTGCCGACATGCCGGTCGTGGTCTCGATGCTGAACAGCTACTCGGGCTGGGCCGCGGCCGCCATCGGCTTCTCGCTCGGCAATGACCTGCTGATCGTGGTCGGTGCGCTGGTGGGTTCCTCAGGTGCGATCCTGTCCTATATCATGTGCAAGGCGATGAACCGCTCGTTCATCTCGGTGATCCTGGGCGGCTTCGGCGGCGCCACCGGTCCCGCGATGGAGGTCGAGGGCGAGATGGTCGCGATCGACGTCGAAGGCGTGGCGACCGCGCTGAACGAGGCCGACAGCATCATCATCATCCCCGGCTACGGCATGGCCGTGGCGCAGGCGCAGTCGGCGGTCAGCGACCTGACCAAGAAACTGCGCGCCAAGGGCAAGGAAGTGCGTTTCGCGATCCACCCCGTGGCGGGCCGCCTTCCGGGCCATATGAACGTGCTGCTGGCCGAGGCCAAGGTACCCTACGACATCGTGCTCGAAATGGACGAGATCAACGAAGACTTCCCCGATACGGACGTCTCCATCGTGATCGGCTCCAACGACATCGTGAACCCCGCCGCACAGGACGACCCCAACAGCCCGATCGCCGGCATGCCGGTTCTGGAATGCTGGAAGTCCAAGCAGGTCTTCGTAATGAAGCGCGGCCAGGGCACCGGCTATTCCGGCATCGAGAACCCGCTGTTCTTTAAAGAGAACTCGCGCATGTTTTACGGCGACGCCAAGGAAAGCCTGGACAAGCTGCTGCCGCTGATCGACTGACCTCGACAGCACCGACAATATCGAAACGCCCCGCCGGTTCCGGCGGGGCGTTTTGCGTTTCACCCCTCAGACAAAGTCAAAATCCACATCGCTCAGCGCCGCCACCCCGTCCAGACGCGCAAGGTGGCGCACCGTGACCAGGTCCGCCAGCGCATCGGCCGCCGTCTCGTAGGTTCCGTAACACAGGTCGGCCCCGGTAAAGGCAAAGACGCTGTCCCCGGCGCCCGACAGCCCGAGGTCGGCCACGCCATTCGGTGTTGAACACGCTGCCCGCAAACGTCAGCGCGGCGACCCGCAACACATCGGTGCCGCTGGTGCAAATCGGTAATCCGATCGGCGGTGTCGCCGACATAGATCGCCCGCGTCCGCGCCGCCCATCAGCACATCGGCGCGGCCGGTCTCGTCGATACGTCATTGCCGGGGATCCAAAGAAATCCGGCATCGGCATCTCGATCGCGGGTTACGGCCCGATCATAACAGCCAACCGCTGACTCCGGCTCAATTTCCGCCAGTATGCGACGGTATCCCGTTAAGCAATTGAAATATAACATTAAACTTCCAAGTTGCCGCGCAATCGTCTAGATTGGTCAAAACGCAAAGAGACACCCATGCCCCAGCTTCAGGATCATCCGCTTCGCTACCAGCTCGCCAACGAGCTGCACGCGCGGCCCTTTCCGTCGATGAAAGGACCGGGCACGGTCGTCTACATGGCCATCAAACAGCCCAGCGAGGCGGTCAGCCGCGACCGGGCCCTGGATCTGGCCCATCTGATCGACCTTCTGGACCGGCACGGCGCGCCCCATCCGCAACCCGGCGCGACGCATTACTCCGGCCGGATCGGGCGGCACCTGCTGAAATGGGAACAGCACACCGAATTCGTCACCTACACCGCCTTCTCCGACGGGCTGAGCGAACGCGCCTTCGACCCGGTCGACTTCGAGGTTTTCCCCGCCGACTGGCTGGCGCAGGCGCCGGGCCTGCGCATCACGTCGATCACGCTCCGGGTCGAACAGCGGCCCGATGACGAGGCCGCGATCGAGACGGCGCTGGCCGACTGGTTCGTACCCGAAAGCACGGCCGCCGCGCGGGTGCTGGACGACGCCGCCGTCGCGGCGGGCGATTTCCGCATCGACCCGGCCGGGCACATGCGCTTTGCCCTCTTCGTCGACCGCGACATCGGCGAACGGCGGATCGGCCGGATCATCCAGCGCCTGTGCGAGGTCGAGACCTACAAGGCGATGTCGATGCTGGGCTTTTCCCGCGCCCGCGAACTGTCGGGACCGCTGGGCGCGCAGGACACCCGGCTGACCGAACTGATGATCGAGATGACCGGCGGCCGGGCTCCGGCCGAGGACACGCTGCCGCAACTGCTGGCGATCTCGGCAGAGCTGGAAACCATGGCCGCCCGCTCGGCCTTTCGCTTTGGCGCCACCGGTGCCTACGAGGCCATCGTGAACCAGCGCATCGCCTCGCTGCGCGAAGAACGCTTTGGCGGGCGCCAGACCTTCGCCGATTTCATGATGCGGCGCTATGAACCGGCGATGCGCACTGTGAAATCGACCGAGAAACGGCTCGACACGCTGGCCGACCGCGCCATCCGCGCGGGTGACCTGCTGCGTACGCGCGTCGATGTCGAACGCAGCGCCCAGAACCAGGCGCTGCTGGAAAGCATGGACCGGCGCGCCGCGCTGCAACTACGGCTGCAACATACGGTCGAGGGGCTCTCGGTGGTGGCGATCAGCTATTACGCGGTGTCGCTGGCCGGCTACGCGCTCTACCCGTTGGCCCAGGCCACCGGAGTGGGAAAGGGCATGATGACCGCCGCTATCACCCCCCTTGTCATACTCGCGGTCTGGTGGGCCGTCCGCAGCATCCGCAAGAAGCTGAATTAGCCGGAGCTCAGGCCGACAGGCCCACAGCTTTGTGCAGATACTGCGGGTCCTGCACCTGCCGGGTCAGGAACCCGGCCACATCGACGCGGCGGATCTTCAGTTTCAGTTGCCGATCCTGCGGCGCGAACCCTTCGCGGATCTTGCCCGCGACCGGGGCGTCGGTAAAGGCGCTGGGGCGCACGATGGTCCAGTCCAGCCCGCTGGCCCGCACCAGCTGTTCCTGCAATTCGTGATCCAGGAACACCGGCCGCAGCAGAGCGCCGAACATGATCCGCTTCCAGAAGAAATTCAGGTTGTCCCAGCTTTCGTGGGTGCCCAGCGTCGACTGGCAGATCAGCCGCCGCACCCCGTGTTCCTGCATCGCGCGGATCACGTTCATCGTGCCCTGCGACCGGATCCGGCTCTTGCGCGAACTGCCCGCGCCCAGCGTCACCACCACTGCGTCATGGCCCGCGACCGCCTCCGACACCGCGCCGGCGTCCGTGGCATCCCCGGCCCGCAGCCGCAGCCGCTCCGACCGCTGGTCCAGTTTCTCCGGGTTTCGGGCAAAACCGGTGACCTCGTGCCCCTGTTCCAGCAGCTGCGCCACGGTCAGGCGTCCGACGGTTCCGGTTGCACCGATTACAATGATGTTCATAACTCTCTCCTTGGCTCTTAGGGCTTTCTTGACATTGTGTAAAGTTGACATCGTGACAAGTAGTGCTAGATTGACGCGATGTCAAGCACTCCTGAAAACACCCGCACAAGAATTCTCAACGCCGCCTGGACGCTGCTGGAAAGCGGCGAGGCCAAGACCCGGATGTCGGATTTCGCAAAGAGGGCCGGGATCAGCCGGCAGGCGCTCTACCTGCATTTCCCCAGCCGGGCCGAGCTGCTGATCGCACTCACCCGCCATGTCGACGCGGTCAAGGGCATTGACGACAGGTTGGCCGCCAGCCGGGCCGCCACCACCGGCCGCGACCGGCTGGACGCCTTTGTGGCCGCCTGGGGCAACTACATTCCGGACATTTACGGGGTGGGCCGGGCGCTGATGGCGATGCAGGACAGCGACCCCGAGGCCGCCGCCGCATGGGACAACAGGATGCAGGCGGTGCGCGAGGGCTGCGCGGCCGCCGTGGCCGCGCTGCAGGCGGACGGTGCCCTCACCCCGGACCTCACGCCGGAGCAGGCCACCGACCTGCTATGGACGCTGCTCTCCGTGCGCGGCTGGGAACAGCTGGTGCGGGCCTGCGGGTGGCCGCAGGACCGCTATGTCACGGTTATGACCGAAACCGCCCGGCGGGCCTTGATGGCCGGGGCCTAGACGCCGCCCCAGATTTCCTCGGCGGTCTTCACCACCAGTTCCAGCTTGCGGCGCTGGTCGTCCTCGGTGATCGCGTTGCCGTCCTCGGTCGAGGCAAAGCCGCATTGCGGCGCGATGCCCAGCTGGTCGATGTCACAGTATTTCGACGCCTCGTCGAATTTCGACTTCAGCCAGTCCATCGGTTCCAGATCGGCGGTCTTGGTGGTGATAAAGCCCGGCATCACCCGCTGCTTGCCCCTGGGCAACAGCTTCAGCGGCTCCAGCCCGCCGGCGCGTTCGGTGTCATACTCCATGAAGAAGATATCGACGCCGGTCGAGAAAATCGCCTCCGCCGCGGCGTCATAGGCACCCTCGGCGGCATGGGTCGACCGAAAGTTGCCCCGGCACAGGTGCATGCCGATCACCATGTCGTCCGGGCGGTCCTTGATCGCCTCGCGCATCATCCAGGCATAACTGTCGATCGGCGCGTCGGGGTCCTGGCCGGCGGCCTGCTTGACGGCGCGGTGCTTGGGGTCACAGAGATAGGCAAAAAAGATGTCGTCCATCTGCAG
>JBFHMM010000040.1:0-19849 GCA_041594355.1 Paracoccaceae bacterium | reverse complement strand
TGGAAGACGGTGCCGACGCTTCTGCCGCGGAAGCCGCCGCCGCCGAAACCTTCAAACTGCATGCACGAATTCGTGCCGACGAAGTGAACATTGTTCCGGAACTACCCGAAAATGCAGAACTGATCGTCAACCAAAAAGACCACTAAGATCGGGTCTCGATCATCTGCGGCAACCGCAGAAACAGATGGGCGGCCGGGCAACTGGCCGCCCTCTATCGTCAGGAACAGAGCGCTTCTTTGGCGGCGTAGTATTCCCGGTCGAGACGGTCGATGTAGGCCGCCGTGGTCATCACCTCTTTCACCGCTCCGATCCCCTGACCGCTGCCCCAGATGTCACGCCAGGCCTTGGGGCGAATGTCGCCGGTGGCCAGATCGAGTTTGTTGCCGATACCGGCCAGGTTGTCAGGATCGAGACCGACCGCGCGCACTGACGGTTTCAGATAGTTGGCATTCACGCCGCTGAAATAGTTGGTATACACAATATCATCGGCTCCGCCTTCGACGATCATTTGCTTGTATTCCTCCGACGCGACCGCCTCGGTCATGGCAATGAACGGAGAGCCGATATACCCAAAATCCGCGCCCATGGCCTGCGCCGCCAGAATTGAGCGCCCGGTCGCGATGGACCCGGACAGGGCAAGCGGACCATCAAACCATTCCCGGATTTCCTGAACCAGCGCAAAGGGTGACAATGCCCCGGCGTGGCCGCCAGCGCCTGCGCAAACCGCGATCAGGCCGTCGGCGCCCTTGTCGATCGCTTTCCTGGCGTATTTGTTGTTGATAACATCGTGCAGTACCGTGCCGCCGCACTCATGTGCCGCCTGGTTGACGTCTTCGCGTGCGCCCATTGACGTGATCCAGACAGGCACTTTCCAGCGCGCACATATTTCGACGTCCCGCTCAATCCGGTCATTCGATCGATGGACGATCTGGTTGACCGCGAATGGCGCGGCGGGCCGATCGGGATTGGCCTGATTGTGCGCGTCAAGCTCTTCGGTGATGCGCTTGAGCCAGGCTTCGAGCAGCGGCGGTTCACCTACGGACTCGCGTGCGTTCAGCGCCGGAAAGCTGCCGATGACGCCGGCTTTGCATTGGGCGATGACAAGATCCGGCCCGGACACCAGGAACATGGGCGAGCAGATCACAGGCAGTCGCAAGCGGCCGAGAGGGGTGTCGGAGTACATTGTCTATTTCTTCTTTGCTGTTTCAACAGAGGGTACCAGGGCCCGTAGCCGCGACGGGCGCGCACGGGAAGGGAAATCGAAACAAACGTGCCAGCAGACCGCAAGGAAATACACAGAACGGGTGAATTTTGCACATGTCTGATTTTCGGACCCGGACTATAGACCGTCGATCAATGCCACTCCTATCGTGTTCCATGCTAGCCAATTCCTGGGAGGAGGAAGCGGTGCCGTTGTTGTACAGCCGCTCGGAAAGCGTTGGTCGGATGACTTTCGATTTCCCCGAGAAGAAGAATGCCCTTGATCAAGACGCACGCAAAGAGATGGAACGCATCGTCACCCAAGTGCGCGACGATGACCGTGTGCGCGCGCTGTTGATCACGGGCACCGGGGGCGCCTTTTGCGCCGGAGGCGACATCAACACTTTCGCAGGGTCTTCACCTGTCGCCATGCGGGACCGCATGAAACAACAGCACCGCGTAACCCGGATGCTCTATGATCTTGAAAAGCCGGTCGTCGCGGCGATTGCCGGGCCGGCCTTTGGCGTGGGGTTCAACATTGCGCTTCTGGCTGACGTGATTCTGGCCGCGCCCTCGGCGCGCTTTTGTCAGGCCTATGCGCGCGTGGCGATCGTGCCCGACGGGGGTGGGCTTTACTTGCTGGCGCGGATGGTAGGGACGCAGCGGGCGAAGGCGATGTTCCTGACGGCCCAAGTGATCGATGCCCAAGAGGCGCTCGACCTTGGGATCGTCCACGCAATCCACGAAGAAGACGTGCTGGACGCAGAGGCCGCGGCGCTGGCCACGCGTCTGGCCGAAGGGCCGACCCGAGCCTTTGGACTGGGCAAGTCTATGCTGAACCGTGGTATGGATTGCGATTTCGCGACCTATCTCGAGATCGAGGCTACCGCCGAAGCCCATATCATGCAAACCGAAGATCACCGGGAGGCGGTCGCCTCTTTCAAGGAAAAGCGCCCGCCGCGCTTTGTCGGATCATGAACGCGACGGCCAAAAGTGGCCCGCTGGCCGGTCTTCGGGTGATCGACCTCGGGCAGGTCTACCTTGGGCCCTATTGCGGTCTGATGTTCGCGCTCATGGGGGCAGAAGTCATCAAGGTCGAGCCGCCCGGCGGCGACAGTATCCGCGGCATCGCGGGCGGGCGCGAGAACCCCGCAGCGATGATGCTCAATTCCAGCAAGCAGAGCGTGACGCTCGATCTGGGGGCCAAGGACGGGCGCACCGCCCTGCTGGCGCTGGTAGATACGGCCGATGTTCTGATCGAGAATTTCCGTCCCGGTACGATGGAGAAACTGGGGCTGGGGTGGGAAACACTCTGTGCCCGCAATCCGCGCCTGATCATGGGGTCAGGCAAGGGCTACGCGGCCGGTTCCGTCTATAGCGATGCGCCGGCGATGGATTTTCCTATTCAGGCCCTGACGGGTCTGATGTCGGTGACCGGGTTTTCCGATGGTCCACCGGTGAAATGCGGTGCAGCGATCACCGATTTTCTGGGAGGTATCCACCTTTTTGGTGGCATTATGGCAGCGTTGCATGCGCGCGGCGCGACAGGGCGCGGGGACTTTGTCCAAATCGCAATGCAGGACGTCACACACCATGCGCTGGCATCGAATATCGCAAGTTTTCTGTTGGCGTCCCACGGTTTCGCTGACCGGGCCGGCAATAGTCAGGCTGTGCTCAAGGTTGCACCCTACGATCTGTTTCCGGCACAAGACGGACAGGTGGCCATCATGTGCCTGAACGATCGCCACTGGCAGCAACTGACTCGCGCCATGGGCCGCCCTGAGCTGGCCGAAGATCCCGACCTGGCCGAAGGGCCCGCGCGCTGCGCGCAGCGTGCCCGAGTCGATGGCTGGGTGACGGCGTGGACCTCACGTCATACCCGCGCCGAGATTTTCGCGGCCCTGAGCAGCGCACATGTGCCGGGGGCCCCGGTGCGCACGCTCGCTGAAGTGGTGTCGGACCAAGACATGCGCGCCCGCGGTATGATCCATGACCTTCAGCATCCAGAACTGGGCACGGTCCCTGTTCCAGGGCTGCCGATGCGTTTCGCGGCTCACCCACAGGTCGCCCCTATCCCCGCACCAGCGGCAGGCGCCGATACGGCGCGCATCCTGACCGCACTGGAACAGGACCTACCTTCTGCTCAACCAAAGGACACCTACTGACATGTTCAAGCTCGATCCGGAATTGGAGGATTTTCGCAACGAGGCACGCAAGCTGGCTGAGCGCGAGTTTGCTCCCAGGGCCGCCCATTGGGACGAAACCGAAGAGTTTCCAGCCGTGAACCGCGACACGCTGGCCGAACTTGGCTATCTGGGAATGTTCATCCCTGAAGACTACGGCGGCTCTGGCGCGCCGGTGATCCAGGGCACGGTGTTTCTGGAAGAAATGGCGCGGGTCTGTTTCAATACGGCGCTGGTCTCGCAACTCTACCTGAACGGCCCCTCTCGGGCGATTAGCGTTCTGGGCAGCGACGAGCAGAAAAAGCGGTTCCTGCCAGACATGGCGGCTGGTAAGAAATTCATCGCAATTGCCATCAGCGAGCCCGAGGCGGGGTCGGCTGTGACTGACCTGCGCACCACGGCCACAAAGGACGGCGACGGATGGGTGCTGAATGGTAACAAATGCTGGTCTACGGGTGCCCATGTGGCCGATTATGCGCTAGTCTTCTGCCGTTTTGGCAAGGCCAGCGGGGCAAAGGGGATTGGTGCCTTTGTCGTCGATCTGAAGAAGCCGGGCGCGCGGATCGGTCACATATCGCTGAAAATGGGTGGTCGGGGACTGACCGAGGCCGAGATCATCCTTGAAAACTACAAGGCCGGTCCGGAGGACGTGCTGGTCGAAGGGGACCCGGAAAGCTCGCGCTCCTTCGCGCTGTTGATGAGCAGTTTCGGACCCGAGCGGGTGGGCAACGCAGCGATGTGCGTGGGGCTGGCGCAGGGCGCTTTCGATGCTGCCAAGTCGTATTCCGAGATTCGCCATCAGTTCGGGCGCCCGATCAAGGAATTCCAGGGCCTGCAATGGAAAATTGCCGACATGGCCACGCAGATCCATGCTGCGCGTCTGATGGTCTATCGGGCCGCGACCAACCCCGCGCCGAACGGCTTTCCCGATCCGATGGATGCGACAATGGCCAAGCTTTATGCCAATGAAATGGCGCAGAGGGTCACGAACGATGCACTGCAGATCCACGGGCACAATGGCTATACGCGCGAATACCCGCTGGAGCGTATGGTGCGGGACGCGCGCGGCTTCTCGCTTGGCGGTGGCACCGTCGAAATTTTGCGCAATACGATCGCCGCCATGGTCTACGGCCACAGCTTCGACCAGCGGCGGGGGTAGGACGGATGCATCCCGCTTTGCTGACCACAGATCAGGTCGCTCTCAAGGATGCCGCGCGCAAACTGGCGCTCGGGGAATTCCGGGACCGCGCCGCACGCTGGGACCGCGACGGCATCTACCCCGAGGAAAACCATCAGCGCCTGGGCGCGCTTGGCTATCTGGGCATGACCATTCCCGAAGAATACGGCGGTGGCGGTACGCCGCTGGTGGATTGCTATCTCGTGATCGAAGAACTGGCCAAGGTGGATTTCAATACCGCGCTGATCGTTCACGATCAGAACGTCTCGCCCCGGATCATCGCTACCTGCGGTAGCGAGGCGTTGAAGCAGGCTTTTCTGCCCCGCTTTGCGGCGGGCGAGATCGAATGCGCGATCTCCTGGACCGAGCCAGAGGCCGGGTCGGACGCCACCGCAGTGACGACATCGCTGCGCCCGGACGGGGACGGGTTTGTGTTGAACGGCGGCAAGATTTTTACCACTTTCGGCGACAGGGCCGATTACCTTTTGGTCTACGCCCGGTTTTGCGAAAGCAAAGGCGCGCGTGGCATCGGAACCGTTTTGGTAAACCGCAAAAGCCCTGGCGTTTCGGTCCATATTCTTGAACAGAAGATGGGCGCGCGCGGTTGCAATGAATGCGAGATCCATTTCGACGATGTGCGGGTGCCGTCCGAAAACGTCGTCACCGAAGGGCTGGCCGACAACTCCAGCGGTTTTGTCCGCCCTCTGGGTGTTTACAACGCCACGCGCGTCGGCATGGGGATACTGGCGCTTGGAGTCGCCGAGGGGGCGTTCGACCTCGCACGCAACTACATGACGACCCGCCGGCAATTCGGCAAGGCGCTGTCCGAGATGCAGGGACTGCAATGGATGATGTCGGACATGAAGGTGCAGATCGAGGCCGCGCGATCGCTGTGTTATACGGCGCTGTCGCTGATCGACCGCGGCCAGCCCGATCCGACATTGTCTTCGATCGCCAAGGTTCAGGCCACCGAAATGGCACAGCGCGTCACCCATGACGCGATGCAGATGTTCGGCGGCTACGGCTATTTCGGTTCGCTTCCGTTGGAGCGGATGGTGAGGGATGTGCGGATGCTGACGATCACCGGGGGAACTACCCAGATACACAAGAACGGGATTGCTCGGGCGCTGTTCGCTGACTGATGAATGTTCGCCAAAGGGAGGGGCGGTCATGACAAGCGATATCACTGTGGAACACTCAGAAGGTCTAGCCGTCGTGTCGTTGAACCGGCCCGACAAGCTGAATGCGCTGACCCTCGACATGCGCGTCGAACTTCTGGGCGCGTTCCGCGATATCCAAACCGATCCGCGGATTCGCGCCGTATTGCTGCGGGCCGAGGGCCGCGCTTTTTGTGCGGGTGCAGATATTTCGACCATGGGCAAGGACGATGTCTGGGGTGACCGGGCGCGCTTGTACAGGGCACATCAGATGATCCTTTCGATATTCAATTGTGAGAAGCCTGTGGTTGCCGCAGTGCGCGGTCCTGCGGTCGGGATCGGTCTGAGCATGGCGCTGGCCTGCGACGTTATTCTGCTCTCCGAGACGGCAAAATTCGGTCAGGTTTTTCGCAAGATCGGGCTGGCGCCCGATGGCGGTGCGGCGTTTTTCCTCCAGAATCTGATCGGTCGGCAGCGTGCGACTGACCTGGCCTTCTCTGCGCGTCTGGTGCCGGCGGAGGAAGCCCTGAGCCTGGGATTGGCAAGCCAGGTTCATCCCGATGATGCCCTCGACCGGGCGGCGGAAGACTATGCGGCAGACCTGGCCGCGGGACCGACCTTTGCCCTGGCCGGTACCAAGCGGCTGATGCGTGCCGCGATACGACCTTCGCTGGAGAGCTTTCTTGAAACAGAAGCAATCATTCAGGGGCAAATCATCAAGAGCGCGGACCACGCCGAGGGCATCGACGCCTTTCTGAGCAAGAGAAAACCAGTTTTCCGTGGCACATGACCAAGCGGATTGCGCCCTTTTAAAGACAGGGAAGAGAAAGCGATGGAAACAGTTATTGGACGACTCGGCTGGGTGTCGCGGATTATTACCTATATTGCGACTGCCCTGGCGGCGCTGATGATGGTCCATGTGACGATCGATGTCGTTCTGAGCCAGTTTGTCGCCGAGCCGTTGCCGGGAACGGTGGACTACGTGTCTTATTATTACATGGTCGGGTTGGTCTTCCTGCCGCTGCCCTTCGTCGAATTCACCAACGAACACATCAAGGTTGATCTGATCCACGATCTGATCCCGGCGGCGGGCAGAACCGTTCTGGACATGCTGGCGCTAACATTGTCGGCGGTATTCTATGGCCTGTTGACATGGCAAACCTGGATAGACGCGTTCGAGAAATACGCCGTTGGAGAGAAATCCATGGGTATGGCGGCGGTGACCGTCTGGCCCGGCCGCTTCTTTCTGCCGATCGGCGCGGGTCTGATGGTTCTGCTTTTGCTGGCAAAGCTGATCCAACGCCCCTTCACCGATGCAGGCATGGCCAGCCCCAATCACGACATGTACGAATAGGAGCACGACGGTGAGCTTTTTTCAGATCGGCCTTTGTGGCATTTTCACTGTGATCGTGCTGGTACTGTTGCGCGTCCCCATAGCGGTTGCACTGGGTATCGTGTCCTTCTTCGGGTTCTGGGCCATGTTGGGAAGCGGGGCCGCATTCGGTCTGCTAACGGCGGTGCCCTATGATTTTGCAGCGCACTGGACCCTCAGTTCGATCCCGATGTTCCTTTTGATGGGTTACGTTTGTTATCAGACCGACATCACTCGCGGGATTTTCAAGGCAGCACGGATCTGGCTGTCGTTTCTGCCCGGAGGGTTGGCCGTGGCCAGTGTCGGAGGGGCTGCGCTGTTTTCGGCGGCGGCCGGTTCCAGCCTTGCCTGCGCTGCGGCTATGGGACGGATCGCAGTCCCCGAGATGCTCAAGCGAAAGTACGATCCCGGTATGAGTACCGCCGTCGTCGCTGCGGCCGGGACGATGGGATCGCTCATTCCGCCGAGCATTCTTCTGATCATCTACGGCATCTTTGCCGAGGTCGCGATCAGCAAACTGTTTCTGGCCGCGATCGTGCCGGGCCTGCTGACAATGCTGGGTTATGCGGCGGTGATCATCATTCGCGTGCGAATCAATCCCGAACTTGCGCCTCCGCTTGACGAACGCTTGACCTGGTCGGAGCGATTTGAAGCCTTGGGGGAAACATGGCCTTTGTTGTTGCTGGTGTTGGGCGTATTCGGTGGCTTGTTTTCAGGATTCTTCACCCCCACCCAGGCTGGCGCGGTCGGAGCTGCGCTGTCTTTCATGATTGCGGGGGTACGCGGGACTCTGAACTGGAAAGTTTCGAAAATAGCGCTTCTGGATACGGCAAAAATGACTGCCGCGATCTTCATCATCGCGGTGGGGGCCAACTTGTTTTCGCGCTTCCTGGCCATCAGTGGGGTTCCCGAAGCCATGTCGGGCCTGGTGATCGAAATGGGTGCCAGCTATCTGACGCTGGTCATCGGTACGGCCGTGATCTTTTGCCTGCTGGGCATGATCCTCGATCCGCTGGGCATCCTGCTGCTGACGCTGCCGATCCTTCTGCCGATCTACGAGGCGAACCATATCAGCCTGATCTGGCTTGGTGTGCTCGCAACCAAGCTTGTCGAGATGGCTCTGATTACCCCACCGGTGGGGCTGAACGTGTTCGTAATCAAGGGCATCGTCGGAGATTCGGTCCCGATTTCACTGATTTTCAAGGGTGTTTTGTGGTTTTTGGCTGCGGATGTGGTGGTCCTGATCATCATGGTCGCCTTTCCCGAGCTGATCATGTTCCTGCCAGAGCTCGGCAACTGATTTGGCCATCCCGGCCGTGACGAACCCCGCGCAAAAGCGGGTTTTTGAAAAAGAGGAGGAGACCACATGAAACTGACCAATGCGTTTGCCGCGCTGGCGGCGACGGCCGTTCTAGCGGCGACACCGGCCCTGGCCGAAAAGCGGGTGACTATATCCAACTGGACGTCACCCAATCACGCGACATCGCGTGGCCATGCCGCCTTTGCCGAAATGACCGAATCTGAATTTCCGGATGCCTTCGACTTCAAGCTGTTTACTGGCGGCGCCTTGCTTGGTCCCAAGCCAACACTGTCCGGCCTGCGCGACGGTGTCGCCGATGTAGGTCTGCTGGCGTTGACCTATTTCCGGTCGGAAATGCCCTATGCGCAGCTCGTCGCCGATCTCGCTCTTCTGGGCGAGGACCACTATGCCATGGCCGGCGCGACCAGCGAATTCGTCATGCTGCACTGTCAGCCATGCAAGGACGAGTTTGCAAAGAACGGCATGGTGGCCCTGAGCGGGATTAGCACGGCACCCTACGTATTGCTGACCACCAAGCCGATCATCGACATCGCAGACATGCAGGGCGTAAAGCTGCGCACTGGCGGGTCGGTCTGGGACCGCTGGGCGGTGCGCCTTGGGGCTGAACCGGTGAACGTGCCCTCGAGCGAGATGTACGACACGATGAGTCATGGTGTCGTCACCGCCGCGGTGCAGCCGATCGGGGCGTTGAAAGGGCACAGCCTGATCGAAGTTGCCAAGCATATGACGGAACTGCCGCTGGGTACCTATCATTCCGGTTCGATCTTTGCTGTCGGCCCGAAATTCTGGTCCTCACTTTCGCCGGAGCAACGCGCGCAATTCATCAAGAACGTGCCCGAGGCCGTTGCCCAGACCGAGGTGTACTACGAAACCGACGACCTCGACGTGCTGAAAGAGGCGGGCGGGCTTGGCCTGCAGGTACACAAGCCGTCGCCTGAGTTTCTTCAGGATCTCATTGATTTCCGCTCTGCAGATCTTGACGAAATCTCGCGCATTTCGCGCGAGGAACGCGGCATCGAAAACCCAGACGCAATGATCGCGACATACCGCGAACTAATCGAGAAATGGCACGCTCTGGTCAAGCCGCTGCAACCCATCCGGGACAATCAGCAGCCCTATGCCGATCTCTTGCGTCAGGAGATCTACTCCAAGATCGACCTGACAACCTACCCGAACTGAGCAGTCTCAGTCCGAATGCAAAGCGACCCCTCGCAAAAGGGGCCGCTTCGTTCATTCTGTTGTCTGATCAAAGGGTGGCTTCGGTGCCCAGGATATTCGTCACCTGGCTGGATAGAACACCGCCATTGCCGTGGGCCAGGGCCAGTTCGGCGCTGTCGATTTGGCGGTCGCCAGCGTCACCGCGCAGCTGCCGCACCGCCTCGATCAGCGTGAAGATGCCGTACATCCCGGGATGCACGCAAGACAGGCCGCCACCATTGGTATTGACTGGCAGGTGGCCGCCAGGCGCGATGCCGCCGTTCGACACAAACGCACCGCCTTCGCCTTTCTTGCAAAAGCCCAGATCTTCAAGAAACAGGATCACATTGATGGTGAACGCGTCATAGAGCTGGACCACGTCGATGTCCGCAGGTTTGACACCCGCCATGTCCATGGCTGTTCGCCCTGATTGCGTAGCGCCGGTCACGGTCAGGTCCTCCATTTCGGAGATGTCGCGGTGTGTCGTACCCTCGCCGCCGCCCAGCAGATACACCGGGGGCCTGGGGTGATCCTTGGCCGTCTCGGCCCGCCGCATCACTATCGCGCCACCGCCATCGGTCACAAGGCAGCAGTCGCGCACGCGCAGAGGGTCCGAAACCGGCCGCGAGGCGATGACATCCTCGCGCGTCAGAGGATCGCGCATGAAAGCGTCGGGGTTCTTTTGCGCCCAGGCGCGGGCCGCCACCGCCACGTCGGCCAGTTGTTCGCGCGTTGTGCCGAATTGCGTCATGTGACGGTCTGCGGCCAGCGCATAGGACGACAGCGGGAACAACGGGCGGTAGGGGGCCTCGTAGGTCGGCAGGCCAAGCGCAGTCATCAACTTGCCAGAGGCGGTGCGCTGGTTCGATCCGTAGCAGATCAGCACGGTATCAGCGAGCCGCAATTCGAGCAGCATCGCGGCCCAGAGCGTGTGCGACAGGAACGACGAGCCGCCCATACGATTGTTCATCGTGAACTTGGGGCTCAAGCCCAATTCCTGCGCCAGTGTAAGACCCGACAGCATATCCAGCGGTTGGCAGGTGGCAATGGCATCGACCTCGCCAAGTGAGATCCCCGCATCGGCAAGAGCGCCGTGCACCCCCTCGATTGTGATCTCCATCGAGCTTTTGCCATGGGCCTCGCCGCAGCCTGCCAGCGCTGCACCGACGATGGCGGCTTTTCCCCGTAAACTCAATTTGCTTCTCCTTCTGGCCGGAAAACCACGGCGGGGTCACCTTCGGCGCCTTCGCCGATCGACGCCGTTACTTTCAGCCCGGCGACAATCTGGTCGTGCGCGATACCGTCGATGCGCGACATCATTCGTACCCCTTCCTCTAGGTCCACCAGAACCACGTTGTAATCGCCGCCTCGTTCCGGTTTTCGGCGCACGATCGTTCGTGCATAGACGGTGCCCCTCCCGGTTGCCGCGACCCATTTCAGATCCGCGCTGCCGCATGCCGGACAGATCACGCGCGGATGGAATACATGGGTGCCGCAACCGCCACATTTCTGAATCTCGAAGACGCCCTCGGCAAGCTTCGCCGCGAAGACAGCGTCCGGCCCTGGGCCTTGTCCAATGCCGGCCATCTCAGAACCCGATGTGGAAGCCACCGTTCACGCTCAGGTGCTGGCCGGTGATATAGGATGCCGCGTT
This sequence comes from Paracoccaceae bacterium, assembly GCA_041594355.1. Taxonomy (GTDB): domain Bacteria; phylum Pseudomonadota; class Alphaproteobacteria; order Rhodobacterales; family Rhodobacteraceae; genus JAIUZI01. Next base: position 8,588 of record JBFHMM010000040.1, on the reverse strand, counting down.
GGACAACAGGAAACAGACGGGCTGCGCGACTTCTTCAGGGGTGCTCATCCGTCCCATCGGGATCTGCGCCATATACCTGTCGGCGAATTTTTCAGAACGGATGGTCTCGGTCATCGGTGTCTCGACCATTCCGAAACAGACCGAATTGACGTTGATGCGGTAACGGCCCCATTCACGCGCGGCGCTCATTGTCAGACCCAGAACCCCGGATTTTGCCGCGCCATAATTGATCTGACCGATGGTGCCCCGACGCCCGGCATCGGATGAGATATTGACGATGGCACGGCGCGCGGCGCTTCCGGGGTCTTTTTCTACCTGATCCTTGTAATAGGTCCCAACGGCCTGCAGGCAGGCGAAGACACCGGTGAGGTTAACGTCGATGACCTGTTGCCAGGTGGCCCGGTCCATCTTGTGGATCATCGCCGCGCGCACGATCCCGGCGTTGTTCACAAGCCCGTTGATGTCGCCGAATTCGTCGAGGGCAAACTTGACAAGCTTCCCGGGAAAGTCCGGATCGGCCACATTCCCCACGATGGCGCGGGCGTTGCCACCGATCTGTTCGGCGGTTTCCTTGACGCCGTCTTCGTTCAGATCGTTCACTACGACCCTGGCACCCAGCTCTGCCGCTAGCGCCGCCACACCGCGGCCGATACCCTGTCCGGCGCCTGTGACGATAACCACTTGATTGTCCAATGCCATCGGGTTGATCATTTCTGTCTCCTTTTGCCTTCGTTTGTTTGGTTCGTCCACTGTCGGTTCACTCAGGTGATCACGAGGGTGGTGCGAGCCGCTTGATCACGGCATCGCCATGGGCCAGACGGTGCCCGTCTTGATTGAAGATCTCGCCCTGTACAAAAACCAGTTTGCGTCCGCCCCCGACAACGCGCGCGCGGGCGGTCAGCGTGTCTCCTTCGACTGCCGGGGCGACGAAACTGGTGGTAAGCGAAAGCGTTAGGCAGCGATGACCGGGACGGCCATCCCCCGCGTAGGCCGCGCAAAAGGTGACCGCGTTGTCCAACATGGTCGCGTAGACACCGCCATGCACCGAAAAAGCGCCGTTCAGGTGATCGCGTCCGATTGGCAACCGCAGTTCGGCCTTGCCATCGGACCACGAGACAAAGCGCACGCCCAGCAATGCATTGAACGGAGCGGGGATGTCCGGTCTGCCGTCCTGTGCGCTCATTTTACGCTGTCTCCTGCCTGGACGAGACCATCACCAAAGCGACAGCCACTGCCGCCATTGCGGCACCGGCGCCCACGGCGCCGAGGATCGGAACCGCCAAACCCGCGTTCGACGGAAAGGCGAGGGCCAGACCGGCAATACCAAGAAGGATGCGGGCGATTGTTCCTAGCAGCCCGGGTTTGGTCCGCCCGATACCAAACAGATACCCCTGAATAGCGGCGCAGATCAGCAGAATGCCGAGACCGGCGCGCAGAACCGTAAACAGGCTTTCGAGTGGACTGGCTTGCAGGATGAACGCCGGATCAAGGACGAAGAAGAAGGGAATTATATAGACGATGCTTCCCAGCTTCATTGCTTCGAAGGCAGACGCAAAGGGTTTGGCCTGGGCGATGGCCGCCGCGGCGAAAGCCGCCAGCGCGACGGGGGGGGTGATATAGCTCAGCATGCTCCAGTAAAGGATAAATAAATGGACGCCGATCGGATCCAGTCCGCCGGCGACCAGGGCGGGTGCCAGCGACACTGCGAGTATCACATAGGCGGCGGTCACGGTCATGCCCATTCCAAGAATGAAACTGGTCAATGCCCCGAGCAGCAGAAGCAGAAAGATGTTGCCGCCCGCGATGAACAACAGATCGTTCGAGATTGTCCCGGACATCCCGGTTACCGCGAGCCCGCCGACGATCAGCCCAACCGCCGCAAGAATGGCAACCAGTTCGACGAACAACCGTCCCGTGGCTATCAGAAAGTTCATCAACTCTTTTCGCCCCCAGCGTGATTTTGAGAGCAGCTGGTTCAGGACAAGAAGCAGCGCAGTCGCATAAAATGGAGCGATCGCCTCGCGCTTGAGGTAGAGCAGCATCCAGATCAGAAGCCCGAAGACGGCGAGAAAGTACCAGCCTTCGCGCAGCACTTTGCCGATCCTGGGAAGGTCGGCGCGCGGAACGCCTTTCAGTCCGTTGCGCGCCGAGTACGCGTCGATTTGTGCGAACAGGCCGAAGAAGTAGAACAGCGAAGGCAGCACCGCCGCCACAACGATGTTGGTGTAGTCGGTCGCCAGGAAAGTTGCCATGACAAAGGCCGTGGCGCCCATGATAGGGGGCATCAGCACGGCCCCAGTCGAGGCCGCCGCTTCGATCCCTGCCGCATAAGTGGGCCTGAACCCCACCTTCCTCATCGCTGGAATGGTAATTGATCCGGTCGTCAGCACATTGGTGATCACGCTCCCGCTCATCGAACCGGTCAGTCCGCTGGTCAGAACTCCCACCTTGGCCGGCCCGCCCCGGACATGCCCGAGCGCGGCAAAGGCGATGTCGATAAAGAAGGGACCTGCGCCGGTATGTTGCATCGCGACCCCGAAGATCATGAACCCCACGACAAGATTGACAAAGCTGCGCATTGGTATGCCCAGCACACTTTCGCCGCTCATCGCGTGGAAAATCGCCGTCTCGACGGGTGAGCGCTGGAAGCCCTGGATCGGGCCGGGCGCATAGTTGGCGATCATGGGGTAGATGGAAAACACTAGAATTACCGTGAAGAGCATCCAGCCGCCCGTCCGCCGCGCCGCGACAAGCAGCAGGAACCAGAAGGTGAAGCTGGCAATCACGGCATTAAGAGGAGCGGCGAAATCCCACCCTTTGTTTACCACGCTGCGCCCGTAGTAGGCAAAGAAAGCGCAGGTGATCAGAGCCAGCATGGCCAGAAAGTAATCCCACCACCGCGTCGATCCGTAGGGATCTGACTTCGAATAGGGAAAGACTAGAAACACCAGCGGCAGCGTCAGCAGAAGCATCACATAGAGGTAGTGGATTTCGAGCAACCGGACGTTCATGAAGAACCCCAGATTGAAGAGGTGATTGACCGAGGCCGCGGTCAACAGCACTGCCGAGACGACGAGCAACCAACGAACGAAGGCGGGCAGCGTGCCCATTTCGGTCGGTTGCGCCGGCGTGTCCTGCGATTTTGGTGTCATGCCCGTACTCCCGTTCTGTGCTGCGTTTCATCCAGCGCGGCGCCCCTGGACGCCGCGCTGTGTCGCATCAGCGAAAGAAGACTTCGTGGCCGGCCTCTTCCAGTGCGGCGGCACGGGCTTTCCTCCATGCAGCGGCAAATTCTTCTTCACCATCAGGAGCGTCCTCGACAAATGCGCTCCAAACCTGGGCGAGTACGTTTTGCCGGTTCACCAGTTTGTCCTGATTTGCCTGGGCATCCGGGGTCCAGAGACCCTTTTCCTTGAAGTAGGCCACGCTGCCATCGCTCCAGGGCATCACCCAGGACATGATCTGGCGATCAATCGCATATGCATTGGCACCGGGTGCGGCATCCTTGTAGTCGTCAAACCCAGCGTCAAGCGCGGCGACGATGTTGCGCACCTCGGTGCTGTCCTGATCGGTGTTGGTGACAAGAATTGGATAGGGGTACAGTGCCATAGGACGTGGAGAGGCAGGGTCGATGGTTGGTCCCACCGACACCATGTGCGGTGTCACAAAAGGCGTCACGCTGGTGTAACGCTGCCACGCTTCGTCTTGGTCCGCGGGTGTTTCAAGCCATTTGAGACCGCGCGGGCTCGATTCGATCTGATAGTTCACGGTCGTCGTCGTTAGAGCAAACGCCGCATCCACGCGATTTTCGAGAATACCCTTGAGAGAGTTCACATAGCCCGAAAACTCCACGGTTTCTACGTCGTGCCATGTCAGGTCGCCAAAGGCCAGCAGACCCTCCATGTTGTTGTCAATCGCGGGAGAACTGACGGCACGAGCGACCCGTTTCCCCTTGAGATCCGCGATGGTTTCGATGCCTGCATCGGCGGCGACAGCGACACCTAGTCCGTAGTCGCCGACGGCCTGAAGAACTGCCCGGATTGGCTGCGGCCCCCATTCAGGCGCAGCAAAAAGGAAAACCCCTTCGGCCGCGAAATATGAGGCGATGCCGCACAGGCAATAATCGACCGTCCCGTTTTTGAGCGGGGTCATCCGCGAGACGTCGTTTCGCCCCGGAAGCACGCGGACCGTCGATCCGTATTTGCTGCGCATCATGTTACCGATGGCTATGGAATGTGCATGACCGGCTGATCCCGTGTCATAGGCCGACCACGCGATCACGTCAGGCAGATCGATGTTTTGCGCGCCAGCCGAGGTGGCCATGGCCAGGCATGCGGCGGCGATCCCGGTTATCTTGAACTTCATGTTATTCTCCTCCTTGTTGGTCGTTGGTCCCGGATGGCGTCCATTCAGATCAAAGCTCTGAAAACGCGACATCCTTGTCGACGCGTATTTCAGGCGGCAGCCCGAGAATGCGTTCGCCAATGATCGTGCGCTGGATCTCGTCCGATCCTCCCGCGATCCGGTTGCCCGGCGCGGTCAGGTATTCGTTTCGCCAACGCGCCACGTCATCCCCGGCCTTGGCTGATATGCCCGCCGAAGTACCCGCCAGATCCATCCCGAAAGCGCCCATTTCCTGCCGCAGCTTGCCCAGCAACAGCTTGCCGATCGAGCCCTCTTCACCCGGTGCCTGGCCGCGCGAAAGCGACGTCATGACCCGGTAAGAGGTGAATTCCAGTCCGCGTTGACGCGCGATGAAATCGGCAATGCGCGCACGCACCTCGCCGTCCTCGATGGCCGGGCGACCGTTCCGTTCGACACGGGTAGCCAGATCAATCAATTCCTCGGCCCGCGCACCGCCACTGGCCCGGCCGACGGAAATACTGAACCGTTCGTTCATTAGTGTGGTCAGCGCCACCTTCCAGCCTTCGGATACACCGCCCAGGCGGGCGCTGTCTGGTACGCGCAGGTCATCGATGAACACTTCGTTGAAGCTGGAGCTGCCGGAAATCTGGCGAATAGGACGGGTTTCGATGGCCGGGTCGGACATATCCACAAGGAACATAGTCATTCCCTTGTGCTTGGGCACCTGTGGATCGGTGCGCGCCAGCAGGATGCCGTGGGTGGAATAATGCGCCCCCGAGGTCCAGACCTTCTGACCGGAAATCACCCATTCGTCGCCTTCGCGGCGCGCACGGGTGCGGATACCGGCCAAATCGGACCCGGCGGCGGGTTCGGAAAAAAGCTGGCACCAGATGTCTTCGCCCGTCAGAGCCCGAGGCAGGAACTTTGTTTTCTGGTCTTCGGTGCCGTGGATCATGACCGTAGGTCCAACCAGCCCGATCCCGATCAGAAAGACGTTGGGCGGGACGGCGTAATGCCCTTCCTCTTGATTCCAGATCACTTGCTCGATCGGAGTGGCGTCACGCCCGCCGAAAGCGCGAGGCCATGTCAGCCCCGCCCAGCCTGCGTCGGCCTTTCGTGCCTGCCAGTTGCGCGCACGAGCAACTTCGTCGGCATCGCGAGCCATGAAATGGTCCTGGGCCTTTTCGCTCCCATTGCGGCGGGTCGCGTTGGCATCAAGCCAGTCGCGCGCTTTGGCGCGGAACGCGGCTTCTTCCGGGCTGTCGCTGAAATCCATCTGTTCATTGTCCTTGTTAGTTAGGGGCCCTTTGGCCGCCCGCGAAATTGCAAAGCAGCCGCTCGCGCCATAGATCGGCCGGGCCGAGTTCGGCCTTCAGCTGCCATCCTCGCCGCAAAAACAAATGCGGGTCGGCCGCCCAAGTGAACCCGATCCCACCGTGAAGCTGCACCGATTCCTCAGTGATGAATTGCACTGCATCGAGAGCCGCGAGGCGTGCTACCGCCGCCGCTTCGGATAGCCTTTCATCCCCGCTCGCCAGCGCCCAGGCACCAAAAAAAGCATTGGACCGTGCCAGTTCGATCTTGGCGAACATGTCCGCGAGCCGGTGCTTGACCGCCTGAAAACTGCCGATCTGGCGTCCGAAGGCCTGCCGCTCGCAGGCATAGTCTCTGGTCAGAAAGAGTGCCCGCTCGGCCAGGCCGATCTGTTCGAAGGCGGCCAGCACTGCGGCGCCGTCCAGAAGAGTCCGGATCGCTGCGGGATCGGAACCGGGAAGCAGTTCAACCGGCGTGTCGTGAAAGACGATCTCGGACGCGGGACGGGTGCGGTCGATCGCATCCAGCGCGCTGATCGATACCGACGGATCGGAAATATCGGCCAGATAAAGGCGTGCGGTGCCGCCTTCGTCCAAGGCGGCGACGATCGCGAATGACGCATCGGATGCGAACGGAACTGATGATTTCCGTCCCGAAAGGCGATCCTGCAACACTTCTGCCGAGACCCTTTCCGGTGCAGACCCTCCATCCTCGGCAAGCGCGGCGGTAACGATCATGCGGCCTTCGGCGATCCCGGGAAGCAGACTTTCCCTTTGGGTTTGTGTACCTAAGTCCTGAATTGCGGGGGTCGCCAGGCCAAGAACCGGGCCAAAAGGTACGGCGGCCAAGCTACGGCCGATCTCTTCGGCGACAATGGCCAGTTCGGGCGCCCCCATCGCTGACCCGCCGTAGTCTTCAGCAATCGCAAGACCTAGCCATCCGCCGTTCGCCAGGGCGGACCAGGTTGCGGAATCGAACCCGTCTGCAGCCTCTAGACGGTCATGCGCCACCGCGAGAGTGGCGTGATCGCTCAGCATTCGTGCCAGCGTGTCGCGTATGGCATCGTGTTCGTCGGAAAAACCGAAATTCATGCTGGTCCTCTTCGGGTCATGGCGTTTGTCGCCTGTTCACGAAAAGGGTAGGCTCGCGTTCGGTATGTCCCAAACGCTATCCGGCACTAGCCGCGTGAAACCACATATGTGCTGTGGGGCGGGAAAAGGGGGCAATGGAGCGAAGAATGCGATTCATCAAGAATGTGCTCAATCGGCGTGAAAGCCGCAAAAACGAAGCAGTCGATTGATTGCTGCCGAGCTTACCGCCTAACGTGAATAAACCGGGTTGTGTTCCGGGCGCAGGGCAGATGTGGCCGAACCCTCTCAGAAAATGGAACTGATCAAGGGAATTGTGCGGAATGGAAACTGTAGGACTCGGGTTTTGTTACGAAGATTTGCCAGTGGGGCGCAGGTTTCGGACCATTGGCCGCACCGTTACCGAAACCGATATCACGAATTTTGTAAGTGTCACCGGCATGCTTGAGGTCTTGTTCATCAATCGTGACTTCCGAGAGAAGGAATCCAATATCCCCGGTTTCGCCGCGCCCGGTGCGCTGGTCTATACCTTCATGGAAGGGCTCTTGACCCAATCCACAATGCAACATACAGGCTTTGCCTTCCTGGACATGGAACTGCAGGTCATGGGGCCCACATTTGCCGGGGACACCATCCATTGTGAGGTCGAGGTAACAGAATCACGCCGGTCGAAGAGTCGACCGAACCGCGGATTGGTGAGGACGCGAAACAAGGTGTTCAAGCAAACCGGAGAACAGGTATTGGAGTATACGCCGTTGCGGATGATCAAAGCCCGCACGACGGATAAAGAGCCGGGAAAGGCATAGGCTTGTTCCGGATAGCGGCACTGGAGACACGATTATGAAAACCGCGCAATCTGACCGAGCCGAAGCCGCCGGACGCACATCGGAAGGGCCCCGGTCTTTGACGCGTATCCTTGCGTTGTTCGATCTTTTGGCGCACTGCAAACGCCACATGTCTCTTTCGGAACTCAGTATCGCTATTGATTGCCCCAAGAGCAGTTTGCTGGTGCTGCTTCGGCCCCTAACCGAGAAGGGGTATCTGATGCGCGAGGAAGACAATTACTTTCTGGGTCCGAGAATTTTTCAGTTCGCCCAGTCAATTCTGACCAACCACCCGTTCGAATCGGTCCTGCGCGGGGTGATGAATGATGTGGTTAACCAGACCGGTGAAACCATCCTGTTTGCTGTACGGGACGCCGAGAAAGTCATTTATTCGTCGGTCATCGAAAGCCCCCAGCCCGTTCGGTATGTCGCCCAACAGGGAATCAACCGGCCATTGTTCTGTTCGGCATCGGGGCTGGTCATGCTGGCCTTTGACACGCAGCAGGAGCTGGACGATTATTTTCGGCGCACTGAATTAAAGCCGCTGACGCCTAATTCGATCACCGATGAAAATGAACTGCGCGGGATAATTTCGGAGATTCGTAAAACCGGGTATTCCAGTACAGCTGGAACCGCGCATGTAGATGCAGCGGGGTTCGGGGTTCCGGTCTTTCGCGCCGACGGACACTTGGCAGGGGCATTGGTGATTGGTGCTCCGCTGGAGCGCGCCAAGCGTAACAAGAAGCGATATGTTGCCGCTGCCAAAACGGCCGCTGAACAGCTCTCCCGAGCACTCGGCTATCGTTCGGAGGTTGGGGAAACCGGCCGGCACTAGACGTGTGCCGCCCGCCGTTGTTGTCATTCCGCAGGCGGGATCATCTCAGTCCGAGTCCCCGCGCAATGATACCGCGAAGAATTTCGCGTGTGCCGCCGCGCAACGAAAACGACGGAACGGCGAGTTCGGTATACGCCAGAACAGCCGCATAGCTATCGCTCC
>JBFHMM010000039.1:0-19867 GCA_041594355.1 Paracoccaceae bacterium | reverse complement strand
TTTTTCGAAGGCGCGGAGATCAGGGACAGCAGCTTGAAGGCGCAGCCGATCATCGCGCCATAACGCACTTGCGTAGGGTGGGGTTTCACCTCACCGTTTGGCCGGAAACGGGAGCATCATGATGAATTGGAACGACTTTGCCCCATGGGGCCGCCGTATCGCCGACTGGGCGCAGGAGTATCACCAGACGGTTGGCGACAGGCCGGTGCGGGCGCGCACGCGGCCGGGAGAGGTGCTGAACGCCCTGCCTGCCACCCCGCCGGAGGGCGGGGAGGACATGGAAGCGATCTTTTCGGATTTCAAAAATATCGTGATGCCTGGGATAACCCATTGGCAACACCCGAGATTCTTTGCCTACTTCAACTCGAACGCGGCGGCGCCCTCGGTTCTGGCAGAGTTCCTGGTCTCGGCGATTTCGCCGCAGTGCATGTTGTGGCAAACCTCTCCGGCGGCGACCGAGATGGAAACCCGGATGATGGATTGGCTACGGCAAGCCCTTGATTTGCCCGACCCTTTTTCCGGCGTGATCCAGGACAGCGCGTCATCGGTGACGCTGGCCGCGGTTCTGACAATGCGCGAGAAGGCTTTGAAGTGGAAGGGAAATTCAGAAGGGTTGCCGGGGCAGACACCGCTCAGGGTCTATGCCAGCGCGGAGGTGCATACCTCGATCGACCGGGCGATCTGGGTTTCGGGGATCGGCCAGGACAATCTGATCCGCATTCCTATCCAGGGAGACTGGCGGGGGATGGACCCGCAAGCGCTTGAAAAAACAATACAATCCGACCTTGAAGCAGGGCTGAAACCAGCTGGTCTGATCCTCTGTGTCGGCGGCACCGGCACCGGGGCCACCGACCCGATCCGGGAGTGCCTGGCGGTAGCGAAGAAATACGGGCTTTATGCCCACATCGACGCCGCATGGGCGGGCAGCGCGATGATCTGCCCGGAGTTCCGGCACTACTGGGAGGGCGTCGAGGAAGCGGACAGTATCGTCTTTAACCCACACAAGTGGTTGGGGGCGCAGTTCGATTGCTCGGCACATTTTGTGCGTGATCCGGAAGATCTGGTCAAGACGCTGGCGATCAGCCCGGAGTATCTGAAGACCCACGGGGCCGAAGGAATCATCAATTATTCCGAATGGTCGATCCCGCTGGGCCGGCGCTTCAGGGCGCTGAAACTGTGGTTCCTGATCCGTGCCTACGGGCTGAAAGGGCTGCGCGAGCGGCTGCGCAATCACGTGACGTGGAGCCAGAAGCTGCATGACAAGCTCGCCGCGCATCCGGACTTTGAAATCGTCACCTCGCCGATGTGGTCGCTCTGGACCTTCCGTTTTGTACCGACCTCCAGCACCGATTTGGACGTTTTGAACCAAAATCTGGTGAACGAAATCAACGACGACGGGCGCATTTACCTGACCCAGACCCGCGTCGATGGGGCCCTTGTCATCCGGTTCCAGGCCGGTCAGTTCGAGACCACCGAGGACGACGTCATGATGGCCTATGCCGTGATTACAGAAATTGCCGAAAGGTTGACGCACTGACCAGACCCGCCAGCTACTCTGTCAAAGGAGAGGCCTTTTTCGGGGCCGTGACAGACGCGGGCATGATCGCCCTGTCGCCGTCCTTTTGCCAGTGGCCGACCCTACGCGAGGTGGTCGAGGCGGGCGCGCTCTATGACCTGGTGATCGCGGCGCAGGACAAGCCGGTGCCCCATCCGAACGGGACGTTAGAATACGAGGTCCCGATCCCCGCGCCGAAGAAGATCATCTGTGTCGGCGCCAACTTTCCCGACCGCAACGCCGAATACAAGGACGGCAAGGACACCCGCACGACGGGTCGCTGTTCATCTGTTTTTCGCGGTCGTTCACCGACCATGACCGGCCGCTGATCCGGCCGCCTGAAACACCGCAGCCGGATTACGAGGGTGAGATTGCCATCGTCATCGGCAAGGGCTGACGGCGGATTTCGCAGGCCGAGGCCTATGACCACTTCGCCGCCGTCTTCTTGTGCAACGAGGGCACGCTGCGTGACTGGGTGCGGCATGCCAAGTTCAACGTGACGCAGGGCAAGAACTGGGACCAAACGGGCGCCATTGGCCCGCCGCGCTATCTGGTGCCCGGCGACGTGCTGCGCCGCACCAACGCGGCGGGCAAGGCGGCGGGCATCCTGTGCCTGGATGACCGGGCGCCGGAATACGTGGAGGCCGGTGCGCGGTTTGTCGGCGTTGCCATCGACGTGGTCACGATGATGCGGGCCGCCCGCGAAACGGCGCAGCGGTGGAAGTGACCGCGCGCGGCTGACCCTGCGACATACGTATTTGTGCGCAATTGACCCTGTGATCCTTGCCCCGATAGCGTGTCGGCACCGAGGAAGGATCGCGCCGCCCGATGGCGCAACATCAGGGAGAGAGTACGTGAAACGCACGATTGTTGCGGGCACGGTGTCATTGCTGGCACTGGCCTCGTCGGCCTGTGCCGACATCACCATTGCCCACGTCTATGGCAAGACCGGCCCGTTCGAGGCCTATGCGAAACAATGACATGACGGGCTGATGCTGGGGCTGGAATACGCCACCGGCGGCACCATGGAAGTGAACGGCGAAAAGATCGTCGTGATCGAAAAGGACACCCAGCTGAAGCCGGAAAACGGCAAGGCGCTGCTGGAAGAAGCTTATGGCGACGACGAGGTCGACCTGGCGATTGGCCCGGTCAGCTCGGGCGTGGCGCTGGCGATGCTGCCGGTGGCCGAGGAGTACGAAAAGGTGCTGATCGTGCATCCGGCTGTTGCGGATTCGATCACCGGCGAGAACTGGAACCGCTATATCTTCCGCACAGGGCGGAACAGCTCGCAGGACGCGGTGGCGCAGGCGATCGCGATGGCCGGTGACGGCGTCAAGATCGCGACGCTCGCGCAGGACTATGCCTTTGGCCGGGACGGCATCGCCGCCTTCCGCGAGGCGCTGGAAGGGACCGGCGCCGAACTGGTTCACGAGGAATACACCCCCACCGACACCACCGATTTCACAGCGCCCGCCGAACGCGTGTTCAACGCGCTCAAGGATCTGGGCGGCGAAAAGAAGGTGTTCATCCTCTGGGCTGGCGGCGGTAACCCGCTGGGCAAGCTGAAGGCGATGGACCCGTCGCGGTTCGGCGTTGAGCTGGCCACCGGCGGCAACATCCTGGCGGCACTGAAGGGTTACAAGGATTTCCCCGGCATGGAAGGGGCGATCTATTACTACTACGAGTTGCCCGACAACGAGGTGAACGACTGGCTGGTCAAGACCCATGACGAGCGGTTCGGCACCCCGCCCGATTTCTTTACCGCGGGCGGCATGACCACCGGGATCGCCGTGGTCGAGGCGCTGAAGAAGACCGGTGGTGACACCGATACCGAGGCGCTGATCGCGGCGATGGAAGGCATGGAATGGATGTCGCCCAAAGGCAAGATGATGTTCCGCGCCGAGGACCATCAGGCGTTGCAGTCGATGTATCACTTTAAGATCCGCGTCGACGATGCCGTTGAATGGGCGATCCCGGAGCTGGTGCGCGAGCTGGGCATCGACGACCTGCCGATCCCAGTGCGGAACAAGTAAGACCTGTTTGGATCCGGGCCGCGGCCGTGCCTGCCGCCCGGACATCCCGGCCTGCGCCGCGACGTCCGGTGCGCGCCTGGTAACTTCCCCCCCCAGACAGACCCCAATACGGCCCCCAATACGGCCCCGCAAACGGACCCCCAACATGACTGACCCGATCCTCAGCACCCGCGATCTGACCGTGCGCTTTGGCGGCCATGTGGCCGTCGATGCGGTGACCTGCGATTTCCGCGCCGGTGAACTGACCGCCATCGTCGGTCCCAACGGCGCGGGCAAGACCACCTATTTCAACCTAATTTCCGGCCAGATCCCGGCGACCGGCGGCAGTGTGTCGCTGCGCGGTCGGGACATTGCCGGGATGTCGGTGTCACAGCGGACCCGCGCCGGGATCGGCCGGGCGTTTCAGCTGACCAACCTATTTCCCAACCTCAGCGTCCTTGAAAACCTGCGCCTGGTGGTGCAGTCGAAATCGGGCAAGGGGTTCAACCTGTTTTCCATGGCCAGCCGCCATAGCGAGCTGACCGAGGTCGCCGAGAAAATCCTGGCGCGGGTGCGGCTGCTGGATCAGGCCGCCCAGACGGTGTCGGAGCTGAGCCACGGCGACCAGCGCAAGCTGGAGGTCGCGCTGCTGATCGCGCTGGATCCGGCGGTCTACATGTTCGACGAACCGACGGCGGGCATGAGCGTGGACGAGGCGCCCGTGGTGCTGGACCTGATCGCCGAGCTGAAGGCGCAGAGCGACCGCACCATCCTGCTGGTGGAGCACAAGATGGACGTGATCGCGCGGCTGGCCGACCGGATCATCGTGCTGCACAACGGCGCGCTGGCCGCCGATGGCGACCCCGCCACGGTAATGGCCAGCGACGTGGTGCAGGAAGCGTATATGGGCCGCGATCTAGAAGGGGAGCTGGCCGATGTCTGATCCGATCCTGACGCTGGACGGCGTATTCACCAACATCGCGCAGTATCACATCCTGCAAGGCGTCGACCTGCAGGTGCCGCGCGGGCAGGTCACCATGCTGTTGGGGCGCAACGGTGTCGGCAAGACCACGACGCTGCGGTCGGTTATCGGCCACTGGCGCGCGCGGCAGGGCACGATCCGGTTCGACGGGCAGGACATCACCCGGATGCCAACCCCCGCCATCGCGCGGGCGGGCATCGGATTCGTGCCCGAGGACATGGGCATCTTTGCCGATCTGACGGTCGAGGAGAACATGTTGTTGGCTGCGGTATCCGGGCCGATCGACCCAGGTCGGATGGAGTGGATATTCGGGGCGTTTCCGCCGCTCAAGACCTTTTGGCAATCCGAGGCCGGGAACCTGTCGGGCGGGCAGAAGCAGATGCTTTCGATTGCCCGCGCGATGGTGGAGGAGCGCAAGCTGTACCTGATCGACGAGCCGACCAAGGGGCTGGCGCCGGCAATCATCTCGACCATGGCGCGGGCGTTGCGCGACCTGAAGGCGCAGGGCGCGTCGATCCTGCTGGTGGAGCAGAACTTTGCCGTGGCGAAGGCGCTGGGAGACACCGCCAACGTGATGGATGACGGGCGGGTGATCTGGTCGGGGTCGATGGCAGAGCTGGCCGGGGACGCGGGGCTGCAGGAGCAGCTGATGGGTTTGAGCCTGGAGGCCCACTGAGGCGCGGGCGGCGAGGGATGGACATGGGAATTTTGAACAGAAAGATGGAAGGGGGCGGGCATGACGGCGGCACCTGAACATGCGCCAAAGATGGCGCGCGCCCGGTTCGCGGAGCGGATCGGACCGTGGATGCCGGTGCTGCTGGTGCCGGTGCTCTGCGTGCTGGGGTTCCTGGCGATTCCCAACACGTCGAGCTGGCTGACGCTGACTGTGAGCGGGCTGGCGATGGGGATGATGATCTTTATCATGGCCTCGGGGCTGACGTTGGTTTTTGGCCTGATGGACGTGATCAATTTCGGCCACGGCGCGTTCGTGTCGGTGGGCGCCTTTGTCGGAATCTCGGTGTTGCTGGTGCTGGGGCATATGACCGAGGCGCCGTCGCTGATGCTCAACCTGCTGGCGCTGTTGGTGGCTGTGGTGGGCGCGATGATCGCGACAGGCGCAATGGGGTACGCGTTCGAGAAAGTAATCGTGATGCCGGTTTATGGCCATCACCTGAAACAGATCCTGGTGACCATGGGCGGGCTGATCGTGGTGGAACAGCTGATCATCGTGCTGTGGGGTCCGGAGGAGATCTACATCAACCGGCCCGAGGCGCTTAAGGGGGCGATCACCTTTGCCGGCGCGGCGCTGGAAAAATACCGGCTGGTGGCGGTGGCGGTGGGCCTGATCGTGTTCGGCGCGATGCGCTATGTGCTGCGGCGCACCAAGATCGGGCTGATCGTGCGCGCCGGCGTGCAGAACGGCGAGATGGTCGAGGCGCTGGGATACCGGCTGCGGCTGGTATTTGTGGGCGTGTTCATCGCCGGGTCGGCGCTGGCCGGTCTGGGCGGCGTGATGTGGGGGCTCTATCAGGAGGTCATTACCGCGCATATGGGCAACCAGGCGATGATCCTGATTTTCATCGTCGTCATCATCGGCGGTCTGGGCAGCGTCGAGGGCTGTTTCATCGGCGCGCTGCTGGTCGGGTTGATGCAGAACTATGTGGCGTTCCTGGAACCAAAGGCGGCGCTGATTTCCAACATTGGCCTGATGGTGGCGATTCTGATGTGGCGCCCGATGGGCATGATCCCGGTGGTGAAGGCGAAATGATCAAATCCCTGTTTTCCGATGACCTGCCGCGGTCGGTGGTTCTGAGCGTCATTTTGTGCGTGATCCTGATCTGTCTGGCGCTGGCGCCGTTCCTGTTTCCGGGCGTTCGCACGGTGGATACGGCGGCGCGGATCTGCATCTTTATCGTTCTGGTGGCGAGTTACGACCTGCTCTTGGGCTATGGCGGGATCGTCAGCTTTGCCCATACGATGTTCTTTGGGGTTGGCGCCTATGGCGTTGCGCTGGCCCTGACCCATATGGGGCGCGGGTTCGACGCGATTGTGGTCGGCGCGCTGTCAGGCGCGGTGGTGGCGGCGGTGCTGGCGTTGGTGATCGGGCTGTTTAGCCTGCGGGTGCGGGCGATCTTTTTCGCGATGATCACGCTGGCGGTAGCCTCGGCCGTGGCGGTTCTGGTGAGCCAGATGTCGGGGCTGACGGGGGGCGAGGACGGGCTGACGTTCAAGACGCCGCGCGCCCTGACGCCGGCGTTCAAGTTCGGCGGCGAGCTGTTCGGTGTAAAGCTGAACGGCAAGCTCCTGGCCTATTACTTTGTCTTTTTCGGGTCGCTGATCCTGTTCCTGCTGTTGCTGCGGGTGGTGAATTCGCCGTTTGGCCGGGTTTTGCAGGCGATCCGCGAGAACGATTTCCGCGCCGAGGCGATCGGCTACCGGGTGGTGTACTACCGGGTGGCGGCGACCTGTCTTTCGGCGGCGGCGGCGGCGCTGGCGGGGTCGCTCTATGCGGTCTGGCTGCGGTATGTCGGGCCGGATACGACGCTGAGCATGGAGATCATGATCGACATCCTGCTGATGGTGGTGATCGGCGGCATGGGCACGATGTATGGCGCGGTGATCGGGGCGACGCTGTTCGTGGTGGCGCAGAACTATCTGCAGAACCTGATGGGCGCGGCAGCGGGTCTGGTCGAGGGGGTGCCGCTGCTGCCCGACCTGCTGAACGCCGACCGCTGGCTGTTGTGGCTGGGCGTGCTGTTCATCCTGAGTGTCTATTTCTTTCCCACCGGTGTGGTCGGGCGGCTGCGGTCCGGGCGGTAGGATCGAGACCTGTCAGCTGGCCGGGAGTGTCAATCACAGCGGGAGAACTGGACGGCTGCGAAGCGGACTTTGCCGGCTTCAGCTTTGCGCGCCTCGATGTCCGCTCTTGCAGGCGCAGTCAGTCTGGGCAACCGCTAAACTTTGTGTTCGCGATTGTAGCTTCAAAACTTCAGTCTTTTTCCATCGACGATTACTCTGTGCCGAACATCATCAGCCTCAATTTCAAAATGTGACGGACATATCCGAGATTGAGCGTCGGGACATTCTCCCGAATTTCGTTACTTGGAGCTATTTCGCCAATACTTTCGCTGTCATCAATGTGTCCAACTCGGTAGCTCAGAAGACGAACAATTTTGGGAAGTCCGCCCATTTCTTCGCAAACAGCTTCGACGGTAATCGCAGCCGGCCCGTTTCGCGCAAGTACGACCGGCTTCCCAAAGAACGATTTCACTTTCCGGCTGATTTCTGCCCACTCCGAAAGATTATCGCTGAGGGGTTTGCCGAGGAAAAAGGTGCCCAGGAGTACAGTCCACAGTGGAACCGTCGTAGTTGCGATAATCGTCAGGAACGCGGGTATGTCAGCGCCGGGACCAATATTCGCTTCTGTAAACTCACGTTTGAAATCGCGTTCAAGGTCCTGGCGATAGCGTTCACTGTCTTCTTCCCAAGTCTCCTCATCGCCGCCTTAGGTTTCATCCACGATCAGGATGAAAATCTGTGAACTTTCTTCGTCGGGTAGTGGCATTGATTTCCTCACGACGGCGCATCGTTTCTTACCTCTTGCGTCATTCCAATCCTTTGTCAGCGCTCGGTAAGCGGAGATCGGGGCACACGGCGGCATTTGTCAAAGTGGATTCGGAGCAACCCTTCCCTGCGTCACCGACCAAGGTCCGCATTGACCGCCCTGACGGCTCCTGACGCTAGGCCAGTTTGATCCGGGCAGCGGCCCGGGTGTAGCCGCCCGCCGCGCCATCGACAAAATGTACGTGGTCGTCGGCGGTGACCGAGGGCACGAAACAGGTGACCATTGCCTCGTCCTGTTCGAACAGGCCATAGCGGACCTGCCCGCGGGTTTCGGCCGCGTCCAGCACGTCGGCAATCCGGTCGCGGGTTGCGGCATCGCAGTCCAGCGTCATTTTCAGCCCGTCATCGAATTTGCGGAAATCGGCATTGGCGCTGACCATGGAGGCATAGTGGACCGGGTTGAAGTCGCCTGCCTTGAACCCGCTGCGAAAGAACATCCAGGCCAGCAGGTTGCCCGCCAGAAGTTCCAGTTTGCGCAACAGGAGCGGTTTGCGGCCATGGGTGGCCCGCGCTTCGAGCGCCAGGCCGGCGGGCGGGTAGCGCAGGCTGGGCCCCTGTTGCGGTACCGGATGGCCCTCGCGGGCCAGCCCCTGGGCCAGGGTCAGGACCTGTCGGGCGACATCGGCAAAGGAGGCGCCCGTCGTGCCGGGGACGGGCACCACAACCATCGACAAGATGATGCCGTTTTCGGGTTGAAGGTTCGACCAGCGGCAGGACAGGCCGGTCAGGTCGGGCAGCATGTCGTCGGGGGCAGGTGCGACCGCGTAGCGGCCCGATTTCATCTGTTCTTCGGCCCAGGACAACCCACCGCCGGAGAACATCGCGTAATCGACCCCGGCAGAGGCGGCGAACCGGGCGACGCGTACGTCGTGACCGGCGGCGCGGATCTGGTCGACCGGCACCAGGGCGGCGCGCATTTCTATGCCGAATTCCCGGTCGGCCCAGCTGCGCACGGCGGCCAGCGCGTCGCGGGCGTGGCCGATGTCGGCGGCGGCCACCGCAAAGGAGGCCCCATCGCCGCCAAAGACGTAAGGAAAGGTGCGCCCGGCCATCGCGTTGACCATGGCCGAAATCACCGAGGCCCCGACCATGTTGACCGTCTTGTAGCGGCCGCGCGCAATCTCGCCTGTGGAGTCGACGATGTCGGCGGTGCCGACCACCCAATCGTCCGGCAGGGGAGTGAACCGGTCGCGGCCGACCAGCCCGGCGAAATCGGCGCTGGGGGCGATGCTGTTGTAGAATTCTGTGCTGACACTGGGTGCCATGATGCGCTGACCGTCCGTGATGTTCGCCGGTATCCGTGACGTAGGACTGCGAAATAGGAATACCAGCTTGGGCTCGCCTTGCCCACGTTCTTGTGTTTCAGCGGCATGAAGTGGTTTTCCGGACACCGGCCGGCAAAGGTCTACGCTGGCTCTTTCAAACACGGTAGATTCCCTATAAGACACCGCCGCCGACCCCCTGATCGGCCTTTGTAACTGGAGAAAGAAAATGGGTTACCGCGTCGTAGTTGTCGGTGCCACGGGCAACGTGGGCCGCGAAATGCTGAACATTCTGGCTGAACGCCAGTTCCCGGTGGATGAGATTGCCGTTCTGGCAAGCCGCAAATCGTTGGGCACCGAAGTCAGCTTTGGCGAGAAAACCCTGACCACGCAGGATCTGGATGCCTTTGATTTCACAGGCTGGGACATGGCCCTGTTCGCCGTGGGATCCGAGGCGACGAGGATTTATGCGCCCAAGGCCGCCAATGCGGGCTGCGTGGTGATCGACAACAGCTCGCTCTATCGCTACGACCCCGATGTGCCGCTGATCGTGCCGGAGGTGAATGCCGATGCGATCATGGGCTATTCCAAGAAGAACATCATCGCCAACCCGAACTGTTCGACCGCGCAAATGGTTGTGGCATTGAAGCCGCTGCACGACCGGGCGCGGATCAAACGGGTTGTGGTGAGCACCTATCAATCGGTGTCGGGCGCGGGCAAGGAAGGCATTGACGAGTTGTGGGACCAGACCAAGTCGATCTACAACCCGACCGATGACAAGCCGGCCAAAAAGTTCACCAAGCAGATCGCATTCAATGTGATCCCGCATATCGATGTCTTCATGGAAGACGGATCGACCAAGGAAGAATGGAAGATGGTCGCCGAAACCAAGAAGATCATCGATCCGTCGATCAAGGTCACCGCGACCTGCGTGCGGGTGCCGGTGTTTGTTGGCCACTCCGAGGCGGTGAACATCGAAACCGAGGATTTTCTGGACGAGGACGAAGCCCGCGACATCCTGCGCGAAGCGCCGGGCATCATGGTAATCGACAAACGTGAGGATGGCGGATACGTCACGCCAGTGGAATGCGTCGGAGATTTTGCCACCTTCATCAGCCGGATCCGCCAGGACAGCACCATCGACAACGGTCTGAACTTCTGGTGTGTCAGCGACAACCTGCGCAAGGGCGCGGCGCTGAACGCGGTGCAGATCGCGGAGACGCTGGGCAACCGGATCCTGAAGAAGGCCTGACGCGGTCAGCCGTTATCGGGGTGTTAACACATTGCCCCCTACCATGCGCGCGAGACAGCTTGGCGCGCATGGGATGACGAATGGAAGAATTGCAATTCAATTGCCCGGCCTATCTGGCCCAACGGTTCTGGCTGATGTGCGCGGAACGCAATGAAACGCCCGGCGCGGTGCTGCGGTCGTTTATGCTGGATGAAATCGCCAAGGTGGATTCCGGCTTTGTCTTTGATCTGAAGTCCGTCACCGGGTTTGACGCATGGGCGATCCGCGAGGGGCGCCAGCAGAAACGCGGCTGATGCTTGCGCGGTAGGTCGGCGGGACATGGCCATGCCCCTCGTCCCGGCCGGTGGCCGCTTGCATTTGGTGCAGGCGATTGCGACGCTTTGGACCGTGTTCTGTTCGGAGGTTTCCATGCGTTATCCTGCCCTTGTCCTTGCGATCTGTGGTCTGGGGGCCAGCCCCGTTCTGGCTAATGAGGTCGAGCTGACCAGCCGGGTGGAGGCGGTCACTGTTTTTCTGGAAGGCGGCCGCGTGACCCGGACCGCGGGGTTTTCCGTGCCTGCAGGCACACACGACCTTGTTATCCGCGACATTCCCGACGGCGCACTGATGGAAACGCTGGCCGTGCGGGTCGACGGCGCCGCGCTGTTGGGGGTGGCCCATCGCGAAGACTATGTTCCACCACGAGACCCCGCGCCCGATCCCCGGATCGCGGCGGCGGAAGCGCGGATAGAGACCATCGAACGGCGGATTGAGGCGGTTCAGGACAGCGCGGCGCGGGCGCGGCTGACGAGGGAGGCGGCAGAGATCCGCATTGGGTTCCTAACCCAGCTGGGGCGCGGCGGCGCAGTTGACCGTGCAGCGCGACGCGTTGATCTATCAGGAAACCGGGGAAAACTGGACCGACGTGCGGATGACTCTGTCGACCGCACTGCCATTTGTGGGCGTGGAGCCCCCGTATCTTCATCCAAAGCGGCGGTATATCGTGCCGCCGGCGCCCCCGCCCAGCCGCAAGTCCGGTGCGGATGCTCTGATGGCGGAACCGGTGGCCGAAGCGCCGGTGATTGTCGAAGAAGAAACCCGCGCGATTTATGCTGTGGATAGCAACGGGCTAACTTTCGAGTACGCGTTTTCTGACCCGGTGTCGCTGGCATCGGGCGCGGATATGGTGCGCCTGCAACTGGACGAGATCGCGCTGGACGCCGAGGTTTTCGCGCAGGCCGTGCCATCGGCGGATGACACCGGGTTCCTGATGGCGCGTGTCACCAACACCAGTGGCGAGCCCTTGCTGGAGAGTCTGTCAGCGGGTCGCTATGTGGATGGCGGCTTCATCGGTAGCGACTTTTTCGAAGGATTGCCGGCTGGCGATGAGATGGCGCTGTCGTTCGACCCAATTGACGGGCTGCGTCTGGGGCATAACCTGATCGACCGCAGCAGTGGCGATCGGGGCTTTATCTCAAAATCCAACGAAGAGGCGTTCCGCGAGGAATTTGTGGTTCGCAACCTGACCGGGGAAGACTGGCTGGTACGCGTGCTGGGGGCCGTGTCCTTTTCGGAACAGGATGACCTGCAGATCGACTGGACCGCCAGCCCGCCGCCCAGCGAGGCAGATGTCGGCAAGCGGCGCGGTATCCTGGCGTGGGACCTGAAACTCGACGCTGGCGAGGAAACCACGATTCGGTTGGACACCACGCTCAGCTGGCCCGAGGACATGATTCTGCGATAACGCGTCAGAACCGTTCGGCTCGCATCACCTGGCAGTCGGTAACGCTGACCACGCCGATGTGGCGTTCGACCACGGCGAAGGCGGCCTGCAGCAGATTGTCGAGCCGGTCGGGGCGGATGATGCAGATCACCTGCACCATGCCGGACGCGCGGCTGACCTGCCCTGAGCGGATCCATTCGCCGGACCGGCCCGAGCCGCCCAGCACCGGCAGCACGGTATAGCCGGTCACGCCGGCGTCGGTCAGGGCCTGCGTCAGTCGCCGCTGCATTACGGCCTCGATGGTGATTTCCACGCGTTTTGCGTCATGTGTCTGCATCGGTTCAGCCTCCGGTCACGGTGCGGGCGGCGGCCACATAAAGCGGGATGCCCAGGGTCAGGTTGAAAGGAAAGGTGATGCCCAGCGACAGGGTCAAGTAGATCGACGGGTTCGCCTCGGGCAGGGCAACACGCATGGCCGCCGGCACCGCGATGTAGGAGGCCGAGGCCCCCAGCACCATGAAGAGCACGGTGCCTCCGGTCGACATCCCCAGCACGAGCCCCGCGCCCAGCCCGAAGGTGGCGCCGATCAGAGGCATGATGGCACCGAAGGCGATCATCGGCGGCCGGATCAGGCGCCCCCCCGACCGCAACCCGCGTCCGGCGACGATGCCCATGTCCAGCAGGAACAGGCAGAGCACACCCTTGAACGGCGCCACGATGAAACTGTCGATCTGCGACAGCCCGCCCGGCCCGGTGACCCAACCGATCACAAAGGCGCCCACCAGCAGCACGATGGAGCCGTTCAGCAGAATTTCGCGCCACAGGTCGGCCTCCATCTTGCGGTCTCCGCCGCGCGAGATGAGCCAGAGCGCCGAGAGAATCGCCGGGGCCTCCATCGCGGCGGCGACGGCGACCATGTAGCCTTCGTAGAGCAGGCCGCTGCTGTCGAGCACGGACGTACCCGCGACAAAGGTGACGATTGAGATCGAGCCGTAATGCGCCGCCACGGCGGCGGCGTTCAGCCGGTCGAGCCCGGTCATGGACCGGAGCAGCGCATAACCGATCAGCGGCAGCAGGGCCGACAGCGCGACCCCCGCCAGCAGCGACAGCAGCAGGGTGCCGTCCACCCCGTGGTCGGAGACGCTGACGCCGCCCTTAAAGCCGATGGCGAACAGCAGGTAGATCGACATCGCCTTGGCGACCGCCTCGGGGACGGCGAGATCGGATCGCGCCAGCGACGCCGCGAGACCGAGCACGAAACTGAGAATGATCGGCGACAGCAGGTTGTCTGCCGCCAGCGAAAGGATCTGATTCATGGCACCGCCCTTAATTGAACTGACGTTCAATTAAGGGCGGTGCGCTGAAAGTAAAGTCAGACCGGCAGGAATTTTTGGCTTTCGGCCTCGAAAAACTCCAGTCCGCCCTCGCCGATGTCTGTCCACAGGCCATGCAGGCTGAGGGAACCGTCTTTGATCGAGGATTCGACGAAGGGAAAGGTCATGAGGTTTTCAAGCGAAGCGATCACCGCCTGTTTTTCAAAAGCGCGGGCCTGATCATCGTCGCTGGCAATATCCGAGACGTTTTCGAACCGGGGGCGCAGGATGTCCATCCACCGGCCGACGAAACTGTCCTTGGCTTCGAGCTGGGGGGCGTGGCCCTTGCACATGTCGATACAGCCCTGCACGCCACCGCACTGCGAATGGCCCAGAACGATCAGATGTGCGACCTTGAGCACGGTCACGGCATATTCCACCGTGGCACTGGTGCCGTGGTGGTCGCCGTCAGGCTGGTAGGGCGGCACGAGATTGGCAATGTTGCGGTGAATAAAGAACTCGCCCTGATCCGCGCCAAAGATCGAGGTGACATGAACGCGGCTGTCACAGCAGGAGATTACCATAGCGCGGGGGCGCTGGCCTTCGCTGGCCAACCGGCGGAACCATGTCTGGTTTTCCTGGTACGTTGTCGCTTTCCATCCTTGGTAGCGTTGAAC
Organism: Paracoccaceae bacterium; assembly: GCA_041594355.1. GTDB lineage: Bacteria > Pseudomonadota > Alphaproteobacteria > Rhodobacterales > Rhodobacteraceae > JAIUZI01. The sequence continues at coordinate 5,488 of JBFHMM010000039.1, read as the reverse complement.
CAAATAGCTTGGCAGCGGCTTGACGAAGTCCATGTCTACGATCCTGTGCTTTCTGAAATCGGTGCCCCGGAATAATCTGCATTGTCACAAAATTCGAGCGATTTCCACCGCGCGCAGCAACCTTTTGCAAACCTGTCGCAGGCAAGATCCGGCCTGCGCTGTGGGGGCGTAAGACGTCGGGGTGAACGTGGTGGCAGAGGTTGTTACACTTATTCATGAAGAAACTGTGCGGCTCAATCCGGACAGGCTGGGGGATTTATACCGGCAATTGGGAGAGGCGGGCGCCGAGGACGTTGTCTGCCGTGCGATCGAGGAACTGGCGGTGCGTCTGTCGCATTGCGAGCGATCATGGCGGCAGCAGGATCTGCCGGGACTGAGCAAAAGCGCGCGGTCGCTGATCGCCATCGCCGAACAGATCGGCATGACGATGCTGGCCCGTGTGGCCGGAGATGTCAGCGCCATGGCGACGCTGGCCGACCGGGTTGCGCTGGCGGCGACACTGACACGGCTGATCCGGACCGGTGAGAAATCCTTGACCGCCGTGTGGGATCTGCAAGACCTTTCCGTCTGACGGGGCTTGCAGGCGCCGCAGGGCCGGTTAGGTTGTGGGATCAACATTCATAGACGTGAGTATTCCCATGCTGTTCCGTTTTGCCCCGCCTACCGATACCGCCATTCCGGTTCACGTGATCGACATGAACACGCTGGACAAATGGCTGGCCAAACAGGATCCGGCCGTGCAGGCCTGGGTCAAGGTCAACGGATTCATCGGGGCCAAGAAACAGGCGCTGATGGTGCCGGGCCCGGACGGCGCGCCGCTGATGGCGCTGGCCGGATTTGGCAACGCGGGCCAGCGGGCGCGCCGGCGGTACATGCTGGCCGCCGCGGTGCAGAACCTGCCCGAGGGCGTCTATTCGATTGCTTCGGGGCTGAAGGGACAGGCGCTGGAGAACGAGTGTTTCGGCTGGCTGCTGACCAATTACCAGTTCGACCGTTACCGCAGCCCGAACCGCACCGACCGGCAGCTGGTCGCCCCCGCTGGCATCGACGCCGAGCGGGTCGAGGCGCTGGTCGCGGCCGAGGTGCTGACCCGTGACCTGATCAACACGCCGTCCTCGGACATGGGCCCCGCTGAGCTGGAGGCCGCGACGCGGACGCTGGCGGGCGAATTCGGCGCCTCGGTCACCAGCATTCAGGGCGAACACCTGCTGGAGCAGAATTTCCCGATGGTGCATGCGGTGGGGCGGGCATCGACCCGCGCGCCGCGTCTGATCGACATGCGCTGGGGGGACAGCGGGCCAAAGCTGACGCTGGTCGGAAAGGGCGTCTGTTTCGACACTGGCGGGCTGGACCTGAAGGGTAAGGCCGGCATGGCGCTGATGAAAAAGGATATGGGCGGCGCGGCCACGGTGCTGGGGCTGGCGCGGATGATCATGGCGATGGGGGTCAAGCTGCAACTCCGAGTGCTGATCCCAGCGGTGGAGAACTCGGTCTCGGGCAATGCGTTCCGGCCCGGCGATATCCTGACGTCGCGCAAGGGGCTGACGGTCGAGATCAACAATACCGACGCAGAGGGGCGGCTGGTGCTGGCCGATGCGCTGGCGCTGGCGGACGAGGAAAAGCCCGATCTGATCGTGTCGATGGCCACCCTGACCGGTGCTGCGCGCACGGCTGTGGGGTCGGATCTGGCACCGTTTTTTACCGATGACGACAGCGCGTCGCAAGCGCTGTTCGCCGCCTCGGCCAAGGTCGGCGACCCAGTCTGGCGGTTGCCGTTTCACGAACCCTATGAGTTGCGGATCGAACCGCAGAACGCCGATCTGGACAATGCGCCGGCCAGCGGCTTTGCCGGGGCGATCACGGCGGCACTGTTCCTGCGCCGCTTTGTCAGCGCCTCGCGCTATATCCATTTCGACATCTACGCCTGGCAGTCGACGAACGCGCCGTCCCGGCCCAAGGGCGGTTACGGTCAGGGCGCGAGGGCGCTGCTGGATGCGCTGCCCGACCTCGTGGATCTGTGAGCGACCTGCGCAGGACCCCGGTCAACGACCGCGTTGCAGCGGCGCATCTGGCCGGTGAATTTCCCGGACGCGACGCTGTCACCGGCACAGCGGCGCAGGTGGCGGTGACGGTCACTGACCTGCGGCGCACACCGGACGGGGCACGGGATCGGCAGCTGATCCTTGGCGAGGGGGTCACCTGTTACGAGGTCCGCGACGGTTGGTGTTTCGTTCAGGCCGACAAGGACGGCTACGTCGGCTATGTCACCGCCGACACCCTGGTGCCGGACGGCGGCCCGGCCAGCCATTGGGTCAGCGCCCCGGCCACCCATGCCTATGCCGCCCCGGACATGAAATCGCCCGACCGGCTGGCGCTGAGCCATGGCAGCTTGTTGCGGGTGACGGGCGAAACCGGCGGATTTGCCGAAACCCCCGCGGGATTTGTGCCACTGGTGCACCTGTCGGACAGCGCGACGCGAGCGGGCGACCCGGTGGCGGTGGCCGAACTGTTTCTGGGCACGCCCTACCTCTGGGGCGGCAACTCGCGCTGGGGGATCGACTGTTCCGGGCTGGTGCAGGCGGCGCATCTGGCCTGTGGCATCCCCTGCCCCGGCGACAGCGATCAGCAACAGGCGGAACTGGGCCAAACCCTGCCGCCCGGATCGGACCACCGCCGCGGCGATCTGCTGTTCTGGCGCGGACATGTGGCGCTGGTGATGGATCCCGGCCATATCATCCATGCCAATGCCTGGCGCATGGCCACGGCGGTGGAACCGCTGCATGCGGCGCTGGCCCGGATCGAGGCGCAGGGTGACGGGCGGGTGCGGGCGCACAAGCGGTTGTAACCATGCCGCCTGCCGCAACGACATGCCAAGGTTACCGTAGCGGAACCTATTTGCCGATGCCATTGAGCTGAGATCAACGCGCATTCGTCACCACCTGTATTCTGGCACGAAAATTCGACGCGGACCGCCGCAAGGAACTCCAGGACGAACTGAACGCGCTGACCAGCGGAAAGGTTGGCGGCAACCACAGCGAGCTGGAGACCATGCTAGCCCGTACCGGCCGTACCGAGGACCGACGGATTCGAGCAAACAGGCCGCGATGGATGCGATCCGGGCGTCGATCGAAGCCCTGCCCACCATGCCCGCGGGGCGGGGATAGCACGGCGCATGATGCGCTGCTGGCGCTGCACCGCGCGGTGCAGAAACATACGCCGGCCAAGCAGCAGATCGAGGCGCTGAAAGATAGCGAGGCGGATTTACTGGTCGCCAGGGCGACCAGCAACGCAGAGGTCGTCGCCGCGACCGCCAATGTCGCGAACCTGACCGGGATTCGAGATACAGCGCGGTCGCAGGCGGACCCTGCCGCGATGGTCGGGCTGAACAAGACCGACAAGACCCTGCGCCGAAACGCATATTACGCGGCCGAGCGCAACCTGACCGAGGCGGGAACCGCTTTGGCGTGTGTCGAAGACGTGCAAGCGGCGCTGGAGGCCCAGTGCCTCAGTTTCGTGCAGGCGATGCCCAAGGCCATGGCCGAGAAGCAGAAGCTGAAACAGGCGGCGGAAACCGCTTTTCAGGCCGCCCTCGCCGCAACTGACGAGCCGGCCGCCCGCGACATACGGGACAACACGCGCGCCATGTCCGTCTATGCCGAGGCCAGAAGGCCGCCAGGGACGCGGACCTCGCGGTGAACGAAGTCCAAGCGGGTGCGCGCCCTGGCCCAGGAGTCGGCGGATCAGAAGACCGACCAAGCGCCGGTCACGGACGAGGCGGTGACCTCCGAGCGGGACGCCCGCAAGGGCGCGTTGCAGCAGGCGCTCGCGGCGGGTGGAAATGCCTTTTCCGAGAAAAATAAGCAGTGGCTGGGCGAAATCGGCTCCGTCGCCAAGTTGATGAAGGACGACACCATCGACCGCGCGGCGCGGGTGCAGAAGATCGACGCCGAACGCGATGTGGCCCGAGAGGCCCAGGCCGCCTCGCGCACCGCCCTGGAAGAAGCTGTCAGGGCGTTGGGCGAATTCGGCGGCGACACCTCGTCCGATGACTTTAAGAAAGCCATTCCGCGGGTCGTGACCGAGGCGCCGGAGGATGTGACCATCGGAATGGACCGGATCAGAGCCGGTCCCGGCGGGCAACCAGCAACGAGGCCGGGGCCGCGATGGACAAGATCGACAAGCTGACCCGGCTGAGCGGCGATCATGAAAACAGCCGGGACCGAGGTCATCGCCCGCCGCGAAGCATCGCAGACGGCGATGAACGATGCCGCGCGCGGTCCGGACCCTGAAGGGCTGACGTCCTGTGCCTGTTCAGCCCCTGCCCGAGGCGGCGAAACGGGCGGGCGCATAGGGGGTCATGTCGATGTTGGGGCGGTGCCCCCCGATCATCTGGGCGATCAGCCGCCCGGTTTTCGGCCCGCCGGTGAGACCGACATGATGGTGGCCAAACCCGGTGAAAACCCCGGCGATGCCCGGTACCTCTCCGATCACCGGAATCGAATCCGCCGGCGCGGGGCGGTGCCCCATCCATTCGGTCATCTCGGAGTATTCGAGGCCCGGAAATGCAGCAAGCCCCTGCCGTTTCAACAGGTCGAACGGCGCCCTGGACGGGCCGGAGTCAAGCCCGCCGAACTCAACCACCCCGGCCAGCCGCAACCGGCCTTCCATCGGGGTGGCAACGAATTTGCCTGAGGCCACCATGACCGGAGACCGCGGCATCACCGTGGGGTTCCAGAATTCGATATGATAGCCGCGTTCGCTCTCCAGCGGCACCGCGAGCCCCAGCTTGCGCGACAACGGCCCGGACCAGACACCGGTGGCAATAACCGCCGCGTCGCAGGCGATGGTCTGGCCCGAGACCCGCAGCCCGCTGACCTTGCCATTTTCACGGGCGATGTCGCTGACATCGCCGATCACGAGACGGCCGCCCTGTTGCTGGACATGCTTGGCCAGGTCTTTGACATACTGGCCGGGATCGGAGATCCGCCCGTGGTTGGCCAGCTTGACCCCATAGCCGAGCCGGGAATCAAACACCGGGTCATAGGCGCGAAAGGCATTGCCCTCCAGTTCGGTCCATTCGAACCCCAGATCGCGGCGCAGCGACCAGCCGAACCCGTCGGCCAGGAAATGCGTGCGGTTTTCGTAGACGAACATGTAATCCGATGGCACCACCCAGCGTTCCGCCTGGGTACCCCGCGACAAAGCCTGGTGATCGGCGAGGCTGTCGCCGATCACCGCCGTCAGAGCCGCCGCCGCCCGCGCCGCATCCGCTGCGTTCGCGTGCCCCATGTAGCGGGCCAGCCAGGGCAGCAACCGGGGAGCGTAGCGCCATTTGAGAAACAGCGGCTGGTTGCTGTCCAGCAACATGCGCGGCACCTTGGCCAGCAGCCCCGGCACCGGCACCGGAACAACGGCGCAGGAGGCAAGCACCCCGCCGTTGCCAAAGCTCGTCCCCTCGGCCGGGCCGGCACGGTCGATCAGGATCACG
>JBFHMM010000038.1:0-21143 GCA_041594355.1 Paracoccaceae bacterium | reverse complement strand
GGCTGCGTTATATAAAGGCCGGTTCCTTGCCTGGTCGTTCGCAGGGGGCCAACCGCTTAAGCCTGCCAGCTATCACGCTGGATTCACGAGGGGAATCCCCAGCGTGAGTTATGGATTCACCCATCCATCTTCAAGGCGCTGATAAACGCCTCCTGAGGTATATCCACTTTCCCGAACTGGCGCATCTTCTTCTTGCCCGCTTTCTGTTTCTCCAGCAGCTTGCGTTTGCGGGTTGCGTCGCCGCCGTAGCATTTAGCGGTAACGTCCTTGCGCAGCGCGCTGAGGGTTTCTCGGGCGATGACCTTGCCGCCGATGGCGGCCTGGATCGGGATTTTGAACATGTGGCGCGGGATCAGGTCCTTGAGCTTTTCGACCATGGCACGGCCGCGGGTTTCGGCGCGGTCGCGGTGGACCATGGTCGAGAGCGCGTCGACCGGTTCGTCGTTCACCAGGATCTGCATCTTGACCAGGTTGTCCTGCCGGTAGCCAGTCATCTGGTAATCGAAGCTGGCGTAACCTTTTGTTACCGATTTCAGGCGATCATAGAAATCGAATACAACTTCGTTGAGGGGGAGATCATAGACAACCATCGCCCGGCTGCCGGCATAGGTCAGGTCCATCTGGATACCGCGCCGGTCCTGGCAGAGTTTCAGCACGTCGCCGAGGTATTCGTCGGGCACCAGGATCGTGGCCTTGATGCGCGGCTCTTCCAGGTGGTCGACATGGGTCAGGTCGGGCATGTCGGCGGGGTTGTGCAACTCGATCATCGCGCCGTCGCGCATGTAGATGTGGTAGATCACGCTTGGCGCGGTAGTGATCAAGTCAATGTCATATTCGCGCTCGATACGGTCGCGGATGACTTCGAGGTGCAGGAGCCCGAGAAAGCCGCAGCGGAAGCCGAAGCCGAGCGCGGCGGAGGTTTCCATTTCATAGGAGAAGGAGGCATCATTCAGCGCAAGCTTCTCGATGGCGTCACGCAGGTCCTCGAATTCCGCTGAATCGACCGGGAAGAGACCGCAGAACACCACCGGCTGGGCCGGTTTGAAGCCGGGCAGCGCGTCGGTCGTGCCCTTTTTCTCGTGCGTGATGGTATCGCCGACGCGGGTGTCGCGCACTTGTTTGATGGAGGCGGTGAGGAAGCCGATTTCGCCCGGCCCCAGCTCGTCGATCACCTGCATGGCGGGGCGGAAGACGCCTATGCGATCGACATGGTGGACCGAGCCATTCTGCATCATCTTGATGCGGTCGCCCTTTTTCAGCACGCCGTCCATGATGCGGACCAGCACGATGACGCCGAGATAGGCGTCGTACCATGAATCGACCAGCATCGCCTTGAGCGGTGCATCGCGGTCGCCCTGGGGCGCGGGCAGGTGGTGGACGATGGCTTCGAGCGTGTCGTGAATGCCCTGCCCGGTCTTGGCCGAGACCTGGATCGCGCCGGAAGCGTCGATACCGATGACGTCCTCGATCTGTTCGGCGACGCGGTCGCAGTCGGAGGCCGGCAGGTCGATCTTGTTCAGCACCGGCACAATCTCGTGGTCGGCGTCGATTGCCTGGTAGACGTTTGCGAGCGTCTGCGCCTCGACCCCTTGCGTGCTGTCGACCACCAGCAGCGAGCCTTCGACCGCGCGCATGGAGCGGGAAACCTCGTAGGCGAAATCGACGTGGCCGGGGGTGTCGATCAGATTCAGCACATAGGCCTCGCCGTTGTCGGCGGTATAGTCGATCCGGACGGTGTTGGCCTTGATGGTAATGCCCCGCTCGCGCTCAATATCCATGGCGTCGAGCAGTTGCTCTTTCATGTCCCGGTCCTGCACCGTCCCGGTCTCTTGGATCAGGCGGTCTGCAAGGGTGGATTTACCATGGTCGATATGGGCGACGATGGAGAAATTGCGGATATGGGCGAGGTCTGTCATGGGTGGGATATGATGGGGATTTCGGGGCTGGTCAATAGGCTCTGACAGTGATGGCCGGGGTTCGTGGCCGGTGTGGCCAAGGCGCGGGTCACGACCCCGGCAAGGCGTCCCGGCGGATCATGGTGCGCAGCGCGAAGCTGGACCGCATCGAGCGAATCCCCTTGACCTGCATGAGCCCGTTTTCGAGGAAGTGGTCAAAGGCGGCGAGGTCGGCGGCGACCACGCGCATCAGGATGTCGCGGGTGCCGGTCATCAGGTAGCATTCCATCACCTGACCGAACCGTTTCATCGCCGCTTCGAAGGTGTTGACCGCGTCGCGGGTCTGATGTTCGAGCTCGACGAAGATGAAGATGTTGAGCGGCAGGCCCAAGAGTTCTTGATCGACGCGGGCGGAATAGCCGGTGATGACGCCGGCCGCTTCGAGTTTGGTCACGCGGCGGGCGCAGGGCGTGGCCGAAAGACCGACGGCCTCGGAGAGGTCCGACAGGCGCATCCGCCCGTCGCGCTGCAGGGCGGAGAGGATGCGCTGATCGAAGCTGTCGAGCGGGATGGCAGGCTTTTTCGCCATATTCGCCCCCTGGATTGGAGATTTTCACCAGATCATAACACTTCAGGAGGCAAAATTGCGGAAAATCTGCGCGGGCCAAAGCGGTACTCTGGGAGGGCAGCAACCGGAGGAGAAACCATGCTGGAGAAAATTGATGCACCCGGCCACGAGGAGGTCTGGCGGGTGTCGGCGCCGGAAGCCGGGTTGAACGGGTTTATCGCACTGCATTCTACCGCGCTGGGGCCGGCGGCGGGCGGATTGCGAATGCGCGCCTATGACAGCGCGGCAGAGGCGCTGGAGGATGCCCTGCGGCTGAGCCGGGGGATGACGTACAAGAACGCCGCCGCCGGGCTGCCGCTGGGCGGCGGCAAAGCGGTGATCATCGGCGATCCGGGCCGGGACAAGACGCCGGAAATGCTGTGTGCCTTTGGCCGCGCGGTGGCGGCGCTGGAGGGGCGGTACTGGACCGCCGAAGATATGGGGATGACGCCGCAGGACATGCGGGTGATCCATAGCGAGACCGATTTCGTGGCCGGGCTGGAGGACGGGCCCTTTGCCAGCGGCGACCCCTCGCCGGTAACCGCGCGCGGGATCTTCAACGCGATCCGCATCGGCGCGAAGCACCGTTTCGGAAGCAACGATCTGACCGGGAAGCGCGTGATCGTGCAGGGGCTGGGCCATGTCGGCGCGCATCTGTGCGGGCTGCTGCACGGTGCCGGCGCGCAGCTGTCGGTGGCGGATCTGGACGGCGCGCGAGTGGCGGAGACGGTCACCCGGTACGGGGCGACGGGGCTGGATAATGACGCGATTTATGGGACGGAGGCGCATATCTTTGCCCCCTGCGCCATCGGCGGCATCCTGAACGCGCAGACGATTCCGCAGCTGCGGGTCGGGCTGGTGGCGGGCGGCGCCAACAACCAGCTGGCCACGCAAGCGGACGCCGACCGGCTGCAGGCGCGCGGCATCCTCTATGCGCCGGACTATGTGGCCAACGGCGGCGGCATCATCAACGTGGCGACCGAGATTCTGCGAATCGCGGACCGGGGCCCATGGGTCGCGGACAAGCTGGCGGCGCTGGAACGGACGATGGACATGATACTGACGCGTGCCGCGCGCGCCGGTGTCAGCCCGGCGCATCTGGCCGATTCGGCGGTGCAGGAGCTAATGGCGGCCCGCGCGGCTTGAGGCGACGCTAAAGCGCCCGGGCGGGTGGCGCTCCTTAATTCTGCCACATTCGCTAATTATTGTTGGTCATACCGAAACAACCGCACATCAGATGCGGCCAAGGCACGAGCAGTGAATGACCAGTAAACTCCGGCACACGGGTAACCTTCCGGGTGGGGGACAGGGCGCAGGCCCTGTTCCCCTTCGACAGGAACAGGCCGATGTGTCATGCCGCGCGCCTCAGGATTGATCGGGACCAGAGATCTGAACATAGTACGCCGATTGTGGCAAAGGGGCTGGTGACCCCTGCTGACAGGAGCGAGGCAAGACACATGAAGACATTCCTGACCATCGCGGTTTGCGCGGGGCTGCTGGCAAGCGGCACCCCTGCCCCGGTTTTTGCCGGTCCCGGCGTGATCGACCGGGCCTGCCGCCAGTCCAACCGCCAGGCCGCGACGCCGCAGCTGTGCAGCTGCATCCAGCAGGTCGCCAACAAGAGCCTGAGCCGCAGTGAACGGCGCAAGGTCGCCAAGTTCTTTAGCGACCCCCATCAGGCGCAGAAGGTGCGCCAGTCGGACCGCCACACGGACGAGGCGCTGTGGAAACGCTACAAATCCTTTGGCGATCAGGCCCTCAGTAGCTGCGGCTGAGCTCGGCACTGCTCCACTTTGCGAATATGATCCAAAGCGCGGCGATTGTTTCGCCGCGCTTTGCAGTTTTTGCCGCAGTTTCGCCGTATTCCCGCCATCCGGAGGTCGCAATTCCTGCAAAACAGATTGCCATCGCGGGTCCAGGGCTTCGCATTTTCACAAAGCGCGAACCTTGCGATTCGACCCCTCTGTCAGCTGCCCAGCTCAGGACGGCAGCGTTTTGACGCAAAACCGGACGCAGGCTGCTGCCGAACCCGGCCCTGGTGTTGAAAATCCGAATATTGCGGTATCCAGAGGTTGAGAATACTTGACCCACAGCCCCCGGAGTTTCAAAGAACCCGAAACCATGGGAGCAATGTCATGCTAATGAAGGGCGTCACCCTGCGCGGGCTGGAAGTGTTCGAGGCGCTGGCCCGGACCGGATCGGTGGCGCAAGCCGCCGAGCGCACCGGGTTGAGCCAGCCCGCCGTCAGCCAGCAGCTGCGCAACCTGGAGACCGCGCTGGGCACCGACCTGGTCGATCACGGCCGACGCCCGATGGCGGTGACCGCCGCCGGGCGCGGGTTTCTGGCCCGGACCGAGGCGGTTCTGTCCGAGCTGCGGTTGGCGCAGAGCGAGCTGACGGTGATGGACCTGAGCGACCTGAGCCAGCTCAACATCGGGCTAATCGACGATTTCGACAACGACCTGACGCCGCGCCTGACGACAATTCTGGCCGATAACCTGACCCGCTGCCGGTTCAAGATGATCACCGCCTCAAGCCACGAAATCAACGCGGCCATCGAAGCGCGCGAACTGAACATCGCGGTGGCGGCCAGCGCCGGCGGGGTGCGCGAGGGCATCACCGAATACCCGCTTGTGCGCGATCCCTTTATCCTGGTGGCGCCGCGCGGAGTGATCCGGGACGCACAAACCGCGATGGCCGACCTGCGCGAAATGCCGCTGCTGCGTTATGCCCGCGAGCAGATGATCGCCCGCCAGATCGAGGCGCATCTGATCCGCGAGGGGCTGCAGTTCGAGGCGCGGTTCGAGATCGGTAGCAACCTGGCGCTGATGGCGATGGTGGCGCGGCGGATCGGCTGGGCGGTGACGACGCCGCTGGGGTTGATGCGGGCGGTGCGGTTCCATGACAAGATCGACGCCTTTGCCCTGCCATTCGGCGAAGTGCACCGGACGATTTCGCTGTTTGCCGCCGCGGACTGGGCCGACCGGGTGCCGCGCGACGTTGCGCAGACACTGCGCGGGCTGGTACAGGCGCAGATGATCGACCCGGCGGTGGCGCGGATGCCCTGGCTTGCCGGATCGTTTCGGGTGCTGGACGGCTAAGCGTCAGCGCAGGCTGGCGGCGAGCCCCTGCGCCGCCGTTTCGATCAGCGCCAGCACGCCGTCGAAATCGCGGGTGTAATAGGGATCCGGGACATGGTCCATGCCGGCACCGGGGGCATAATCGGTCAGGCGGCGCACAGGGGTGGCGTTGCGGGGTGGCCGCAGCGCCTCGATCGCGGCGATATTGTCGGCGTCCATACCCAGGATCAGGTCGAACCGGGTGAAGTCTTGGGCCGTGAACTGTCGTGCGCGCAAGTCCGAGATGTCATAGCCTCGCCCCTGTGCGGCGGCCTGCATCGAACCGTAGGGCGGGTCACCCACGTGCCAGTTCGAGGTGCCGGCGCTGTCGGTCTCGATGCCGGGTATGCACGTCCGCGCCACCCCTTCGGCGGCGGGCGAGCGGCAGAAGTTGCCGAGGCAGACAAACAAAATACGGGTGGTCATGGCGGGCTCCTTTGGTCATGGTTGTAGGCGACGGAGGAACCATGGAAAAGATCGTGATTTTAACCGGCGCCGGGATCTCGGCGGAAAGCGGACTGGACACCTTTCGCGACGAGGGCGGGTTGTGGTCGCAGCACCGGATCGAGGATGTGGCGACGCCCGAGGGCTTTGCGCGGAACCCGGAGCTGGTGCAGGGGTTCTACAATGCGCGGCGCAAGGGGGCGGCGCGGGCCGCGCCCAACCCGGCGCATCGGGCGCTGGCGCGGTTGCAGGCGGAGTTTCCCGGCGAGGTGGTGCTGGTTACGCAGAACGTCGACGGGCTGCACGAGGCAGGCGGCGCCCGCGACGTGATGCATATGCACGGGGTTCTGGCGGGAGCGCTGTGCGCCGCCTGCGGTCACCGCTGGACCGCGCCCGAGGAGATGCGGGCAGGAGAGCCCTGCCCTGCCTGTGCCGAGCCGGGCGGGCGGCCAGACGTGGTGTGGTTCGGCGAGATGCCCTATCATATGGAGCAGATCCTGAGCCATCTGGAGGCGGCCGACCTCTTTGCCGCGATCGGCACCTCGGGGCAGGTCTATCCGGCCGCCGGTTTCGTACGCGAGGCGCTGGCGGCGGGGGCGCATACAGTCGAGCTGAACCTCGAACCATCGGCAGTGGTTTCCGATTTCACAGAGACCCGGTTCGGCCCGGCCTCGGAAACCGTGCCGGCCTGGGTCGAAGAGCTGTTGGCGGAGGCCGGGTGAGGCCGGGGCGGCCCTGGCCGCCCCGACGCGCGGGCGAGGGCTGCCGCGCAGCCTGAGGCCGGGCGTCAGCCGCCGGTCTTGGGCTTACCGTGCATATATTTCATGCCGTGCTCGGGCTTGCGCGTCAGGTCGACGGGCACCTCGACGATGATCTCGCCGGCCTTTTCAAAGGTCAGCGTCAGGGTCACGATGTCCCCCTGCGCCAGCGGGGCGGTCAGCCCCATCAGCATCACGTGGTCGCCGCCCCGGGCCAGCGCATGCATGCCGCCGGCGGGAATGGCGAACCCGTCATCGACCTCCATCATCTGCATCACGCCGTCGGCGTTTTCCTTGTGGGTGTGAAGCTCAACCCGCGCGGCCGCGTCGGAACTTGCGGCGATCAGGCGATCATCCTGATCCGCATGGTTCACCAGGGTCATGAAGGCGGCGCCGGATTTGGCGCTGGCGCCCGAGGACCGGGCGTAGGGGTCCTGGACTATGATTTTGGCCATATCGGCCATGGTGGGGATGGCGGGCAACGCGAGAGCCGCGGCCGCGGCGGCGGCCAGAAGTGCGGTTTTGAAAGACATGAGGTGTCTCCTAGCTGTCTGTCTTATCTGTTTGAACGGTGATTTTGGACCAGACAGGCAGCGGCGGACCGCGGGCAAAGGGGCGCGACGCGGGACGGGAAAGGTCAAGTTGCGCGGCGCGCAGGATCGGTTGGCCTTGCGAGCCGATGGCCGACGCCGGCACCGCGATTTCGGGCAGCAGCCCATGCGGCAAGCACAGCGTGCAGTCGGGGCAGTCATGCGGCGGCGCAACCGGTTCGCCATCGCGGCCGATCCAGACCGTGGTGGCCCCGGAGCCGGTGCAAAGCACCATTTCGGTGACATCGCCGCCCGCATGGGTCATCGCCTGCCGCTGCGCGCCGAGCACGAGCAGCAGCGACAGCGTCATGGCGGTGAAAATGGGCGCGAAGCGGGTCATCGTCCTGCCGATATAAGCCGCGCGGCGCCCGCCGAACAGGCAGAAACGCAAAAACCCCTACGCGGTGTGCGCAGGGGTCGCAGGGTCGATCGGCCCGGTGCCGCCGCGCGGTCGCCCGCACGGGTCCCGCAGGGATCAGGCGGACGCCTGGGCCTTGGCGATCTCTTTTTTGACTTTCAGAGCGTTGTCCGACAGCTCGGTGTCCTTGGCCTTGGCCAGGAAGGCGTCCAGGCCGCCACGGTGATCGACGCTGCGCAGGGCCGAGGCCGAGATCCGCAGCTTGACGCCACGGCCGAGGGTTTCGGACTGCAGGGTCACGTCGTTCAGGTTTGGCAGAAACCGGCGGCGGGTTCTGTTTTTGGCGTGGCTGACATTGTTGCCAGTCATCGGGCCTTTTCCGGTCAATTCGCAGCGGCGCGACATGGGTTCATCCTTTTGTATCTGGCGGCAGCCCGCGTTGGACGGGTGCCAAATCGACAGGGGCGCGGCCTGAGGCTGCGCCCGGAAACTGGTTGGATGCGTTTAGGGGGAATCGCGGGCTGGGTCAAGGCGGTTGCGGGGAAATTCCGCGCCGCCATTAAAGCTGTCGTCAAAGGCGGTAGGGAAATGGCCGCAACAGGGGAAATCGCCCCGGTGGGATCATGCCTGCGGCGCGCGTGTTTTGGAAGAAATGAAAGGGCTGGACCGCGCTCTAGGTGTGGAACCTCAACAGGTTGTTCCTATCCGGGCCTAGAACGCCCGGCCTAAAAAACGCCCGGCCTAAAACTTGAGACACGAACACCCTGCCACGCCTTCGGCGTTCTCAGGATATTCGTGTCACGACATGTTTCAGGTAAAAGGCCCGACGCTGTAATCGGCCGATTGGTGGTTTTGGTTTTAGCGCGGCGTTTGGACGGCGCCAATTGTAGAGATGTCTCCAGACGGGCAGGTCAGCCGCGCCAGCTTCACGCCCATAGACCCATACCAGGCCACGGCCGCCCGCACATGGGCGACGGCGCTGAAGGCCTTCTCGTCCGGTTGGATTTGGGTGAAGGACAGCCGCGATGCATCATCGGTGCAGACATGGACATACTCCCAGCCCCCACGGCTTTTGGACTGGCCTGTCCTGTCGCGTGCGATACGGTGGCCGGTGCGCCCGAACTTGCCAAGACGCGTGAAATCGAGGTGGATCATGTCGCCGGGAGGCTCGCGTTCATTGCGCCGCACCGGCCCGGCAGGCTCCAGATCGCGTCGCCGCGAAAGGACCCGCCCTGCGCGGCACCCGGCTCCCGTGGCAGGCGACACGCCCGTGCTGGCAGCAATATGCGCCCCCGTCAGGCGTTCACGGCGCAAGGGATTGATCCACTCCGCGACATCATCAGGCGTCGGACTGCGCAGAGCATGCGGACGCGACCCGCGGTCCTGCAAACCCTTTCGGCCATCATGCTGAAACCGCTTCCGACCCAAAGGGCTCAGTCTGGCATTCTGACGCACGTTCATTCGATCCCCCCCGAACAGTGTTGAAGCTTGGTAGCTCCAACCAACTCGGTCAGGATCGAATGGACAACCTGTTGAAAGCTCACAGCTAGTCAAGCATTTCGAGCAGCGATTGCGCGGCGGCGGCGGGGCTGAGGACGCCGCTGGCGACCTGCTGGCCGAGGCTGTCGCGGCGGGCGCGGGCGGCGGGGGTTTCGAGGCGGGCGAGCAGCGCCTGGCGCAGTTCCTGATCGAACCAGTAGCGCGCCTGGTCGGCGCGGTTGCGGTCCCAGTGGCCGGACTCGCGCCGCCATCGGGTCAGGTCCTGCATTTCGGCCCAGGCCTCGGTTAGGCCGGTTTCCTCGGCTGCCGATACCATCATCGCCTTTGGAAAACCCGGCGGGTCCTGTGGCCGTTTGCGCAGAAGCCGCAGGGCGCCGGCGTAGTCGGCGCAGGTGCGGGTGGCCGCCGGTTTCAGGTCGCCGTCGGCCTTGTTGATCAGGATCAGGTCGGCGATTTCCATGATGCCGCGTTTGACGCCCTGCAGTTCGTCGCCGCCGGCGGGCGCCAGCAGCAGGACGAAGAGGTCGGACATTTCGGCCACCACGGTTTCGGACTGGCCGACGCCGACGGTTTCGATCAGCACCGCGTCGAAGCCCGCCGCCTCGCAGAGCGCCACCGCCTCGCGGGTGCGGCGGGCGACGCCGCCGAGCTGGGTCTGGCTGGGCGAGGGGCGGATGAAGGCGTTTCGGTCGCGGCTGAGCCGTTCCATCCGGGTCTTGTCGCCGAGGATCGAGCCGCCGGAGCGGGCCGAGCTGGGATCGACCGCCAGCACCGCCACCCGCAGCCCCTGCCCTGTCAGCAGGGTGCCGAAAGCCTCGATGAAGGTGGATTTGCCGACACCGGGGGTGCCCGACAGGCCAATGCGCAGCGCCTGCCGATTGTGGCGGGCCAGTTCGTCCAGCAGCGCGGTGGCCTGCGCACGGTGATCGGCGCGGCTGCTTTCGACGAGGGTGATGGCGCGGGCAAGCGCCCGCCGGTCCCCGGACAGGATCTTGTCACCCAAGCTTTGTATCTGCATGTTGAAGTCCTGATTGCCTGCCGATCCGGGGCCTTACATGCCTCGGAGGGGCGTGGTTTGTCCAGTGTGGTGGTTTTACGCATGATCCGGGGGCTTCTTGTTGTTCTTCTGTGTGCGGCGCTGCCGGCGGCGGCGCAGCAAAGCGCGGGTCTGTACGCGGTGCGGGCGTTGGGTCTGAAGGTGGGAGACCTGACACTGACCGGTTCGGTCTCGGGGTCGAAATACACGGTGTCCTCGCAGTTCGTGACCAGCGGGCTGGTGGGCGCGGTGGCGGGCATCAAGTTCCTGCTGAGCGCGTCGGGCGCCGTGCGGGGCGACCAGTTCCGGCCTGCGCGCTATGACGAGGAGATGGAGACCGGCAGCCGCGAATCGCGGGCCAGCCTGCGCTATCGCAACGGGGTGGCGCGCAGCGCCGGCAGCGAGATCGGCGATGCGGGCCCCTATGCAGTGACCGATTCCCAGCAAAAGGGCGCAGTGGATCCGCTGACCGCCATGTTCATGGTGATGCGGGACCAGCCGCGCGAGGGGCTGTGCAAGATCCGCCAGCGGGTATTCGACGGCGAGCGTCTGACCGAGGTAACATTGACCAGCCGCAATGAGGACGGAACCACCGTGACCTGTTCGGGGGTATTCCGGCGGGTGGGCGGCTATTCCCCCAAGGATCTGGCGCGCAAAGGCCAGTTCGGGTTAAACGTGACCTATGAACCGGCCGGAGAGCTGATGCGGGCCGTGAAGATGCGCGCCGATACGGTACATGGCCGCGCGACGCTGGTTCGCAAATGAGCCGCGCCTGATTCTGAGGCCGGGAGATCCGCGCTGGACGCTGCGGGGCGGTTTGGCGATAAGACGGCCCATGACCCGCACGCCACTGCCCATCGACGATGCCCTGCCCGAGCTGCTGGATGCGCTGCGTCAGCGGGGCCGTGCGGTGCTGCAGGCGCCGCCGGGGGCTGGCAAGACGACGCGGGTGCCGCTGGCGATGCTAGAGGCGGGGCTGTGTGAGAGGCGCATCCTGATGCTGGAACCGCGCCGTCTGGCGGCGCGGGCGGCCGCCGAGCGGATGGCGGCGACGCTGGGCGAGGTGCCGGGGCAGACCGTAGGTTACCGGATGCGCGGGGCGGCCAAGGTGGGCCGGGACACGCGGATCGAGGTGGTGACCGAGGGTATCCTGACCCGGATGCTGCAGGCGGAGCCAGACCTGCCGGGCGTGGGAGCCGTGCTGTTCGACGAATTCCACGAGCGGTCGCTGAACGCGGATTTCGGGCTGGCGCTGTGCCTGGAGGTGGCCGACGCACTGCGCGACGACCTGATCCTGCTGGCAATGTCGGCAACGCTGGACGCCGCGCCGGTGGGCGCACTGATGCAGGCGCCGGTGATCACCTCGGCGGGACGCGCCTTTGCGGTGGAGACCCGGTGGCTGGAACGGCCGCTGGGCCTGCGCGCGCGCCGCGATGCCGCGCTGGCCGATCTGGTGGTGCAGGCGGAGGCCGAGACCCGCGCCATGGGCGGCGGCATCCTGGTGTTCCTGCCCGGTGAACGCGAGATCCGGCGAGCGGTATCGGCCCTGGTCGGGCGGTTGCCGGGCGATTGTGCGGTGCGGCCTTTGTACGGTGCTCTGCCTTTTGCCGAGCAGCGGGCGGCGATTGCGCCGGGGACCAAGGGCCGTAAGGTGGTGCTGGCCACGTCGATTGCCGAAACCTCGCTGACCATCGAGGACGTGCGGGTGGTGGTGGATGCCGGACAGTCGCGCCGGGCGCGGTTCGATCCCGGCTCGGGCATGTCGCGGTTGGTGACGGAACGGGTGACGCGGGCCGAGGCGACACAGCGGGCGGGCCGCGCGGGGCGGGTGGCCGAAGGTGTCTGTTATAAACTGTGGACGCGGGGCGAGGATGGCGCGCTTGCGGCGTTTCCGCCGGCCGAGATCGAGGCGGCGGACCTCACCGGGCTGGCGCTGGAATTGGCGCAATGGGGGGCCACGCCCGAGGAACTGGCGTTTCTGACACCGCCACCCGCCGGGGCGCTGGCCGAGGCGCGGGCGCTGTTGGGCATGCTGGGCGCGCTGGACGAGACGGGCCGGATCACCGACCACGGGCGGGCGCTCGCCGCCCTGCCCCTGCATCCGCGTCTGGGCCACATGCTGGAAACCGCCGGGCCGGAGGCGGCGGCGATGGCGGCGCTAATGGCGGACCGCGACCCGTTGCGCGGCGCGCCCGCCGATCTGGCGCTGCGGCTGGAGGCGCTGCGCGATGCGCGGCGGTTCGCGCGGCAACGGCCCTTTGAGGTGAACGCGGGCGCGGTGCAGCGCATTCAGGCAGAGGCCAAGCGACTGCGCGGGCGGGCCGGAGCGGCGGCGGCGGAGAAGGTGAGCCCGGCGGCGATGGCGGCGATGGCTTATCCCGACCGGATCGGGCAGCGGCGCAAGGGCGACGCGCCGCGTTACGTGCTGTCAGGCGGCAAGGGCGCGATGCTGAACGATGGCGACCCGCTGGGCGGCGCGCCTTATTTGGTGGCGGTGGATCTGGATGGCGACCCGCGCGAGGCGCGGATCCGGCTGGCCGCGCAGATCAGCGAGCGCGAGATCCGGGACCTGTTTGCCGACCAGATCGGCTGGAGCGATGTCTGCGCCTGGTCCCGCCGCGAGCGGCGGGTGGTGACGCGGCGCCAGGAGCGGTTCGGCGCGCTGGTGCTAGACGACCGGGTCTGGAGAGACGCGCCCGAGGAGGCTGTGGCCCGTGCCATGCTGGAGGGTGTGCGAGATCTGGGTCTGCGGCTGGAGGGGGCGGCGGCGCGGCTGGCGGCACGGGTAGAGCTGCTGCGCGGTTCCGGGGATGCAGGCGCGGATCTGCCGGATTTCTCGCCCGAGGGGCTGCTGGAGAGCCTTGAGGACTGGCTGCTGCCGATGCTGAATGGTGTGCGCAGCGCCGAGGACTGGAAACGGTTCGACCTGCTGCCAGCGCTGCGCGCGGCGCTGAGCTGGGAGCAGACGCAGATGCTGGACCGGCAGGTGCCGCCGGGGTTCACCACCCCGCTGGGCCGCAAGGTGCCGATTGATTATGGCGGCGACGCGCCGGAGATCGCGCTGCGCCTGCAGGAGCTGTTCGGGGTCACGCGGCATCCGACCGCCGCCGGGGTTCCGCTGAAAATCACCCTGCTGTCGCCGGCCCGCCGCCCGGTTCAGGTGACCCGCGACCTGCCCGGATTCTGGGCCGGATCCTATGCCGATGTGCGCAAGGACATGCGCGCGCAATATCCCAAGCACCCCTGGCCGGAGGATCCCACGCAGGCGGATCCCACCCTACGCGCAAAGCCCCGCAATCGCTAGGTTCTGGCTGCGCTGACGCCATGTAACAAACGCGGAAATTTGAATTTTCCGGAAAATGCGCTATATTGCACGCGCGAGCATAGATCATGACATGACAGGTCGGCCATGAAAGACGCCCTTCAAACGGCATGGGAGGAAGTATTGCGCCCGATACTACTGCGCCCTAAGCGGGTCCAGGTTGCGGCATTGTGCTTCCGGTCCGGAAAGGATGCCGCGGCCAAAGACGACGTCCCGATCGAGCAGGTCCTGCTGATCACGAGCCGCGGCACAGGGCGCTGGATCCTGCCCAAGGGCTGGCCCATTGATGGCAAGGACGGACCTGAATCCGCCCTGCAGGAGGCCTGGGAAGAGGCCGGCGTCACCGAGGCCGAGATCAACCCGGAGCCGATCGGCCAGTTCGATTATGACAAGCTGCTGGACAGCGGCGGGATCACCCCCGTCGAAACGCGGGTCTATCTGACGCGGGTTCTTAAGATGTCGGAGACATATCCGGAGGCGGATCAGCGCGAACGCCGTTGGTTCAGCCCGGCCAAGGCCGCGACGCTGGTGAACGAGCCCGATCTGCAGGAGATCCTGCGCGGCTTGTAAAGCTGCAACCCTTCCCCCCTTTGTAACGGTTACATGACATTCTTGTGACGCTTTCGTTGCCCTGAGCGCGCGGAGCCGCTAGGGGCGTGTCCGAAAACCGGAATCGGGGTGGGACAATGGCGCAGGATCCGCGACGCAATCAATGGAAGACGCTGGATACGGATCTGAACCGTATCAGCCAGATCGAACTGGCGACGGCCTATGTCTCGCGTCCGCTGGTGGGTCCGGGCATTGCGCTGACCTTTATCGTGTTGGCCGGCGTCGGGGCGGCGGTGTTCTTTGGCCAGTCGCCGGTGAATATGGTGGTGGTGTTCGCGGCCATCTTTGGCGCTTATATGGCGATCAACATCGGCGCCAACGACGTAGCCAACAACATGGGCCCGGCAGTGGGGGCCAATGCGCTGACCATGAGCGGGGCGATCATGATCGCGGCCCTGTTCGAAAGCGCCGGGGCGCTGCTGGCGGGCGGCGACGTGGTGTCCACGATTTCAAAGGGCATCATCGACCCGGCTGGCATTCAGGACACCAAGGTCTTTGTCTGGGCGATGATGGCGGCGCTGATCTCGTCCGCGTTGTGGGTCAACCTGGCGACCTGGATCGGCGCCCCGGTCTCGACCACGCATTCGGTCGTGGGCGGCGTCATGGGCGCGGGCATCGCGGCGGCCGGCCTGGCCGCCGTCAACTGGACAACGATGAGCAAAATCGCCGCCAGCTGGGTGATTTCACCGGTGCTGGGCGGGGTGATCGCCGCCGCCTTTCTGGCGCTGATCAAGGCCAAGATCATCTATCAGGATGACAAGATCGCCGCCGCGCGGCGCTGGGTTCCGATCCTGGTGGGCATCATGGCGGGCGCGTTTTCCGCCTATCTGGCGCTGAAGGGGCTGAAGAAGATCATCAAAATCGACATCGGCACCGCGCTGCTGATCGGGGTCATTCTGGGGGCGCTGGCCTATGTGGTGACCGCGCCACTGATCAGGCGCCAGTCCGAGGGCATGGAGAACCGCAACAAGTCGGTGAAGATCCTGTTCGGCCTGCCGCTGGTGATTTCGGCGGCGCTCTTGAGCTTTGCCCATGGCGCCAACGACGTGGCCAACGCGGTGGGGCCGCTGGCGGCTATCGTGCATGCCACCGAATTCGGCGATATCGCCGCCAAGGTCGCGATCCCGACCTGGGTGATGGTGATCGGGGCCTTTGGCATCTCGTTCGGGCTGTTCCTGTTCGGGCCCAAGCTGATCCGCATGGTGGGCAGCCAGATCACCAAGCTGAACCCGATGCGCGCCTATTGCGTGGCGTTGTCGGCGGCGATCACGGTGATTGTCGCCAGCTGGCTGGGGCTGCCTGTCAGTTCCACCCATATCGCGGTGGGCGGCGTCTTTGGCGTGGGGTTCTTTCGCGAGTGGCACATGGAGCGGCGGCTGCGCAATTCGAACCAGAAGCGACCGCCCGAAAAGCGCATCGCGTCCGAGGAACGGCGCCGGCGCAAGCTGGTGCGCCGATCGCATTTCATCACCATTGTCGCGGCCTGGGTGATCACGGTGCCGGCGGCGG
This sequence comes from Paracoccaceae bacterium, assembly GCA_041594355.1. Lineage (GTDB taxonomy): Bacteria > Pseudomonadota > Alphaproteobacteria > Rhodobacterales > Rhodobacteraceae > JAIUZI01. The sequence continues at coordinate 5,396 of JBFHMM010000038.1, read as the reverse complement.
CGATGATGTCGGGGCTGATTTTTCTTTTGCTCTTTGCCATCGCGGGATAAGAGGCAGGCATGTTCTATCTGCTGCTGACCCTGCATCTGTTTATTGGCGCGACCCTGGCCGGTGTCGGCCTGATCGGGCTGCTGGTTGCGGGCCATACCGCCGCCCATCTGCTGCTCGGGGCTGTGGTGCTGGGCTTTGTCTTTGCCTGTCCGGTGGCCTGGATGGTGGCGCGCGGCATGCACCGCTGAGGCGGCGCGGCACCACTTGACGATCTTGAACTCGACGAACGACTGCGACACCACCCGCCGCAGCGCCGACTGGCAATAGGCCAGGACCGTGGTCCGTTCGGACGCGCCGGGTTCCCTCCAGCTGCGCCCCGGCAGCGATCCGGGCAGTTTTTCCACCCCCATCAGCGACCGGCCCTGCCGGATCACCTTGCCGGTGGCAGGATCGACCAGCGAGGGCGTCAGGCCCGTCGCTCAAAGGTTCGGATCGCCCTGGGCATCGGCCCCGACCCGCGAGATCCGCAGCACCGAGCGGCGCTGATTGGCGGCGAGATCGTTGATCACCATCACCGCGAGACCGCCTGCCGAGGCGGCCCCGGCAAGGCTCGCGGCGCTGATCAGCAGGTCGCGGCCCGGATCGTCGGTCTGCGCCAGTTCGGTCAGCGGGATCTTCTGCAGCACGACAACCGCCTGCGCGGCTCTGGCGGCGCCTCTGGTCGGTTCGGAGGTGACGGTGACCGAGGCTCCGGCGCGGCCGAGGATCTCGCGCGCGATCTGGCCCGTGCCATCGGCGGCGGACCAGCCCTTGCGCGCCTGCGAGGCGACCGGACTGCCCAGAGGGTTGGACCAGTAGCCCGACCGCAGCGCGTCGTTGACCCGCGGCACCACGGCGACCGATGCGTAGGCCGCGCGCGACCCGGACGAGACGCCGGTTTGCGACGCAGCGCAGGCGGTCATCATCGCGGCAATGGCCAAGTACACGGCGGCAAGGCGGGCGGTGACAGGGTTCCAACGTATTTGCGATCCCCTTGTCCTCGCGGAAGCGCGCCGCGATCTTGCCGGCGCAGGCATTGGCCAACCCCGAGATCAGCGTGTCGGACGGCCAGGCATAGGCGCGCTGCTCGCAACGCTCGGCATAGCGGCGACTGGTGGCGTTCACGGTCACCTTGAGCGCTGCGTCAATCTTGACGTCCCAGTAGTCCGCCATGGCCGGCGTGCTGAGCGCGACGCGTTCCACCGTGCCGGAGACCCGCGAGGGACCGCCCGCCACGCTGAGGCCGGCAGCGGTCAGTTCGAATTTGATAGCCCGGGTGAACAGCGCCTCGGGCGGCGGCGAGAGGGTAAAGTAGACTATCAAAACTTTGCCCAAGGTCGTGCGTTCACCGATCCGTCCGGGCAAGACGCCGACGCCGCGCGTCATGGTGAAGGCCGTCGCGTGACGGCCCGCGCGGGCACTGACGAAACCACCCCGTCGGTGGCGTTTGGAGTGTATTGTGAGACGGTTGCGGATGTGCCCTGAACGCCTTCGCATCCGGCTAGCGCCGACGCCAGGATCAGGGCGCCTGCAATCCGGCGCGCGGCTTGAAACGGTCCCATCGGTTTCTCCTCCTCCTCCAAAGAAATGCGAACGAGAGGAGCATGGCATTCCTGTAGCGGAATACGCCCTTGCTTTCGATCAAACGGGTTTTGCCGGGTGTCGGCGGACCCTAGATGGTCCCTACCAGCGCGAGGGTCGCCGCCACCAGCAGCAGGACGGTCAGCGCCGCGATGACGATCAGTGTGCTGCGGCCCGTGGACAGGATGCTTTGCGGATCGCTTTTCAGGCCCAGCCCGGCGACGGCGACGAAGAACAGGCCGCGCGACAAATGCGCGGCGATTTCCGTCAGCTCGGGCGGCACCGGCAGCAAATTGGCCACGGCCAGCAGCGCGACGAAGGCCACGACGAACCCCGGCAGCCGCAGGCGCGAGCGTGAGGTGCCGCGGGACATGAGCAGCGACACTATGAGCAGCACGAGCGGCAGGCTGGCCACCCGGATCATCTTGGTCAGGGTGGCCACCTGCCCGACCTCGTCGGAGACCGAGAACCCCGCGCCGATCACCTGGGCGACGTCGTGGATGCTGGCGCCCAGCACGACACCGGTCTGCAGCGGCGTCAGGTCCAGCGCCGCCAGCAGCACGGGGTAGAACACCATGCCCAGCGTCGAGAGGCCGGTCGCGACGACGATCACAGTCAGAACGTGGTCGGATTTGCGCCGGAAATCAGGCAGGGCTGAGGCCAGCGCCAGTGCGGCGGAAGCGCCGCAGATGGCCACCGCCCCGGCGGCGATCAACGATTTCGGCGCGCCCCAGCCGGCCAGTCGGCCGATAGCAAGCCCGGCCAGGAGGGTGCCCGCCAGCAGCGCCAGCACGGTGGCCACGATGGGCAGGCCCAGCGACAGGATGGTGTCCACCGAGATCGTCAACCCCATCAGCGCGACGCCGGTTTTCAGCAGCGCCGAGGCGGCCAGGTCGATGCCCGGCAAAACGCGGGGATCGTCCGACAGGAAGGACAGCGCCATGCCGATCAGCAGGGCGAAGAGCATCACCGGCGCGTCGTAGCGGCTGGCGATGGCCACCGCCGCCAGCGCCACGACACAGCACAGGGCGAGGCCGGGCGCATAGGCCCGGAGCCGGGCGACCCATGTCGGCGGGTCCAGTGGTGCGTCGAGTCCGGTCATTCCTCGAGCCGTTCCAGACGGTAGATGACGATTTCTCGGCGCGAGACCGACAGCACGCCTTCGTTCTGCAGCTTGTCCAGCGACTGGGTGACCCATTGCCGGGTGGCGCCGACGATGGAGGCGACCTGATCGTAGGTGATGGTGCGGTCGATGATGATGGTGCCGCCCTCGTGCCGGCCATTGGTGTCAGCGAGGATCACCAGCAGTTGCCGCAGCCGCTCCGACACGGTGCGGGTGCCCAGCATCTGGATCAAGGCGGAGTAGCATTTGCCCTTGCTCACCAGCCCCTGGATGACCGCGATGGCGACATCGGGCACGCTGCGCACCAGCTGTTGCAGGCTCATCCCCGACAGGAACAGCAGTTCGCAGTCCTCCATCGCGTCGGCGGACCAGACGTGGCGACCACGGCCAAAGACCTCGGGCCCGCCGACGAAATGGCCCTCGCTCCAGTACGCCAAGGTGATTTCGCGGCCCGTCGGCCCGGCATAAAAAGTGCGGATGCGGCCGGATTCGATGATCCAGACGCCGGTGTGCGGGTCGCCCTGAAAGAACAGCCCCTGCCCCTTTTTCAGCAGGCAACGGGTGCCCTGTTTGCGTACCGTTTTGCGGTCGGCCTTGGACAGGGAATTGAGGAAATCGGCCCCTTCGTTGATGTCGAGCATGTATTCCGACAGGTAGATGGCGCTGGGGCTGTCGGAGGGGCTGTCTGGGCTTTCGGTCAGGTCGGTCATAAGGGTCATTGCAGGATGTCCGGTCGGGGGGTCGCGGCGAGATAGGTCGCCAGCGGCACGATTGTGGCGGCGTGGTCGGTCAGCAGGGCGCGGTGCATATCGGCGATGTCGGAGCCGTCGCGGCGCCCTGTGCGAAAGTCCTCCATCTGCTTGACGAGGTATTCGGGGTGTTGAGCCGTGAGATGCGGCGCCAGCGGATCAGCCGGATCGTCGTGGCAGGCGGCACAGCCGAGATCGGCGTAGGCGGAGGTGGCGGCGGTCTGGTCTGTGGGCGGCGGCGGGTCCTGAGATGCGAACCACGCCACCGCGACGGGGATGTCGGCGGCGGCCAGTTCGGTCACCATCGCCACCATCTGACCGCCGTCGTTGTGGCGGGTGCCGTCCAGAAAGGAGCGGATCTGGGCCGCCAGATAGGCCGGTTTCTGTCCGCCCAGATGCGGAAAACGCGGGTTGGCCGAGACCCCGAACAGCCCGTGGCAGAGCGCGCAGCGTTCGTAGGGCAGATAGCTTTCGGCATCGAAATCCGCCAGAGCCGGGGTGGACGCCAGCACCGGGGCAGCCGTCAGGCCCAGCGCCAGCGCTGCCTTACGAAGATCCATGTATCATGCGCATGACTGTGGCGGTGACGGAGAGCGTTTCGCCATTGGCGAATTTCAGCTCCAGCGGAACCTCGGCGCCTTCGGCCAGCGGCGCGGCGGGGTGCATCAGCATGATGTGCAGCCCGCAGTGTTCGAAGGTCACGCTTTGGCCCGGCGCGATGTCGACCTGGTGCATCGCCCGCATGGTGGCGACGCCGTTGATCTTCTCGCTTTGGTGGATATGGGCCATGTGGTAGCCGGGCGCGGTGACGCCGATCAGGCTGCGTTGGGTCTCCCCGGTGTTGGTGATCGTGAAGAACGCGGCATGGGCCATGTTGCCCGGCGGGGCCAGCGGCACCATCGGGTTATCGACGGTCAGGTCCCCGGCGGCGGCAAGGGTCGGCAGCGCGGCAAGCGCGAGGGCCATAAGGCTGCGTTTCATTGCGACAATTCCTTTCGGTAGCTGATTTGCAGGCGGGCGAGGAATTCCGCCGTCAGGCCGGGGTCAAAGGGCGGTTGCAGCTTGGCGCGCAGAGTGCCGTCGGGGGCAATGACCAAAACGGCCGAGCTGTGCTGCACCTCGTAGTAGCCGGTGTTGTCGGGCGGCATCAGGCGGTAGAAGCTGTCGGTCGCGGTGACCAGCGCGTCGATCTGATCGCGGGCGCCGGTGACCGAGATGAAGTCGGGATGGAAGAACTTGGCGTATTCGCTGATATAGTCGGCATCCCGGGCAGGATCGACCGAGATGAAAACCACGCGCGGCACGTTGTCAGGGCGCACCCGCATGCCGGTTTCGGCGACGGCCACCTCGAGGTTCCCCAGCGTGAAGGGGCACACATCGGGGCAGGACAAAAAGCCGAACATGATCAGCGTCCATTGGCCGGTCAGGTCGGCATCGGTAAAGCTGGCCGCGTTTTCATCGCTGAAGGCGAAGGATGGCAGGACGGCGGGCGCGTCGAGTTCGACGCCCTGCACCTGCGCCCCGGCCCCGGTTGCCAGAGTACAGGTTACGAGGAACGCGGCGAGCCATCTCATTGGTTTTGCGCCGCGAAAGCCTTGCGGCTTTCGGATTTGATAGTGTCGAGGCAGAACTGCCGGGCCTGGATGTATTCGGGCGCCGTGGCCATGTCGGTCGAGCGCGGGCGCGGCAGGTCGACGTGAAGATCCTCGATGATCCGGCCCGGCGCCGCGCTCATGATCAGGACCCGGTCGGCGAGGAAGACCGCCTCGTCCACGTCATGGGTGACAAAGACGACGGTGGTGCCGAACTTGCGCCAGATGTCGAGCAGGCTTTCCTGCATCATCAGCCGGGTCTGGGCATCGAGCGCGCCAAAGGGTTCGTCCATCAAGAGGACCGATGGGTAATTGGCCAGC
>JBFHMM010000037.1:0-21951 GCA_041594355.1 Paracoccaceae bacterium | reverse complement strand
CTGCGTCGCGACAGACGCACCCGCGCCGCGCCAGCGGCGCCGGGCCCAAGTCGCGTGGGGCTCCCGCAAGGGGGCCCGCGCAACGCGGGAGCACTCCGCTCAGCGGTCGTCGCCGCCGCCATCGTCGCCCAGATAGTCCTCGTCGATGGCCGCCTGAACGGCCCCGGTCACCGCCTCGCGTTGTTTCGGGGTCAGGTCCTCGGCGTGTTCATCCGCCAGCCGGACGGTCACCTCACGGTGCGCAAACTTGATACCCTCACGGGCAAACAGCTCGCGGATATCCTGATACACGCGTTTGCGCACCAGCCACTGATCACCCGGCTTGGTCATGAACTTGACCCGGATGATCATCGCGCTGTCCTGCATTTCGATCACGCCCTGCGACTTGAGCGGCTGAATGAAATTGTCGCCGATCACCGGGTCGTTCAGCAACTCCTGCCCCAGCTTCTTGATCAGCTTGCGCACTTTTTCCACGTCGGTGTCATAGGTCACCCGCAGTGGTAGTTTCATGATCACCCAGTCACGCGAATAATTGGTCAGAACCTTGATCTCGCCAAAGGGAATGGTGTTCAGCGCTCCCAGGTGGTGGCGCAGCTGGAACGAGCGCACCGAGATCTTCTCGACCGTGCCCTTAACGTCGCCGATGTCGATGTATTCACCCTTGCGAAACGCGTCGTCGATTAGAAAGAACGCCCCCGAGAAGATATCGCGCACCAGGGTCTGCGCACCAAATCCCACTGCCAGGCCGACAACACCGGCGCCAGCAAACAACGGGCTGACGTTGATACCGATCTCCATCAGCGCGATCAGCGCAATCGAGACGATCACCACCGCCAGGATAGCCCCGCGAAAGAGCGGCAGCAGCGTGGCCAGACGGCTGGCGCCGGTCATGCCACGCTCATCGCCCAGCTCGCCTTCGTCGGCCGCCGGGGCCTCCCGGGCGATCCGCGAATCAATCCAGATGCGAAAGAAGTGAAACAACACGTATCCGATAAAAAGGATCGCAATGACGTCCAGCGAAGTATCCAGCAGAGAGCCATCCACGATGCTCATCTCTGGTCGCCAGATCCGCAGCAGCGCGTAGGATCCGACGAGAAAGGCCAATATCCCGGCCACGCGCCGCGCCAGATCTTCGAACGTGGAAATCGGGTGTGGTTGGAACGGCAGCGCGGGGGCTTCTGACTCCTGGCTTTCGGCCTCCGCATGTTCGGTTTTCAGACGTTCGATTTCACGGAACCGGACAAAGTAGCGTTCAATCCAATAGTTGATGGCCCCATAGACCACCACGATGGTCATGAACACACCGTAAGACCCTGCGATCAGCGGTACCGACACCGGCAGTTCCAGCACCAGGTTGAACGCCAGCTCGATCCAGCTGAACACGACATAGAACATCAGCACAGGCGCCCAAGCAAATGACAGGAACCGGATCAGCCAGGACACGTCGCCCGGGTTGCGCCCGCCCCGGATCGCCTCGGAAATCGGTCCGGCATTGAACAAGATCAACAGCAGGTTGCCCACAACGCCGATCAGGGACAGCACCCCGTAGAGGATCGCGTAGACATTGTAGTTCAACCCGAAATCCCCGATCCAGGTGCTGAACATGACTGACGAAATCTCATAAGTCGCCAGCACCCAGGCCCAGGTGTACAGCCGCTTTGCATCCCGGTCCGAGAACCGGGGAATCCGGTATTGGCTGAGGTATGGCGACAGGATCATCCGCCACAGCTCCGATACTGTGCGAATGGCGAAAAACGCCACAAAAATCGCAGTGACGGTATATTTCACCGATTTGTCGTCGATTTGACCGAACACGACGATCCCGACGACGTACGCGAAAATCATCGCAAAGACCGTGCCGCCAATGCCCATGAGGAAACGGAACACCAGGAACGGCACCTTTTCGCGATACCCCTGCGGAGCCTCCAGGATTCGGGACACCACGTACCGTTTGGCCAGACGTTTGCCATAGATCTCGCGCATGGCCAGAATGCCCAGAGCGAACAACAAAAGATTGATGCCCAGCACCTTGGCATAGGTCATGATGCGGCCATCAGGGCTGGTAGCGCGCAGGATGAACATCACCTCGTTGATGGAATTGGGCAGGGCCGCGATCCGTTCCTTGAGCGTATCGCCGAACGCGTCGATCTCGGACTGCGCCGACATCAGCATCGACTGGCCATCGCGATCAGCATCGCCGTCGCCGGTCTTGGCGGTACCTGGCGCGGTGGTGATCACCTGACCTGAGCTGTCGATCACGATGACCCCGACACCGGCTTCGGCTGCCTGCCGGATGGCATCGGCCAGCGGAAACGTTTTGTTGTCCGGGGCGCCACTGGCGGACCGCGACCCAGTCAGCAATTGCGCCTGGGCGTCCGCCGCGCCAATTAGCCCGGCCCCGAACCAGAGCGCCAGGACAAGGCAAAGAAATCGAAACAGCATCTGACGGCGCACTCCAAAAGCGTTTTCCGCAGGCTACAGGAGCGACGATGACTGCGCAAACCTGTGCCCCCTCAGCGAAAGCTCCGACAGAGTCAGAAGTTGCCATTCAGAAACCTGTTTTCATTCAGGACCGATGAAACTACTAGGGGTTTAGCCAAGGGCGTCCCGGTTTCGAGCGGGTGGGAGTGTTGCGGGCGCCGGTCTGGCCACCCGATCCGCCGTCTGCACAACCGGTCCGCCCCGGCGGCAAACGAAGCGATCAAGGGGCACGTCATGACCACGCAGAGCGGACGCGAAAAAATCGCGGTGCTGGGGCTTGGCTATGTCGGCCTGCCGCTGGCGGTGGCCTTGGCACGGACCGGTTTCGAGACCATCGGTTTCGACACCGATGCCCGCCATGTCGCCGCCCTGAACGCCGGGCAGGACAAGAACGGCGAAGTCTCGCACAGCTCGCTTGCGGCCTGCGACGCGACATTTTCCTGCGACCCCGCCGCACTGTCGGATTGCACCACCTTCATTGTCGCGGTGCCGACCCCGATCACCGATGCCAAGACACCGGATCTGACGCCTTTGCGGTCAGCCTGCCGGATGATCGGCGGGCACCTGTCCCCAGGTGCGCTGGTGATCATCGAATCCACCGTCTACCCCGGCGTGACCGAAGAGATCTGCGGCCCTGAGCTTTCGGCCGCCAGCGGCCTGCGCACCGGCGATCAGATCCGCCTTGCCTATTCGCCCGAACGGGTCAATCCGGGCGACGCCGAACACTCTCTGGAAAACGTGGTCAAGATCATCTCGGCGCAGGACGACGCCACGCTGGACCGGGTGGAGGCGATATATGCGCCCGTGGTCAAGGCCGGGTTGCACCGCGCCAGTTCGATCATGACCGCCGAGGCCGCCAAGGTCATCGAAAACACCCAGCGTGACCTAAACATCGCGCTGGTCAACGAATTTTCGCTGATCTTTTCCCGACTGGGCCTCGATACGCTCGAAGTGCTGGAAGCGGCGGGTACGAAGTGGAATTTCCTTCCGTTCAAACCCGGGCTTGTGGGCGGTCATTGTATCGGGGTTGATCCCTACTACCTGACTTACCGCGCCGAGCAACTCGGCTATCACCCGCAGGTGATCCTGGCCGGTCGCCGCATCAACGACCAGATGGGCGCCCATGTCGTTCAGGAACTAATCAAGGCGCTTTTGGCCCGCAAGATCGATCCCAGCCGTGCAAGGGTTCTGGTCATGGGGTTCACGTTCAAGGAAAACTGCGCCGATACCCGCAACACCCGTGTCGGCGACATCATGGCTGAACTGGAGGCATTCTCGGTGGCCGCCGACCTGCACGACCCCTGGGTTGATCCCGAGGAGGTGCGGGCGGACTACGGGCTGCAGATGGTCGAGAAACCGCAACCGGGCGGGTATGACGCGATCATTGTGGCCGTCGCGCATTCCGAATTCGTCGAGATGGGCAGCGCGGCCATTCGTAAATTGGGCAAACCCGGCGCCGTGCTCTATGACATCAAGGGAATTTTTGGTAAGTCCGGATCGGACCTGAGGCTGTAGTAACTAGTATGACAGGCGGCACCGTAAAGCAGAGCCCGGACGGCTCTTCCGCACCCAACGCGCACCCGCCCGCGCGGGCGCCACGGGTGATGCTGTACAGCCACGACACCTTTGGCCTGGGTCACCTGCGGCGGTCACGGGCGCTGGCCGGCGCGATCACCCGCGCGCAGCCGGACGCATCAGCGCTGATCCTGACCGGTTCGCCGGTGGCCGGACGATTCGCCTTTCCCCGCCGGGTCGACCACATGCGCCTGCCGGGCGTCACCAAGCGTAGCGACGGCACCTACGAATCCGCCACCATGGGAATGGACATCGACGAGGTCACCCATCTGCGTGCCGGGCTGATCCGTACCTCAGTGCAGCAGTACGAACCCGACATCCTGATCGTCGACAAGGAACCCACCGGATTCCGGGGCGAGCTGTTGCCGACATTGGAATACCTCAACGAAACAGGTGGCGCCAAGCTGGTGCTGGGACTGCGTGACGTTCTGGACGAACCCGAGGTGCTGGCCGTCGAGTGGGCCCGCAAGGGGGCAGTGGGGGCCACACGCGAGTTCTTTCACGAGATCTGGATTTATGGCCAGCGGTCGATCTACGACCCGACCGCCGGGTTGGACCTGGGGTCGGACGTGTGCGCCCGCATGCACTGGACCGGCTATCTGCGGCGCGAGCTGGGCACTCCAGCCGCTCCACCAAAGCAGCCCTACATCCTGATCACGCCGGGGGGCGGCGGCGATGGCGAGGCAATGGTCAATCTTGTGCTGTCGGCCTATGAAGCCGACCCCGATCTGAGCCCCCGCGCGGTTCTGGTCTATGGTCCTTTCCTGTCCGGCGAAACCCGCACCTTGTTCGAGTCACGGGTCGAGCGACTGAACGGTCGGGTCACCGCCGTCGGCTTTGAATCGCAGATCGAAACGTTGTTCGCCGGCGCCGAAGGTGTCGTCTGCATGGGCGGCTACAATACCTTTTGCGAAGTCCTGTCGTTCGACAAACGCGCGGTGATCGTGCCACGCACGGTTCCACGTCTGGAACAATGGATCCGCGCCAGCCGCGCCGAGGATCTGGGGCTGGTCCGGATGCTCGACGAAAACCGGGACGGGTTGACCGCACAGTCGATGATCCGTGCCATCCGTGGGCTGGCCGATCAGCCCCGACCGTCCCAGACGATGGACGCCGGTCTGCTCGACGGGTTGGACTATGTGACCCGGCGCGTCGAAGCCCTGCTGCGCGACCGTTTTGCACAGGCCGCCGAATGAGTGACGTTACCCCGCCGCTGGCAGTGCTGGTCAAGGGATGGCCACGCCTCTCCGAAACCTTTATCGCTCAGGAGCTGGTTGCGCTGGAGCGGGCCGGGCACCGCTTTGACATCTGGTCTCTGCGCCATCCGACCGATACCAAGCGTCACCCGTTGCACGAACAGGTGGCGGCGCGGGTGTTCTATCTGCCGGAATACCTGTACGACGAACCAGAGCGGGTCTGGGATGCGCGCCACCGCGCGCAGCACCTGCCCGGTTATGCCGAGGCCTACCGCGTCTGGCGGCAGGATCTGCGCCGCGACCGCACCCACAACCGCATTCGCCGCTTTGGACAGGCCTGTGTTCTGGCCGCCGAACTGCCGCCCGGAACGCGCGGGCTTTACGCCCATTTCCTGCATACGCCGTCCTCTGTCGCCCGCTATGCCGCAATCATGCGCGGCCTGCCGTGGAGCTTTTCCGCACACGCCAAGGATATCTGGACCTCTCCCGACTGGGAAAAGCGCGAAAAGCTGACCGCCGCGACCCACGGGGCGGTTTTTGGCGCGACCTGCACCGCCTACGGGGCCGAACACCTGCAGGGGCTGGCCGATGACCCGGCTCGCGTCGAGCTGATCTATCACGGGCTGGACCTGTCGCGGTTCCCCTTGCCACCGACCCGCGCGACGCGCGACGCGGACGGGCCGCTTCGGCTGCTCTCCGTCGGGCGTCTGGTCGAGAAAAAAGGCTTTGACCGGTTGATCGCCGCCCTCGCCCTGCTGCCCGCGGATATGGACTGGCACTGGACACACATTGGCGGCGGCAGCCTCGGGGCGGCGTTGTCGCGGCAGGCCGGCCGGCTGGGCATCGGCGACCGCATCACATGGCGCGGGGCCTGCGACCAGCCCGAGGTGATCGAGGCTTTGCGCTGCGCGGATCTTTTTGTCCTGCCCAGCCGGATCGCCGCCGACGGCGACCGCGACGGGCTGCCCAATGTGCTGATGGAGGCCGCCTCGCAGCGGCTGCCGATCATCTCGACCGCCGTGGCCGCGATCCCGGAGTTCATCGACAACGGCCTCCACGGGCTGTTGCCCGCCGATACACCAGAGGCGCTGGCCGGGGCCATCACCGCGCTGGCAGGCGATCCGACCCGGGCGGCGGCGATGGCGGATGCCGCCTATGACCGGCTGCGAGCCAAGTTCCTGATGTCACCCGGCATCGCGAGGCTATCGCATCGGCTGACCCGGCTGCTGCGATGACCCGGCTCGCCTTTTACGCGCCGATGAAGCCGCCCGATCACCCCACGCCATCGGGCGACCGGGAAATGGCGCGCAACCTGATTGCGGGCATAGCCGCCGGTGGCGCCAAAGTCGATCTGGTGTCGCGCCTGCGATTGCACGACAAACGCGGCGATCCCGCGCGGCAGGCGGAAATCCGACAATTGGCCGCAGCGGAAACCGACCGGCTGATCACCGCCCTAATGGGCACCGGGACCCGTGCATGGGTCACCTACCACAATTACTACAAGGCACCGGACCTGATCGGCCCGCGTGTCTGCGACGCGCTGGACCTGCCCTATGTCCAGATCGAGTCCACCCGCGCCAAAAGCCGCCTGACCGGTCCCTGGGCCGACTTCGCGCGTGCTGCCGAGACCGCCTGCGACCGGGCCGACATCATCTGGTATCTGACCGCCAACGACCTGATCACTCTGGACCGGCACAAGACTCCGACCCAGAAACTGGTGCATCTGCCCCCCTTCCTGCCGATGACCACGCTGCCCGGTGCCGGAACTGGTCACGGCCCGATGCTCTGCGCGGGCATGATGCGCGAGGGTGACAAGATGGCGTCCTACACGATCCTCGCCGAGACGCTGGACCATCTGCAAAGCCCTGACTGGCAGCTGCACATCGCCGGCGACGGCCCTGCCCGTGCAGAGGTCGAAAGGCTAATGGCCCGGCATGGCGCGCGGGTGACCTTTCTGGGTGCGCTGGACCGCGACGCGCTGTTGCGGGCGTATCAGGCAGCCTCGGTCTTTGTCTGGCCCGGTGTCAACGAGGCGTTTGGGATGGTCTATCTCGAAGCCGAGGCCACCGGGCTGCCGGTGGTGGCGCAGGACCGTCCCGGCGTGCGCGACGTGGTCTACGGGGACCAGCCCGCGCCCGAGGCCGGTCCCGCCGCTCTGGCCCGCCGCATCGACGAGCTTCTGGCTCTCCCGGACCTGCGCCGGGTGTGCGGCCAGACCGCCCGCGACCGGATCGCCACCCGGCATCTTGCCGGTGTGGCGACCGAGATCATCTGGGGTGCGCTGACCCCTCTGCTGGAGGCCCGACTATGACCCGACTTGCGCTCCTTCGCCATGGACACACCGGCTGGAACCGCGCCGGGCGTATTCAGGGGTCCAGCGACATCCCGCTGGACGACGACGCGCGCGCCGAACTGGCGAACTACCGCCTGCCCGCGCCCTGGGATCAGGCAAAGCTGTGGTCCAGCCCGTTGCAGCGCGCCGTCGAAACCGCCCGTATCGTCGCCGGTCGCTCCCCGCGGACCGCGCCCGAGCTCACGGAAATGAACTGGGGCGACTGGGAGGGTAAACGCGGTCAGGACCTGCTGGAACAACCCGGCAGCAGCTTTCGCCATATCGAGGACTGGGGCTGGGACTACCACGCGCCCGGCGGCGAAAGCCCGGCGGATCTGTGGGCGCGGCTAAAGCCCTGGGTAGCGGGGCTGACCACCGACACGGTTGCCGTCTGCCACATCGGCATCATGCGCATCCTGCTGGCGCGGGCGCATGGCTGGGACTTCGACGGCCCAGCCCCCTTTCGAATCAAACGCAACCGATTGTTCGTTCTGCACGTCACTGGCGAGGCCCTGCGCGCCGACCCCGAGCCGGTGCGCCTGCTGCGCGGGGATGCCCCGTAATGAAGGTCATGATTGCCGTCACCCACCTGCTTGGCACCGGCCATCTCAGCCGGGCGCTGACCCTTGGCCGGGCCTTTGCCGCCGAAGGGCACGAGGTCACGGTGGTGTCCGGCGGGATGCCGGTACCGCAACTGGACCGCAGCGGCCTGTCCCTGCTGCAAGCGCCACCGCTGCGGTCCGACGGCACCGATTTTACCCGTTTGCTGGACGCGGGCGGAGCATTGGCCGACGACGGATACCGGAACCGCCGCGTCCAGATGCAATGCGATGCCTTGCGCACGGCCCGCCCAGACGTGCTGATCACCGAACTGTTTCCGTTCGGGCGCCGCAACCTGTCCGACGAATTCCTCACGCTGCTTGAAACGGCGCGGGATCTGCCGCGCAAACCCGTGGTTCTGTGCTCGATTCGCGACATTCTCGCGCCGCCGTCGAAACCGGCCAAGGCCACGCAGGCGGATGAGATCATCGCGGCGCGCTACGATGCGGTTCTTGTGCATTCCGATCCCCGCGCCACCACGCTGGATCTCAGCTGGCCAGTGTCGGACATGCTGCGCGACCGCCTGCGCTATACCGGCTACGTCGCCCCGCCCCCGCCGGGCCCACATCCTAATGGGGCAGGCTCGGGTGAGGTGCTGGTCAGCGCCGGCGGCGGTGACGTGGGAACGCCGCTGTTTCGCGCCGCCATTGAAGCGGCAGCACTGATTCCCGATCTGGACTGGCGGCTGCTGGTCGGTGGCCGCGATGCGTTGCAGCGGATCGCCGATCTGCGACCGGCCATCGGTCCCGGCAACCTGATACTCGAACCTGCCCGACCGGATTTCCGCCAGATGCTGACCCACGCCGCCGCGTCGGTCAGCATGTGTGGCTACAACACCGCGCTTGACCTGCTACAGGCCAGCACCCCTGCCGTTCTGGTCCCCTTTGATGCGGGCAACGAGGTCGAACAGGGGCTGCGGGCGCAAAGCCTGGCGGACTTGCCCGGGTTCAATGTGCTGCCGTCATCGCAACTGGACGGTCCGGCGCTGGCGCGCGCCGTGCAGTCGGCGCGCGGGACCGGATCACGCGACAGGCTGCACTTGCGATTTGACGGCGCCGCGCAATCGGTGGCCATCGCGCGGCAACTGGCGGAGGCACGCCCATGACCCCGGACTGGACCCCGCTTAAACGCGAACTTGAAGCTTGGCGCGATGCCCGCCTGACCCTGCCGCTGTGGTGGCGCGACGACGACGCGATCGCGCCGACCGAACCGCTTGGCCGGTTGGTGGCGCTGTCGGATCGCCTGCGGCTGCCGGTCCATCTGGCCGTGATCCCCGCGCGGGCCGAGCCCGCCCTTGCAACAGCGTTGTCCGTGCACCCCGGGCTGATCCCGGTGGTTCATGGCTGGGCCCATCGGAGCCACGCGCCAGAGGGCGAAAAGAAGGCAGAGTTCGGCGCGCACCGCCCGCTGCCCGAGATCGAGGCCGAGGTACGGGCCGGGTTCGACCGCCTGCGCGACCTGTTCAAGGACAACCTGCGCCCGATGTTCGTACCGCCGTGGAACCGGATCGCGCCCAAGGTGGAAACACGGCTGCCCGCCCTGGGCTTCTCGATGCTATCGACCTTCACCCCGCGCAAGACGCCCGAGGCCGCATTGGGGCTGGCCCGCGTAAACACCCATCTCGATCCGATCGACTGGCGGGGCAGCCGGTCCCTGGTCGAGCCCGGCCAGCTGATCGCCCAGGTCGCCCGGCAATTGGCCGACCGCCGCGCAGGACGCGCGGACAACGCCGAACCCTACGGTATCCTGACCCACCACCTTGTGCATGACACTGCGATCTGGGATTTTACCGCCGAGCTTCTGGAACGGTTGATGACCGGACCGGCGACCCCATGGACCGCTCCAAAACTCAAAGGACCC
The DNA here is from genome assembly GCA_041594355.1 of Paracoccaceae bacterium. Lineage (GTDB taxonomy): Bacteria > Pseudomonadota > Alphaproteobacteria > Rhodobacterales > Rhodobacteraceae > JAIUZI01. The sequence goes on along the minus strand of JBFHMM010000037.1, from coordinate 11,907 downwards.
TGACATGAGCCGACTGGATTCCATGCTGCGCCGACTGGCGGCGCAACGCGACGGGCTGAACTGGGCGGCCTCCGAAACCGGCGCCATTCCCGGCGACGTGGTCGATCTGGGCCTTGGCAACGGCCGCACCTATGATCACCTGCGCGAAATCCTGCCCCAGCGGCGGATCTGGGTGATCGACCGGGTGCTGCAATGCCACCCCTCCTGCACCCCGCCCAAGGCGGATTTCCTGCAAGGCGAAGCCGAACCGATGCTCGCCAAGCTCTATGAGTCCGGGGCCCGGATCGCCATGGCGCATTACGATTTCGGCTTCGGCATCAAGGAAAAGGACGTTGCCGAGGCAGCCAAGCTCAGCCCTCTCATCGCCAAGGTCATGCAGCCCGGCGGGCTGCTGGTGTCCGGCCAGCCGCTGACCGGTTTCGAACAGATCAAGGGGCCCGACACCATCGCGCCCGATCGCTACCTGTTCTACCGCGCCTGAACCGGGCGCAACACCGGACAGGCGCTCAGGCCACCCGCGTGCCCCGCGACCAGACCCCGGCCAGCGCCGGATCCCCGCCGCGCAACCGGAACCGGATCAGGTCGGCCCGCAATCCGGTTTCCAGCCGCCCGCGATCAGTCAGGCCGACGGCCCGCGCCGGGGCCTGGGTGACCGTCGACAGGCCCCGCGCCATGTCACCCCAGATCTCTCCCAGCCGCACCGCCGCCAGCAACAGCGCCGCCGGTACATAATCCGACGACAGGATATCCAGCAGGTCCAGATCGGCCAGCTCGCGCGCCGCGACATTGCCGGAATGCGACCCGCCCCGTATCAGGTTCGGTGCCCCCATCATCACCGCGATGCCATTGTCGCGGCAGGCCTGCGCGGCCTCGACCGTGGTCGGAAACTCTGCCAGTCGGATGCCATAGCCCGCCGATACCCCGACCTGCGCCTCAGTCGTATCGTCATGGCTGGCCAGCACGGCGCCAAACCGCGCCGCCTCGCGCACGGCTCCGGATTCGTGATCGTCGCCGACCCGGTCCCGCAATGCCTTCAACTGGCTGACATGTTGAAAGAACTCGTCATCGCTCATAGCGTGTTTGCCTTTCAGATAGGCCTCCAGCTTGGTCACATCGCGAAACTGCCTCTGACCCGGCGTGTGATCCATCAGGCTGACAATGCCGACCCGATCCTCGGCTGTGAACTCCGCCAGCTCCTGCAGCAGGGTTTCTGAACAGACCTCCGCCCTGAGGTGCAGGAAATGGCTGATCTTGAGCGCATCGGCCGCCCGCAGATCCAGCAGCTCGCGCGACAGCCCACGGGCATATTTCATGTAACGCCCGGCACCGCTGGGGATCGACCCGACGCGCATGGCGTCAAAGACGGTGGTGATGCCTGTGCCCGCCAGCTCGGCGTCATGCGCGATGATCGCCGGTACATGCGGCCAATCCACCTTGGGGCGGGGCTGAATGTGCCGTTCCAGATTGTCCGTATGCAACTCGATCAGGCCGGGACCAATGTAATCCCCCTGGCAATCGGTGGCCCCGGACGGCACGGCGGTCCCCGTGAACAGGTCCGAAATCACACCATCTTTAATCCGAAGGCCACCACGGCGGGTTTCGCCGGGCAGCACCAGAACGGCATTGGCAAGGATCAACTCTTCTGTCATCTGGGCGTCACAGTCTTGAGGAATGGATGGGGCTGCCGGGGGCAGGAATGAACTTCAAACGGTTTGCGATCTATTACACTCCACCGCAGGACGCGGACTGGGCGCGTTTCGCGACCCGCTGGCTGGGCTGGGACATGGCGGCCGGTTCTGCGGCACCGCACCCCAACATCCCCGATCTGCCGCGCCCGGTGTCCGAGATCACGGCGACCCCGCGCAAATACGGGCTGCACGGCACGATCAAACCGCCGTTCCGCCTGGCCGAAGGGCAAACCGCCGGGCAACTCGCGACCGCCTGCGCGACCCTCTGCGCCGGGCTGGCACCGGTGCGACTGGAAGGTCTGCACCTGACCCGGCTCGGCCGCTTTGTGGCGCTGCGCCCGCTGGGCGGGGAAGAGCAACTGAATCAGCTGGCCGCGACATGTGTCCGCGACCTCGATGCCTTTCGCGCCCCCGCGACCGAGGCTGAACTGACCCGCCGCCGGGCGGGCGGCCTCAGCCCGAGCCAGGACAGCAACCTGACAACCTGGGGCTATCCTTACGTGATGCAGGAGTTCCGGTTCCATATCACCCTGACCGGGCGCCTGCCCCGCGCCGAACTGCCCGCGACCGAAGCCGCGCTGCACGCCGTCCTCGACGGCAGCATACCTGCCCCGTTCGTCCTGGACGCCCTGTCGCTTGTCGGCGAAGATGACAACGGTCTGTTCCATATGATCCATCGCTACGCGCTTTCTGGCTGAAGTCGGTCGAGCAAGGCGGTCACCGTCTCATCCAACCGCCCACTGTTGTCGAGCTCGATCACCCGCGCGAGCCCCGTCGGTAACGGCGCCACGGCACGGGCCAGCCTGCGAGATCGATCCGCGTCATCCTCCCTGCCACGGGTTTCCAGCCGACGGGCCAGAATGTCAGGCGACGCGCTCAACGACACGGTGATCATGTCCCCAAACCTGGCCTGCGCCTCGCTCAAAACGCCGCGCGACAGGTTAACCAGCACGCCGCGCGCACCCTCGCGCATCCGCTCGATCCCGGCAGGAACCCCGTAGAGCAACCCGTGGGCGCGCCAATGCAGTGCAAATGCGCCCTCGGCCTGCATCTGCTCGAACCGCGCTTCGGTTACCGGCTCAAAGTCTTCGCTTGTCGCCGCCGGCCGCGTGATGACCCGCCGCACCACCCGGTACCCCGGCTGCCGCACCGACAGCGCCCGCATGACACTGTCCTTGCCGACCCCCGACGGTCCGACCACCGCGATCACCGGCCCAGGGTTCATGCCGCAGTTCCGCTTGCCGTTGGGGAAAACGCCGTGACATCGACCTCGCGATCGCAGACACGCGCCCGCGCATCCGCGTCATGGAAGATTCCGACAATCGCCGCGCCGCGCGCCTTGGCCGCCTCGATCAACCCCAGCACCACGTCGCGGTTGGCAACATCCAGGCTGGCGGTCGACTCGTCCAGCAGAAATGCCGGATAATCATGGGCAAATCCCCGGGCGATATTGACCCGCTGCTGCTCCCCGCCCGAAAAGGTGGTCGGGCTCAGCGACCAAAGCCGCCTGGGAATGTTCAGCATCGCCAGCAAATGCGTCGCTCTATCCCGCGCCTCGTCCAGCGGCCGGCCCAGCGCCAGCAGAGGTTCGGCCACCACATCCAACGTCGGCACGCGCGGCACCACGCGCAGGAACTGGCTCACGTACCCAAGTGTCTCGCGCCGCATCCTCAGAATCTCGCGCGGACGCGCCGACGCAACGTCTACCCCCCCGACAATGATCTGCCCCGATGCTGCGAGGTAATTGCCGTAGATCAACCGCATCAGGGTCGATTTCCCGGCCCCGGATGCCCCCGTCAAGGAAACGCATTCGCCCGGCCCGACCGACAGGCTGGCGCCCGACATCACCTCGATGCGCGCGCCGCCCTGGTTGTGTAGGGTGAAGCTCTTGCTCACGTCCGACAGTTCAATCATCTTTCATCTCTTCTCAAATACTCAAGCCTGCAGAACGCTGGATACCAAAAGCTGCGTATAGGCATGTTGCGGATCGTCCAGCACCTGGTCCGTCAGCCCGGCCTCGACAACACGCCCGTCCTTCATCACCATCAGCCGGTCCGCCAGCAACCGCACTACCGCCAGATCATGGGTCACGATCAGCGCGCTCAGTCCCATCTCGCGCACCAGACCGCGCAGCAGGTCCAGCAGCCGTGCCTGAACGCTGACATCCAGCCCGCCCGTAGGTTCGTCCATAAACGCCAGCCTCGGCCCGGTGACCAGATTGCGCGCGATCTGCAACCGTTGCTGCATACCTCCTGAAAACGCCTCGGGCCGGTCATCGATCCGGGCCTGGTCAATCTCGACCCGGTCCAGCCAATCCGTCGCCTGGCCCCGGATCCGGCCATAGTGGCGTTCGCCCACCGCCATCAGACGTTCGCCGATGTTGCCACCCGCGCTGACCCCCATCCGCAGCCCGTCGCGGGCATGCTGATGCACGAAGGCCCAATCGGTCCGCCCCAGCATTCGCCGCTGTGGCTCGGACATGGTCAACGTGTCGACCGGCCCGTCCATGCGCGTGTCGAACACCACCTGCCCGCCGTCCGGCGTCAGTTTCCCCGCCAGACAGTTCAGCAGGGTCGACTTGCCCGAGCCGCTCTCGCCAACGATCCCCATCACCTCGCCGGGGTACAGATCAAAGCTCACCTCGGCGCAGCCGATCCGCGAACCATATCGTTTTGACACATTCCGAACCTGCAGCAATGGGGTCATGACCAGCCTCCCGTCGCCGGAATTTCCGAAAATTCCGCTCGAAATTCGTCGACGAATTTCGTCCCGCACCGTTTCATGACAACGCTCCCGCCTTGGCTCCGCTCTGCCCCGCCTCACGGCGGTCCCGGCAATAATCCGCATCCGAACAGACAAACATCCGGCCGCCTGCATCGTCCATGATCACCTCATCCAGATAGCTGTCATCAGCCCCGCACAAGTCGCAGGAATGATCCGCCTTCGTGGGGTCGAACGGGTGATCCTCGAAATCCAGGCTGACCACACGCGTGTGCGGCGGCACCGCGTAAATCCGTTGCTCACGCCCCGCCCCGAAAAGTTGAATCGCATCGCTCTCCAGTTTGGGGTTGTCGAACTTCGGGATCGGCGAAGGATCCATCACATAGCGCCCCGCAACCTTGACCGGATAGGCATAGGAGGTGGCGATCGCGCCATGGCGGCTGATGTCTTCGTAGAGCTTCACATGCATCAGCCCGTATTCCTGCAGGCTGTGCATCTTGCGTGTCTCGGTCTCGCGCGGCTCAAGGAACCGAAGCGGCTCCGGGATCGGCACCTGATAGACTAGGATCTGATCTTCGCGCAGCGGCGTTTCCGGAATCCGGTGACGGGTCTGGATGACGCTGGCCTCAATGGTCCGCTCGGTCACCGCAACCCCGGCCGTCCGCTCAAAGAACTTGCGTATGGAGACCGCGTTGGTGGTGTCATCCGCGCCCTGGTCAATCACCTTGAAACGGTCCTCTGGCGTCAGGATCGCGGCGGAAACTTGCACCCCGCCAGTGCCCCACCCATAGGGCATCGGCATCTCGCGGCTTGCAAAGGGCACCTGGTATCCCGGCACAGCCAGCCCTTTGAGGATCGCCCGGCGGATCATCCGCTTGGTTTGCTCATCCAGATAGGCAAAGTTATACGCGTTCATTCTGCCGCCTCCTGATCAGCCACGGTGGCGTCGGCTCCCGCCTCCGCGCGCAGCTTTCGCACCAGTTCCAGCTCGGACTGGAAATCCACGTAGTGCGGCAGCTTGATATGCTCCAGAAACCCGGTTGCCTGGATGTTGTCGGCATGGCTCAGCACGAATTCGGCATCCTGTGCCGGCGCGCCCTGATTGTCCTCGCCCAGCTCTTCCCAGCGCAACGCGCGGTCCACCAGCGCCACGGCTATCGCCTTGCGTTCAGACTGGCCAAAGACCAGCCCATAGCCTCGGGTGAACTGCGGCGGCTCGGTTTTCGATCCCTTGAACTGGTTGACCGTTTCGCACTCCGTCAGCTCGATATCACCGATCTCGATGGCAAAACCTAGCTCGGGTATTTCCATCTCGACGGGCACCCGTCCAATCCGCAATTCGCCGACAAAGGCATGGTTGCGCGCATAGCCCCGCTGGGTCGAATAGGCCATGCCCAGCAGAAACCCCTCGTCGCCCCGCGCCAGCGACTGCAGGCGAATGTCGCGCCCCGCCGGAAACGCCATCGGCGCGCGGGTCAGATCTCCGGGCGTGGCGTCGGACACCCGCTCGCGTTCGATGATATCCTCATTGCTCAGAAAATCGGTGATGTGCGGGGTGGCTTCGCGCCTCGGTTCGGCCACGGGGGCCTCGGGCACCTCGCCTTCGGCCGCCAGTTTGAAATCCAGCAGGCGGTGTGTGTAGTCAAAGGTCGGACCCAGAACCTGACCACCCGGCGCATCCTTGAAGGTGGCCGAAATCCGGCGATCACAGGCCATCGCCCCGGTATCCACTGGTTCCGTTGCGCCAAAACGCGGCAGCGTCGTGCGATAGGCACGGATCAGGAACACCGCCTCGATCAGGTCACCGCGCGCCTGTTTGATCGCCAGCGCCGCCAGATCGGGATCAAACAGCGAGCCTTCGGCCATCACCCGGTTCACCGCAAGGCGCAGCTGTTCGCGGATCTGCTTCAGGCTCAGTTCCGCCACGGCGCGATCGCCCCGGCGCTCCTCGGCCAGCCAGGCATGGGCATTGTCGATCGCCCGTTCACCGCCCTTTACTGCAACATACATGCCTTACTCCTCCGAAACCCGCGTGCTGCGCGGCAGCCCCGCCACCCGGTCACCGCAAGTGAAAAAGAAATCCAACCCTAGCGGGTATCCCGCCGCATTCGCCCGCAGCGCCGCGACATCTGGGACCGACAACCGCGCGCTGTCCCGAATGCCCGGTCCGCTCAACACCGCCCCCGAGGGCTCCAACACAGCGACCTCGGCGATCAGCGTGACGGATTGGTCGGGGTATTCCGGCGTGCCGATCCGGTAGGGTGCCAGCGGCAACAACGCCTGCCACCGGCCCAACGCAAAATCAGCCTGCTCCGCAGACACCACCGGCGCGCCGGTGTGAAAGGTGACCCAGCCCCGGACCTCGGGCGTGTCCATGTCCCCGGCGAGATACAGCCCCGTGTCCGCGTCGCACAGGGTCAAAACCAAGGCACCCGCCGCCATCGACATCGGTGCCGGCGGACAAACACCGCCCAAAACGCCAATCTCACCCGGCCTCGCCAATGCCGACATCGCAGTGCGAAAGACGCGGGCGGATTCGACCGGCGCGTCGGAAAACCCGCCACCAAAAACGGCTCCTGAAGGGGTCATGCATCTTCTCCCCGTACCAAGGTGAAAAACTCGACCTTGGTCGCGGCCGCCTTCGCCGCTCGCTGGTCCCGCGATGCGTGTCGCGCATTCTGCAAGGGCTCAAGGATTGCTTTCGTCACCGCTTCTGCCTCCCCAGTCTGCATCAACGCGTCGATCAGCGCGGCGGCTTCCGCATGCGGCTTGCTGCGGCCCTGGACATAGCCATGCCCGACAACGCCATCGGCAATGGTCAGACTGCATCGTGTCACCGTCATTTCGCCAAGGTTAAAAGGCGCGCCCGTGCCGCCCATCCGTCCCCGAACCATCACCGCACCGGTTTCGGGACGCCGCAGCCAGTCAAACCCCGGATGCGGCGAGCAGGCGTCCCATAGCGCCAACACATCCTGCGTCGGCGCACCGGCAAGCAGGCTCATCCATGCCCTCCGGTCAAATGTCGTGATGGAGCTTGGCTGTGTCATTTTTCTCTTGGCCCGGTTGTCTAACTTGAATATACAACTAGACAAATACTACCGCCAAGCCTGACCCTCTGCAATCGTATCTTGATGAAACTTTGGTGACATGCCCCGAACACCGCTGTGGAAATCCATCGCCATCGCCCTGACCGCCGATATCGCCGAATCCCGTTATGCTACCGGCGACCAACTCCCGACCGAAGCGCAACTGGCCGCCAAATTCGGCGTCAACCGGCACACCGTGCGCCGGGCGCTCGCGGATATGGCGGAACAGGGCCTGGTCCACGCGCGCAGGGGCGCTGGAGTCTTTGTTGCGGCCACACCGACCGACTACGCCATCGGCCGCAGGGTCCGATACCACCAGAACATTGCCGCCGGAGGTCAGACGCCGTCGAAATCCATCCTGTCGCTGACGACCCGTGCCAGCGATGCCCGCGAAGCCCAGGCGCTGCAACTGCCCACAGGGTCACCGGTGCACGTCTACGATGGGCTGTCCCTGGCCGACGGCCTGCCGATTGCCCTGTTTCAAAGCGTCTTTCCCGCCGACCGGTTGCCCGGCATGCCCGAAGCGCTTCAGGAAACCAGTTCGGTCACCCATGCGCTGCGGACCTGCGGCATTCAGGATTACACCCGTGTCTCGACCCGGATCACCGCGAAACAGGCCAATGCCACCCAGGCGCTGCACCTTCGCATAACCGAAGGCGCCCCGATCCTGCGCACCATTGGCATCAATGCCGACGCGGCCGGTCAACCAGTGGAATTCGGACGCACCTGGTTCGCCGGTGACCGGGTCACCCTGACCCTAGGCGACGACAGCGATTAACCGTCGAACCCCGCGTTCAGGATCACCAGCACCTCAATGTCTTCCGCATCTTCCAGATGCCGGTTCAGCAGCCCGGCAAAGCCCGACAGGGTGTCCGCAACCCGCCTGGGATCGCTGCCCTGCAACAGACCGTTGGCTACCTCGGCCATGCCGCGCAGCAGCCCGTCCATCGCCTGGTGATCGGCCTCAAGCTATTCAGTCCCGGCCTTGAACTTGAAACACGGCCCCCTGCCACGCGTTCGGCGTTCTCGGGGTGTTCGTGTCACAATGTGATTCAGGTAAAAGGCCGGGCGCCCTAGGCCAAGGATCGCACCCACTCAAGCCTCATTCCCGCCGCCAACCGTGCCGCACCGCACAGCCTATGCGTATTTCTCCAGAAACGCCTCGGCGCTCAGCGCCCGAAAATCCCCCAGCGCCGCGCGGATCGCGGCATGGTCCCAGTCCCACCAGGCCAGCGCCATCATCCGTTCGGCCACATCGGCAGGCAAACGCCGCCGGATCACCTGCGCCGTCACACCGCCCACGATCGTGTAGGGCGCCACATCCCGCGTCACCACCGCGCCCGAGGCCACAACCGCGCCATGGCCGATCGTCACCTCTGGCTTGACCTGCGCATTGTGCCCGATCCAGGTGTCATGCCCGATCAGCGCCCGCCGCGCGGCCCGTTTTGCAAACCACGCCGCGTCGCGCTCCGCGTCCTCCCAGTAATCGTCGCTGCGATACATGAAATGGTGCAGCGACGCCCGGTCCAGCGGATGATCCGTGGCCCCGATCCGCACGCAACTGGCGATGTTTGAAAATTTGCCCACCTCCGCATTGGCGATATCGCAGAAGCGATCGCAATAGGAATAATCCCCGATCACCGAATTGGCGATCCGGCTGCCCTGACCGATCTCGACAAACCGCCCCAACTGGCTCTCGGACACCGCACAGCCATCATGAATCACCGGCGCAGCCGCCTTGAGTTTCGCCATGCTTTCGCCTCCCCCGGCCCAGCTTCTTTCTGATTCAAGTTACCGGAAATCCGACGGGCTGGGCCGGCTCAGCGCCTGCTGTCCTCGCCTGCGATCAACCGTCTGCGCAACCAGCCCGACAGCCAGTCCATGGCCATCACCATCATGATAATCAGCACGATGTAATAGGTCACCTCTTCCCAGTCCTTCTGGGTGATGATCGCCTGCGTTAGCAACAGCCCGATACCGCCGCCGGTAATCGCCCCGATAATCGTGGCGCTGCGGGTGTTGGACTCCAGGAAATACAGAAGTTGGCTCAGCAAGACCGGCGTGATCTGCGGGATCACTCCAAAGCGGTAACGTTGCAAGGTTCCCGCACCGGTCGACTGCACCCCTTCGATCTGGCTGTTGTCGACATTCTCCAGCGCCTCGGAAAAGATCTTGCCAAATGTCCCGGTGTCGGTGACCAGGATCGCCAATGCCCCTGTCAGCGGACCCGGACCAAAGGCACGGGCCAACACGATGGTCCAGATCAGCGCATCGACCCCGCGCACAAAATCGAACAAGCGCCGCACGACAAAACGAAGGCCACGCAGCGGCGTGAAATTCCGCGCTGCCATGAACGCCAGCGGCAAGGCCACGATCCCTGCCCCCATGGTGCCTAGGAACGCCATCAGGATCGTCTCGCCTATGGCCCAGGCCACATCCACATGCCGCCACATCGGGTTGGTCCAGAAATCGCTCCAGATCGCGCCGGCTTCGCCGTCGAATGCCAGTCCCAACAAAGCAAAGGGGGACATCCCGTGATAAGGACTGTCAAGTGTGAACCAGAACAACTCCCACCCCAGCGCATAGCGGAAGACCTCGCTGCGGTTGCGGGTGATGGTCAGGCGGCCCGCTTCGGTGGTGATTGCCAGCCGGTTCTTTGACGCGTTAATCCAGTCCGGCACCGGCCCGTCGGGCAGCACCGCATTGACCCCGCTACGGCCCGGCGCGGCCTGCACGGTGCCATAGCCGGGAATGTCATAGCGCACCAGGTCCGGCGCAAACTCCACCCGGTGGCCGGAACCGAGGTCGATCACCGTGGTGTCTCCCAGCGCCACCCAGTCGGGCGCGGTGCCTTCGGGGTAGCGGCCCTTGCGCTCGCCCTCGATGGCAACGGACACCTCGCCGCTGCGATTATCGCGGGTAACATGGGTCTTGTAGCTGTAGCTGTCCGCGACCAGCGTGCGCGCATTGTCCAGGCTTGCGCGCTCGGCCAGCCCCGGCACATCGAAAGCAAAGAAAACGTACACCAGATAGGCCAGCACCAACGCCGGCAGACCAAAGTTCACCAGCCGCTTGCGGGCAAAAAGCCGGTCGGCCTGCGCCTTCAGCCCCTCTGGTCCCAGATCCGTGGTCAGCATGGTCATGCGCGGCCTCCATGGGTCAACCGGTCGCGCAGCAGGCTGGACAGCTGATCCACGGCAACAATGGTTAGGAACAACAGGACAAAGATCGCGGCGGCCTCGTCATAGCGCCCCTGCCCCCAGGACATCGAGTTGCGCAACTCGTAGCCGATGCCGCCAGCTCCGACGAACCCAAGGATGGCAGAAGCGCGGATATTGATTTCGAACCGCAGCAGCGCATAGCTGACATAGTTCGGCCGGACCTGCGGTATTACCCCGAGCAGCATCCGCTGCGTCCAGCTGGCGCCGACGGATTGCAGCCCCTCGACCGGCTTGAGCGAGGCATTTTCATTGACTTCGGAAAACAGCTTGCCCAGCGCCCCGGCGGTATGAATGGCAATAGCGATCATTGCCGGCACCGGCCCGCCCCCGAGCATAAAGATCAGCACCAGCGCGATCACGATCTCGGGGATAGCGCGAAAAATATCCATCATGCGCCGAAAGATCGGGATCAGTCGCGGCCAGCGCGCCATTCCACGGGTCGACAGCAGCGCCAGAACCGATCCCGCGATTGCACCGATCAGCGTCGCCGCAGCCGCGATATTCAGCGTTTCGATCAGCGCGGGCAGGAAATGAATGATATGGCCAGGCAGCTGCGCCGCCTTTTCGGCGGCTTCGCTCAGCACCTCGGCCGGATAGTCAAAGATATGGGCGAACCCGTCGCGGAAGCTGCCCGCGTTGCGACTGTCGGCGGTGCGAAATCCCGCCACCATCATCGCCACGAACAGCGCCAGCAGAGCGCCTCCGTAGACCCGTCTGCGCCGGGTCAACTCGATATAGGACGCGCGTATGTCTGTCCCATCGCCGGGTCCGGCGGAAATGTCGGTCATGGGTTTCTCCGGTCAGCGTCGCGGCGTCAAAAAACGGGGCCCGGGCATGGCGCGGACCCCGTATTGTGGGTGCTAAAATTAATTGGACTTCAATTTGCGGGCCTCGATGATGATTTCGTAGGCCTCATGTGTGATCGGGTCGAACCCCTTGGCCTCGCCAGCGGCAACCCCATAGAAACAGTCGCGATCGGTTTCGGCCAGGTTATCCATCAGATGGGTCATCGTGGCCTTGACCTCGGCAGGCAGCGACTTGCGCAGCACGACGGGACCTTCGGGGATCGGCTTGGACTGCCAGATCTGCACAAGGTCGTTCATGTCGACCAGGCCGGCGTCCACGGCCTTGCGCAGGGCGCCCGAGTTGTAACCGTCTTCCCATTCACCCAGACCATCGGCCCAGGTCACG
>JBFHMM010000036.1:0-22235 GCA_041594355.1 Paracoccaceae bacterium | reverse complement strand
CTGCTTTTCGTACTCCAGCGCCTTGCCGGTACCCAGCGCCACGCAATTCAGGCTCTCGTCCGCGATGGAAACCGCCAGCCCGGTGGATTCGCGCAGGGCAAGGTCCAGATCGCCCAGCAGCGCGCCGCCCCCCGTCAGCATGACGCCACGGTCGACGATGTCGGCGGCCAGGTCGGGGGGGGTGGTTTCCAGCGCGGTCATCACCGCCTCGCAGATCTGCTGCACCGGTTCGGCAAGCGCCTCGGCGACCTGCGCCTGGGAGATCTCGATTTCCTTGGGCACGCCGTTCAGGAGGTCGCGGCCGCGGATCTGCATCGAGGTGCCGCGCCCGTCATCGGGCATCCGCGCGGTGCCGATGCTGGTCTTGATGCGCTCGGCGGTGGATTCGCCCACCAGCAGGTTCTGCTGGCGGCGCAGGTAGGAGATGATCGCCTCGTCCATCCGGTCGCCGCCGACGCGGACCGAGCGGGCATATACGATGTCGCCCAGCGACAGAACCGCCACCTCGGTCGTGCCGCCGCCGATGTCGACGACCATGTTGCCGGTGGGATCGGTGATCGGCATACCGGCGCCGATGGCCGCCGCGATGGGTTCGGCGATCAGCCCGGCGCGGCGGGCGCCGGCGGACAGCACCGACTGGCGGATGGCGCGTTTTTCCACCGGGGTGGCGCCGTGCGGAACGCAGACGATGATCTTGGGCTTGGAGAAGGTAGAACGCTTGTGCACCTTGCGGATGAAATGCTTGATCATTTCCTCGGCGGTGTCAAAGTCGGCGATGACACCTTCGCGCATCGGGCGGATCGCCTCGATGCTGCCGGGGGTCCGGCCCAGCATCAGCTTGGCGTCCTCGCCCACGGCGAGCACCTTTTTCACGCCGTCCTTGACGTGGTAGGCCACCACCGAGGGTTCGCTGAGGATGACGCCCCGTCCCTTGACGTAGACCAGCGTGTTTGCCGTGCCGAGGTCGATCGCCATATCGGCGGCAAACAGCCCGCCCAGATTTCCAAACCACGACATTTTCGCTTGATCCTGTAAAGAACTGCCCCTTGGTCCGGCGACTCTGTCGAGTGCAGGACCACCGCCTTATAGGCGTCGCGGCGATCCGGTGAAAGGGCGGAATCCGGCGAAACAGCGCGTTTCCGCCGCGTTGCCTATCATCGCGACGATTCACCCCGGTCGGGGGGCGGCTGGTGCAGGAAACCGAGCACCGCGCGGCGGCATCTGAGGTAAAGCGATTCTCCGCCGGGCTCGCCCGCTAGCGCGGCTGCGTTGATCAGCCCCTTGCAGATCGCCACCACGTCGGCGGCCTCCTGCCGGGTAACGTCGGGGCGGATACGGCGGATCACCGGCAGGATCACAGGCCGGATCAGCGCGGCCAGGGTCGCCTCCTTGTTGGGAAATGCTGGTAGAGCGACCCGATACTGACACCCGCGCGCAGGGCGACGGCGTTAGTGGTCAGCGCGTCGCGGCCCGCGCTCTCCAGAATGCGAGCCGCCGCCTCCAGATTCGCGGCGCGGGTGGGCCCGGGCACGGACCTGTCGGGTTTGTTTTCTTGGATGCGGAATTTCTCCACCGGCCTGCGCTATCAGGCCGAGCGGAGCTGCCCGCAGGTGCGGGTGGTCGAGGTGGTGATGACGCTGGTCGAAACCGGCATGATTACGGGGCGCGGCCCGGGGCAAGATCTCGCTCAACCGCGCCGCGGCCGAGGTTCTGAACGGGCTGCGGCGGGACAAGCGCCGGATCTGGGCCGGCAAGACACAGGCGCTGCGGGTGATCCACCGCCTGTCGCCGGGGCTGGTAGCGCGGATAGTGCGCGATGGTCAAAGACAGAACGCTTCAGGTCGCGAAAAGCTGTTCGAGATCGCGAAACGCCTTCAGCTCGATGGCATTGCCGGCGGGATCGGTAAAGAACATGGTGGCCTGCTCGCCCGGCTGCCCCTCGAAGCGGATGTAGGGTTCGATGACAAAATCGGTGCCGGCGGCGGTCAGCCGGTCGGCAGTGGCCTGCCAGTCTTCCATCGTCATCACCAGCCCGAAGTGACGCACCGGCACGCCGTGGCCATCAACGGCGCCGGTGGCCGCGGCGCGGCATTCACCGGGCGCCAGATGCGCGACGATCTGGTGGCCGTGAAAGTCGAAGTCGATCCAGCGGTCGGAACTGCGCCCTTCGCCGCAGCCCAGCGTGCCGGTGTAGAAGGCGCGGGCGGCGTCGAGGTCATCGACCGGAAAGGCAAGGTGGAACGGGCGGATCGTGGTGGTTTTGGGCATGCTTGGGTCCTTTGGATGGGCGCGGGGGCTGTTCGACATGCGTGGTCCGGGGAAACCGCAGCGCGGCATGGTCGTGTCCGGACAGAGAAAAGGCGCCGGTCCGCCGGCGCCTTTAGGTGGTTTGAGGATCGGGCCGTTCCGGTCAGGTGACGTCATTGTAGGAGATCTCGCGCGTGTCGGTGCCGGGGCCGAATTTCTCGCGGCGCACGATCAGCCGGTTCAGCGCGTTGACATAGGCCTTGGCCGAGGCGACCACGGTGTCGGTATTGGCGGACTGGCCGGTGGCGATCATGCCGTCCTCTTCCAGCCGCACCGAAACGGTGGCCTGCGCGTCGGTGCCTTCGGTCACGGCGTGAACCTGGTAAAGCTGCAGATGCGCCTTGTTGGGATACAGCTCGCGGATCGCCTTGAAACTGGCGTCGACCGGGCCGTCGCCATGGGCGGTTGCGGTAACGTCCTTGCCGTCGATTTCCATCTCGACGGTGGCCTCGGCCGGGCCGCCGGTGCCGCAGATCACCTTCATAGAGACGATCTGAAGGCGGTCGGCCTCGGCGTTTTCGCCCGAGTGCATCAGCGCGATGATGTCGTCGTCAAAGACCTCTTTCTTGCGGTCGGCGAGTTCCTTGAACCGCACGAAGATATCCTTGAGCTGGTTGTCGCCGACCTCGTAACCCAAGGTCTCGAGCTTGTCGCGCAGCGCGGCGCGGCCCGAATGCTTGCCCAGCGGCAGCGAGGTGCCCGAGAGGCCGATGTCCTCGGGCAGCATGATCTCGAAGTTCTCGCGGTTCTTGAGCATACCGTCCTGGTGGATGCCGGATTCATGGGCAAAGGCGTTTTTGCCGACGATGGCCTTGTTGAACTGCACCGGAAAGCCCGAGGCCGTCGCGACGCGGCGTGAGATTTGCATGATCTTGGTGGTGTCGACGCCGGTGTGCCACGGCATGATGTCGTGACGGGTCTTGAGCGCCATCACCACTTCTTCCAGCGCGGTGTTGCCGGCGCGTTCGCCCAGCCCGTTGATGGTGCATTCGATTTGCCGCGCGCCGCCCGCGACGGCGGCCAGCGCGTTGGCGGTCGCCATGCCGAGGTCATTGTGGCAGTGGGTGGCAAAGATCACGTCATCGGCGCCGGGAACCGTTTCGATCAGGCGGCGGATCAGGTCGGCAGATTCTACCGGCGCGGTGTATCCGACGGTGTCGGGGATGTTGATGGTGGTGGCGCCCGCCTTGATGGCGATCTCGACCACGCGGCACAGGTAATCCCATTCGGTCCGGGTCGCGTCCATCGGCGACCATTGCACGTTGTCGCAGAGGTTGCGCGCGTGCGTGACCGTTTCGTGGACCTTGTCGGCCATTTCGTCCATCGTCAGGTCCGGAATGGCGCGGTGCAGCGGCGAGGTGCCGATAAAGGTGTGGATACGCGGTTTGGTGGCGTTTTTCACCGCCTCCCAGCAGCGGTCGATATCGGCGAAATTGGCGCGTGCGAGGCCGCAAATCACGCTGTTGGTGGCATTCGCTGCGATTTCACTGACCGCCTTGAAGTCGCCTTCGGAGGCGATCGGGAATCCTGCCTCGATGATATCGACACCCATGTCGTCGAGCAGACCGGCGATTTCCAGTTTCTCGGTATGGGTCATCGTTGCGCCGGGGCTTTGTTCGCCGTCGCGGAGCGTGGTGTCAAAGATCAGTACGCGGTCCTGTTCGGTCGCGGTGGTATCGGGTGATTTTGTCATCTCGGGTACTTTCTTGTCTGTCCTAAGCCAATGGCGCGCGGCGTTCCCCTCTGAGCGGGCGCGCCGACAGGCACGCTCAGAGGCGGATTAGGATCAGTAGTCCACGCGGGAACGCCCCGCACGAGGCGGCAGCGGTCGGGATATGGGCGTGACTGGTCATGCGCGGATTTATAGGAACTGCCGATGCAAATGGAAAGCGGGAAATGCATTCGTGGGCCGGGTTTGCGGGTTTTGGCGCTGGGCGGAGGGGCAACTGCGCTGGTCGGGGCGCTGGACGGGGGCGGAAATCCGGCTAGGTCGCGCGGTATGGACAGGGCATTGATCATCGGGGCCTCGGGCGGCATCGGGAGTGCATTGGCCGCAGCGCTTGGCGCGCGCGGCGTTGAGGTGACGGGGCTGTCGCGCTCGGCAGACGGGCTGGACCTGACGGCACCGGACGCGGCCGACCGGCTGGCCGGGATCGACGGGCCGTTCGATCTGGTGATGGTGGCCACCGGCGCGCTGGAAATCGGCGGGGCGGCGCCGGAGAAGTCGCTGCGGGCGGTCACCGCGCAGGCGATGCTGGACCAGTTCGCGCTGAACGCCGTCGGTCCGGCGCTGGTTCTGGGACAGGCGCACCGGCTGCTGCCGCGCCGGGGCCGGTCGGTTCTGGCGGTGCTGTCGGCGCGGGTGGGATCGATCGGCGACAACCGGCTGGGCGGCTGGGTCAGCTACCGCGCGGCCAAAGCGGCGGTGAACCAGATCGTGCACACGGCGGCGATCGAGCTGGCCCGCAGCCATCCCAAGGCGGCGGTGGTGGCGCTGCATCCGGGCACGGTGCAGACCGCGTTCACGGCCAGATACCTTGGCCGGCATCCCTCGGTTCCGGCGGCGGAAGCGGCGGCGAACCTGCTGGCGGTGATCGACGGCTTGACACCTGCGCAGAGCGGGGGGTTCTACGACTGGGCCGGCAAGGAGGTGCCGTGGTAGCGGTCAGTCGCGGTCACGCCCGGCTTTGCCGTTTCAGCCGCCGTCGTTCAGGGCGCCGTTTTCCCAGTTGCCGCTGGCTTCCTGTCCGGTCGCGTAGCGCATGGTGCCGGTGCCCTGACGCTTGCCGTTCTTGAAGGTGCCTTCGTAGACGTCGCCGTTGGCATAGGTGGCGACACCCTCGCCGCTGATTTCACCGTCCTGCCACTGGCCCTTGTATCTAAAGCCGCCCTGCATGACGATTTCGCCGGTCCCGTCGCGCTGGCCGTCGACGAACTGGCCGGTATAGACCGAGCCGTCGGCATAGGTCGCCTTGCCCATGCCGTGCCGCTTGCCGTCCTGCCATTCGCCTTCGTAGCGGTAACCGTCGGCATAGGTCAGCACGCCCTGGCCGTGGTTCTTGGCGTTCTTGAATTCGCCCTTGTAGACCATGCCGTTTGAAAAGGTGGCTGTGCCGGTGCCCTCGATCACGCCCGCGACCCAGTCGCCATCGTAGGTGGAGCCGTCGGGATAGGTGATCTTGCCCTTGCCATCGGCCAGGTCGGCGCGGAAGTCGCCCTCGTAAACCGACCCGTCGGGGTAGGTCACGCGGCCCTTGCCCTCGATCTGGCCCGCGACCCAGTCGCCGGTGTAGACATAGCCGTCGGTGCCGGTGAAGGTGCCCTGCCCATGGCGGCGGTCGTCGGCAAAGTCGCCCTCGTAGATGTCGCCGTTGACATAGGTCACTGTGCCCTTGCCCTCGCGGCGTCCCGCCACCAGCTGGCCGACATAGACATCGCCGTTGGGTTGGGTCAGGGTACCGGCGCCGCTCATCTGGCCATCGGCCCAGTCGCCTTCGTAGGTCAGCCCATCGGGCAGCGTCAGCTTGCCGGTGCCGTGGCGCTGGCCGCCCGCGACTGCGCCTTCGTAGACCGACCCGTCGGCATAGGTGATGGTGCCGGTACCCTCTTGCTGCCCGTGGACCCAGTCGCCGGTGTAGGTAAAGCCGCCGGGGTTGCGCATGGTGCCGGTGCCGTGGTGCTGGGCGCTCTGGAACCCGCCCTCGTAGCGGACGCCATTGGCATAGACCGCCACACCCTGGCCGTTGATCACCCCGTCAGCCCATTCACCTTCGTAGGTGCCGCCATCGGAAAAGGTGATCTTGCCCAGCCCGTGCGGCTTGCCCTTTTCGAACTGGCCCTCGTAGACCGACCCGTTGGGAAAGCGGGCGATGCCGTTGCCCTTGATTTCGCCATCGACCCAGTCGCCGGTGTATTCGTAGCCGTTGGGCAGCCGGTAGGTGCCGGTGCCGTGCTGCAGCCCGCCGCGAAAGGTGCCTTCGTAAACGCCGCCGATGTCGTCCTGCGTGGTCAGGACCTTGTCGTCCTGTGCGGTGGCGGCCGTGGCCAGCGCCACCAGTCCGGTCAGTCCGGTTGCCAAACCCAATGCCGTGCGGAAATGTGTCATGCGATGCCCTGTCTGCCCCAAATGTCCGCGCAACCCTGCGGGACCTCTCGAAATTAGGCGAGCAGGGGCGCACAGGCAACGTCTTTTGCCGGGAGTTTCCCGGCCAAGGCTTTCCCTCGGCGGATGATCTGGTAAATGGCTGGGGACGCATTTTGGGCAAGGGGGCCGCATGTCCGACCGTTTTCGTGTGACTTTGGCGCAGCTGAATCCCGTGGTGGGCGACCTGCAGGGCAACGCGGCGCAGGCGCGGGCAGCATGGGAACAAGGCCGCGCGGCCGGGGCCGATCTGGTGGCGCTGCCTGAAATGTTCATCACCGGTTACAATGCGCAGGACCTGGTGATGAAGGCGGCTTTTAACCTGGCCGCGATCGGAGCGGTGCGGAAACTGGCGGAGGACTGTGCCGACGGGCCGGCGCTGGCCATTGGCGGACCCTGGGTTGAGGGCACCGGGCTTTATAATGCTTATTTCATTCTCCGGCAGGGGCGGATCGTCAGCACCGTGCTGAAACACCACCTGCCCAACGAGACTGTGTTCGACGAGGTGCGGATATTCGACTCCGGGCCGCTGGGTGGCCCCTATTCGGTGAGCAACACCCGCATTGGCTCGCCCATTTGCGAAGACGCCTGGCACGAGGATGTCGCCGAAACGCTGGCCGAGACGGGGGCCGAGTTCCTGCTGGTGCCCAATGGCTCGCCCTATTACCGGGGCAAACATGACACCCGGCTCAACCATATGGTGGCCCGCGTGGTCGAAACGGGTCTGCCGTTGATCTACCTCAACATGGTGGGCGGGCAGGACGATCAGGTGTTCGACGGGGCAACATTCGGCCTGAACCCGGGCGGCGAGCTGGCGTTCCAGATGCCGCAGTTCGACGAAACCATCGCCCATGTCGATCTGGAGCGCGGCATGAATGGCTGGCGGATCGTGCCGGGCGAGGTGCACACCCACGCCAGCGAATGGGAGCAGGATTATCACGTCATGGTGACAGCCCTGCGCGACTATTGCCGCAAGACCGGGTTCGGCAAGGTGTTGCTGGGGCTGTCGGGCGGGGTGGATTCGGCCATTGTGGCGACCATCGCCGTCGATGCGCTGGGCGCCGACAACGTGCGCTGTGTGATGCTGCCGTCGGAATACACCAGCCAGGAATCGCTCGACGATGCCGAGGCGGTGGCCAAGGCGCTGGGCTGCCGGTATGACTATGTGCCGATCAGCGAAGGGCGCGCGGCGATCACCAATACGCTTGCGCCGCTGTTTCAGGGCCGCGAGGCGGACCTGACCGAGGAAAACATCCAGTCGCGCCTGCGGGGTCTGCTGCTGATGGCACTCAGTAACAAGTTCGGTGAGATGCTGCTGACCACCGGCAACAAATCCGAGGTCGCGGTGGGCTATGCCACGATCTATGGCGACATGGCGGGCGGCTATAACCCGATCAAGGATCTTTACAAAACCCGCGTGTTCGAAACCTGCCGCTGGCGCAACGCCAATCACCGCGATTGGATGATGGGGCCGGCGGGTGAGGTGATCCGCCCCAACGTGATCAACAAGCCGCCCACCGCCGAGCTGCGCGAGGATCAGAAGGACAGCGACAGCCTGCCCGATTATCCCGATCTGGACGCGATGCTGGAGATCCTGGTGGATCGCAACGGGTCCATCGCCGATTGCGTCGCGGCCGGGTTCGAACGCGAAATCGCCCGCAAGGTAGAGCGGCTGATCTACATCTCGGAGTACAAGCGATTCCAGTCCGCACCCGGCGTGCGCCTGACAAAAGGCGCCTTCTGGTTGGATCGCAGGTACCCTATTGTCAACCGCTGGCGCGACCCGACCTGAATTTCCCTATTACTGTTTCCCGGTGTTCCACAGTGACACGGAAATGCCGCATTTCCGTCGCAAAGCCGCCTGGATCATGGCAGAATTGCGGACGTAACGCGGCGAATTGAGACCGCACTGAGGCAAGAGCAGTACCTCGGCCCAAGACGGCGTCAGCCCGTCGGCCATCTGTATGTATGAAACTCGCTTGGGTACCTGATATGTCCTATGCCGTCAGCCAAAATGGCACGCCGCTGAAAATGCTCGAATGTTCTGCCGCCGATTGTCCGCCCGACGGGCCGTCGCTTGATGTGATCCGGCAGATCATCGAAAAGGAAAAGGCCGTCGGTCCGATCACCCCACAGCAGCACCTGCTGCCGGAACTGGCCCCGCAGCATGAACTGTCCGAAGCGCCGCGCCGCGGCAGGGGCCGCCGCAAGACCCGCCGCCTGCCCAATCCGCTGGCGCCGCTGACCCGCGGTTTGCGCGGCTTTCAACCGTCATGGCGGCTGTCGGCGCTGCTCCTGCTGGCCGCCGTGGTGATCGCGTGGCCCTGGCTGATTCCGGGGGGCGTGGCGCTGGTGGCGCTGACGCTGGTCATTACCTGGCTGACGCTGGGCCCGGATCGTGCGAGCGAACTGGCGGCAGGCGGATATGCCCGGTTTGCGCGCCGCTTCCCGGAACGGGCCGCAGCGATAACCGCCGCCGCGCGCCGCATCGCCGCCTGGTTGCCGGAGCGCTGGACCGGCGGCGTTGCCGGTGCCGGCACCGACGCCGATCCGGAAACGCAGGCAAAGCTGGCCCGCGACCCCTTTGACCGTCTGGCCGACGAGATGAGTCGCATCTGATCCTTAACGAAACGGCCTGAAACCGCCCGTCGCGCCGCGACGTGCGGTTCATGCGTGTGCATCATTCCCACCAGCGGTCGATTTGGGCGATGTCGTCATCGGACCAGCCGAAATGGTGCGCCAGTTCGTGCACCAGCACATGGGTCACCAGATCGGCCAGATTGACGTCGCCCCGGTCGCGCCACTCTGCAAGGATCGGCTGACGATATAGGGTGATCCGGTCGGGTTGCTGCGGCTGGTCCAGCACCGATTTCTCGGTCAGCGGAATCCCCTCGTAGAGCCCGGTGAGCTCGAGCGGATCGGCGATCCCCATCTCGCGCAGCAGGTCGTGCGGCGGCCAATCCTCGACCGCCACCACGACGGCGCGCGCCAATCGCGCAAAGGCGGGAGGCAGGCCATCACGCGCCCGCTGCACATAGGTGTCGAAAGCAGCCGGATCGTCGGTATCGGTGTCGGTATCGTTATCGGTATCGGGGGCGGGACCCATCGCTGTTCTCCCGGCGGCAAAGAGGCCGCCCTGGCCGCCGGGTATAGGGCCTGTGGGGTCAGCCCATCAACTGGTAACTGACCGGCACAAAGCGAAAGCCCTCGCCCCGCGTCTCGACGAAACCGGCCGCCGGGAAGGGCATGTGATAGCCGATCATCGGCACCCGGTCGGCGGCCAGCATGCCCAGTACCTTGCGGCGCGATGCGGTCGCGGCCTCCTTGTCGCTGTCAAAGCTCACGATCCACTCGGGATGCGCAAAGGACCAGACATAGTGGTTGGCCAGATCGGCGGTCAGCACCAGACGGCGGTCGCCGCTTTCCAAGTGATAGACCATGTGGCCCGGCGTATGGCCAAAGGCCGCCATGGCGGTCACGCCGGGGGCAACGCTGGCGCCGTCCTCGATGAACTCGGTCTTTTCGGCCAGCGGGGTGACATTGCTGGCAACCAGGTCACCGACCCCGTTGCCCGGATCCATCTTGGACCAGAAGTTGTACTCCTGCGCGCCAGTGATATAGCGCGCGTTGGCAAAGGTCGGCGCGCCATCGGTCATCAGCCCGCCGATGTGGTCGGGGTGCATGTGGGTAATCACGACCACGTCGATCTGATCCGGGGTGACCCCGGCGGCTGCCAGCGCGGTGACGACGCCGCCTTGCCCCAGCCCGGTGTCGAACAGCACCAGCGCGCTGCCGGTGTCGACCAGCGTCGGGGTGAAGTAGAACTGCGCCTGTTCAGCCGAGATGAAGTTCTCGGCCGAGACCTCGGCAAACTGTTCTTCCGTGGCGTTGCCGCCGAAAATCCCCTTGGCCCCGTCGCGCAGAATGCTGCCGTCCAGCAAGGTGGTCACGGTCATCTCGCCCAGCTTGAAACTGCGCGCCACCGGCATCGCGGCGCCGCCGCCGTGGCCGGCCGCAAGGGCAGGGGTGCCCGCCGCGGCCACAAGCGGCAGGGCGGCGGCCCCGCCCAGAACGGCGCGGCGGGATAGGGACAAATTCGCTTTGGTCATGGTTCAAGTCCTCCTGAAAGACATGCGGGCATCTAGAACGGTTCCTTGATTTGACCAGACTACCGGTTTGCACACAGACTGTGCCGCAAAACAGGCTGAGATCACGGTGTTGTCATGGCCAACCCCAAGACCCGCCCGACCGATGCCGACATGCGCGTTCATGGACGCGGTCGAACCTGCGCCAAAGGCTGCCGACGCCCTCGCTCTAGATGCGCTCTTCCGCGCGCCCACCGTTGCGGCCGGCGCGGCGGCGCGTGCCGGTCAGGCCAGTTCCCCCGCCAGTGCCTTGTCGATCAGCGCCACGGTTTCCTGCACGCCATAAAGCGCGATAAAGCCGCCAAAGCGCGGCCCCTGGCTGGCGCCCAGCAGCACTTCGTAGAGCGCCGTGAACCAGCCGCGCAGCGGCTGGAACCGGTCGCGACCGACGCCGTAGACCACAGATTGCAGCGCTTCGTCATCCACCGGCCCGTCATAGGCAGCCAGTTCGTCGCGCAGCAGCTGCAGCGCCTCGCGTTCCGCATCTGTCGGCGCGCGGTAGCTGCGCGTCGGCTTCACGAAGTCGTTGAAGTAGCGGACCGCGAACCCGGCGGCCTGGTCCAGATCCGGGTGGCTCTCGGCGGTGGCCTCGGGCGCATAGCGGCGGATGAAACCCCAGAGCGTCTCCTTGTCCTCGGCGCCGGACACAGAGGCGAGGCTCAGCAGCATGCCAAAGGGCACCACCAGCGTCGATTCGGGGACCTCGCCGCCGTGGATATGCCACACCGGGTTATTCAGCTGCGCCTTCAGGTCCTGAGTCGGATAGGCGCGCAGCTGCTGGTGATACTCGTCCACCGCCTTGGGGATCACGTCGAAATACATCCGCTTGGCGGTCTTCGGCTTCTGGTACATGAAATACGACAGGCTCTCGGCGCTGGCGTAGGTCAGCCATTCGTCGATGCTGACGCCATTGCCCGAAGATTTCGAAATCTTCTGCCCGTTCTCATCCAGAAACAGCTCATAGGTGAAATGCTCCGGTGCCTTTTCACCCAGCGCCCGGCAGATGCCGTCATAGATCGGCGTATTGGTGGAATGATCCTTGCCGTACATCTCGAAATCGACGCCCAGCGCCGCCCAGCGGGCGCCGAAATCGGGCTTCCATTGCAGCTTTACGTTGCCGCCCGTCACCGGCAGCGTCCATTCGCGCCCGTCCTCGTCGTCAAAGGTCACGGTGCCGGCCTCGGCATTGACCTCCTTCATCGGCACATAGAGCACGCGCCCGGTTTCCGGGTGGATCGGCAGAAAGATCGAATAGGTCTGCTGGCGTTCCTCGCGCAGGGACTTGAGCATGATCTTCATAATGTCGTCATAGCGTTCGGCGGCGCGTTTCAGGATTTCATCGAACTGGCCCGAGCGGTAGAACTCGGTGGCGCTGATGAACTCGTACTCAAAGCCAAAGGTATCGAGGAACCGACGCAGCATGGCGTTGTTGTGGGCGCCAAAGCTGTCGTATTCGCCGAACGGATCGGGGACCGAGGTCAGCGGCTCCTGCAGGTGTTCGGCCAGCATCTCCTGGTTGGGTACGTTGCCGGGTACCTTGCGCATGCCGTCCAGATCGTCCGAGAAACAGATCAGCTTGGTGGGAATGTCGCTGATCTCCTCAAAGGCGCGCTTGATCATCGTGGTGCGCGCCACCTCGCCAAAGGTGCCGATATGCGGCAGACCCGAGGGACCATAGCCGGTCTCGAACAGCACGTACCCTTTTTCGGGCGGCTGTTTCTGATAGCGTTTCAGCACCCGCCGGGCCTCTTCAAAGGGCCAGGCTTTGGACGCAAGGGCGGCTTCGCGCTTCTCAGACATTTCATTCTCCGACAATCCGCCGCGCACTCCGCGCCGCGTTGCGCCGCTACCTATTGTGCTGACGGTGCCCCGTCAATATTCTGCACTGCAACACGACCTTCTGTGACCAAATGCCAAAGGAACCGGCCCCGTGACACATTCCGACACCAAATCGCTCAGCGCGCAGGACTGCCTCGTGGCGCTGATGATCGCCGTTTCCGCCTCTGACGAGAACATCCGCACCGCCGAACTGGTCAAGATCCAGTCGGCGGTGAACATGCTGCCTGTCTTTGCCGACTACGACATCGACCGGATCAAGCAAATGTCGCAGACGGTCTTTGACCTGTTTGAACAGGAAGACGGGCTGGATGCGCTGTTTGGCCTGATCCGCGACAGTCTGCCGGAGCGACTGTTTGAAACCGCCTATGCGCTGGCCTGCGACGTTGCCGCCGCCGACGGCACGCTGGCCGAACCCGAACTGCGCCTGCTGGAAGAGATCCGTTACGAGCTGAACATCGACCGGCTGCATGCCGCCGCGATCGAACGCGGGGCTCGCGCACGCCACGTAGTCTGACCGATGCGCGGGCTGGTCATCGCCCTCGCGCTGGCGCTGTTCTGCGCCCTACCGGGTCCGCTGCGGGCGGCCCCGCTGGAGGCCTGGATTGACAAGTCCGAACAGACAATGACTGTCTTTTACAATGACCGGCTGCTCTATCGCTGGCCGGTCTCGACCGCCCGACCGGGCAAGGTCACGCCGACCGGCGTCTTTACGCCGCAGTCGATGAAGCGAATGCATTACTCGACGCTTTACAACAACGCGCCGATGCCGTTCTCGATCTTCTTTCACGGCAACTACGCGGTGCACGGCACCACCCAGATCGACAAGCTGGGCTGTGTCGCCTCGGCGGGCTGTGTGCGGTTGCACCCCGATAACGCGGAAATCCTGTTCAACCTGACCCGCGAAACCGGGATGGAGAACACCCGCATCATCATTCAGGATTAAAGCGCCCGGCCTTAAACTTGAGACACGAACACCCTGCCACGCCTTCGGCGTTCTCGGGATATTCGTGTCACGATATGAGTCGGGTAAATGGCCGGACGCTGTAGGCGGCTCAGGACCCGTAAAGCGCGCCCCAGCGTTCGATCAGCTTCTGCTGCAACTGCTTCGACTTGCGGTTCCACGACCGCGCGCCATCGGGCCGCTCGCGGTCCTGCGGAGCAATCCGGGCTCGTCGAGCGGTATCGGCGGTAAATATCGCAAAGGCCAGTTCGGTGCCGTCCGAGGCCGTCAGATAGCCGCCCAGCCCCGAGACAAAGTTCAGCGTGCCGGTCTTGGCGTCGACCTTGATCGGGTGGTCCCTGTCGATACCGCCCTTGGCGTTGCGCATGGCAAAGGGCTTCAGAAGCGGCCGGAGCAGGCCGTTCCGGCCGACCAGCACCAGCGCGCCGACCAGATCCTCCGGTGTCATCCGCGACGCGTCGCCCAGCCCGGAATGGTCCACCATCCGGGTGCCGGCCATGCCGTATTTCGCCGCGGCCCAACGGCTCATTTCCCCGGCCGAGTCGCGCAGCGTCGCCGGTGCCTTGCCCCGCGCCACCGTCGTTGCCAGCCCGACCATCTCGGCGGTGACGTTCGTCGAATACCGCAGCATGTCGCGCAGGATCTCGGTGAGCGCCTCGCTGCGGTGCTCCGCCAGCGTCTGCGCGCCGCCGGGCAGCTGTCCGGTCGCTTGCGCCGCCGGCAGCACGATGCCATGCGACCGGGCCAGCGTGCGGAACACGTCGCCCGCATAGAGCGCCGGTTTGCGCACCGGCAGCCAGCGTGAGCCGCCGTTGCCCAGCGCGCCATTGGCCACGGTCCATTGGTCCGCGCCCTTCTGGTCGGCATAGGTATAGACCGGCACGGTGCGGTTCGCGACCTTCATCCGGGCAATATCGACTGCGGGCCGGTACTTGGCGCTGCGGGCGTCCATACTGACGGAATAGCCCTTGCCGGCGCGTTTCCACTCGAAATGCACCCGGTTGAAATTCAGCGCGATCCCCGCCACTGCCGGGCTGTAGCCGACATGGTCGGGCTGGCCGGGGTCGATGCTGCGGATAATGGGAAACAGGCCGTCATAGACCAGGAATTTGCCGCGCAGCTCGCGGATGCCGCGGGATTTCAGCCGCGCCGCCAGCACCGCCAGCCCGTCGGTATCCAGCGTCGGATCGCCACCACCGGCCAGGATCAGGTCACCCTTCAGCACGCCGTTCTGCACCGGCCCGTCCGCCATGACACGCGTGACAAAGCGGTGATCGCCGCCCAGCACGTCCAGCGCGTAGAGCGTTGTCAGCGCCTTGGCGACGCTGGCGGGCGGCAAGCCGCTGCGCCCGCCGACCGATTCAAGCCGCAAGCCGGTCTGGACATCCGCCACCGCACAGACCACCTCTCCCGGCAGTCCAAAGCGGGTGATCAGCCCCTCGGCGCCACCGGCGGCCGAGGTGGCCAGATCCACGGGCCGGACCCATGGCCGCAGCGAGGCGGCCGGTGCATTGGCCCATGCCGCGCCACCGCCCGCCAGGGCGCTGAGCCCCCCCAACACAAACCGACGTGAAACCCTCTTGTCCATAGTTGAATCAAATCGCAGGTTTCTTTGGCAATCAAGCGGACAGGATCGGTTTTTTTGGCGGCATTTTGCCCCCTGCCGCCGCCACAATCAGGCGCGTGCGCCGAATTCGCCGCCGAATTCGCCGCCGTATTTGCCGCCCGACCAGCCGCCGGTGGCACGGATCTGCGAGGAGCTCAGCTCCACCATCGGCACGTTGACGAAACACCATGCCGGGGCGCGGGACCGGCCGAGGCGGTGGCTGTCCCGCGCACCGATGCGCTGCGGCGCGTAGAGCCGCGCCGCCGGTGACATCCGCGCCGAGATCCGGTCGCCGGGGCGTGCCAGCACCCCCATCGGCACCGCGTCGGCGATGGATCTCCAGTTCTTCCACAGGTGGAACTGCGCCAGATTGTCGGCCCCCATCAACCAGACGAACCGCACGCCGGGATAGTTTTGGTGCAGCGCAGCGATGGTGTCGGCGGTGACCCGTGTGCCCAGCCGCGCCTCAATGTCGGTCACGTCCACGCGCGGGTGCCGCATCATCGCGCGGGCCGCGCGAATCCGTTCCCACAGCGGCGCGGGGCCGTGCTCTTTCAACGGGTTGCCGGGGCTGACCAGCCACCACACCCGGTCCAGCCCGAACCGTTTCAGCGCCTCGCGGGTGATATGCGCATGGCCCGCGTGCGGCGGGTCGAAGGACCCGCCCAGCAGGCCGATCCGCTGTCCGGGCCGGGCAAATGGCAATCTGCGCACGTAATTGTTCCCTGTGCTTCGCCCCGCGCGGGACATCGCGCGTTTGTCGCCCCCCGCCGCGCCCCTGTCAACGCATCGCGATTGCCGCCGCCGGGCTTGCGGTTGTAGGGCTGACCGCCGCCACCGCAGAAGAGCTGAACGATCTGAGGGAAAAGGAGTCATCCACATCGCCATGTCCGGAACCTATCCTCCGTTTCACTTCGTCCACGATGAAACGCAGGTGGTCGGGTTCGACCCCGCCATCGGCACAGAGATCGCCAAGCGCATGGCGATGGAGGCGGAAATCGTCACCACGACGCCGTCGTCGGCTCGATGACCATCACCGCCGAGCGCGACGAAGTGGCCGATTTCGTCGGCCGCGAATACTCGAACAAGCGCGATTTTTGCCAAGCCGGGCTCGGGTATCGGCAACATTGAGGAACCGGAGGGCAAGAAGGCCGGGCTGACGCCGGGTGCAACCCGCGGAGATCGGGCCCGCGAAAAGGGCTATGACATCGACACCTGGAAGGGGCTGCCCGAACTGCTGCTGGAACTGGAAAACGGCCGTGCCGACGCGATCGTCAATGTATCGATCGCCGCTATCCTGGCGATGACCGAAAAGGGCAGGCGTTTTAAATGTTCGGCGACCAGACGACCACCGACCCTTTGACGCCGACATCGCCATCCGCGAGGGCAACCCGGAACTGGCCGCAACCATGCAGGCGGTGCTCGATTCGATGATGGACGACAGCACCAATCTGGCCTTTGCCGACAATTGCATAGGCGCGGACATCCGCTGAGACGGAAACAGCCCCGCCGCCCGGCCGGGCGGCGGGGCTGTTTCCGTCCGGGCCATGGCCCGGCGCGATTATCCCTGACAAGATGCCGGTAACCGGTCGCCGCCCGTATCGGGTGTGTGCTCTGTGCCTCCAGACGAGCCCCAGAAAGAGCGGCTAATGGCTCTGGAACTAATGCTGAAGGTCTATCCGTTTTCTCTGGGCGGCCTGGGTCACCATCCTTCTTTAGGTACTGACCAAACTGTTGGGGCTGATCCGCGGCAGGCTGGGCGCCGCGGCGCGGTTGGCGCGCTTTGCGGCCCTTCGGTATCTGGGCGCGGCCTATGTCAGCGTGTTTCGCGGCACGCCGGGCCTGATCCAGCTGTTCATCCTGTATTTCGTTGGGCCGCAGGTCGGCATTCAGCTGGATGCCTTTCAGGCCGGGGTGATCGGGCTGGGGCTGCATTTCGGGGTCTACAACTCGGAACTGATCCGGACCGCGATCCTGGCGGTGGACAAGGGCCAGATGGAGGCCGCGCGCAGGCTGAGCCTGAGCCGGGGCGGGACGCTGCGCAAGGTGGTGATCCCGCACGCGGTGCGCGACGTGATTCCGCCGATCGGCAACAACATGATCGCGCGGTGGAAAGACAGCGCGCTGGTCTCGGTGATCGGGGTCAGCGAACTGACGCTGTCGGCGCAGCGGGTGATCGGCAAGACCTGCCGCCCGTTCGAACTCTGCATCCTCGCCGCCGCCTTCTTCTAAAGCGCCCGGCCTTCAACTTGTGACACGAACACCCTGCCACGCCTTCGGCGTTCTCGGGATATTCGTGTGACGATATGATTCCGGAAAAAGGCCGGACGCTGTAGGTTGTCAACCTTGACATGGAATGGGTGCTGCGCCGGATCGAACGCCGTATTTCCATATCCCTGGGCCCAGAGAGCGTACATGACCGAACACACAGAATTTGACGAAATCAGGCACGCCCAGAAATCTTTTGGCACGCGTTAGGTGCTCAAGGACTTCAACCTGACCGTCCGTCGCGGCCACCTCGGCACTGGACCACGACCCGGTGGAAGAGGTGAACAGGGTGATGAAACAGCTCGCCGAAGAGCACATGACCATGATCATCGTGACCCACGAGATGGATTTCGCGGCCTGGGTCTGCGATCGCGTGCTGTTCAGCGACAAGGGCGTGGTGGTCGAGGAAGGCCCGCCCGAGGTGCTGTTCCCCCCCCACCAAGGAGCGCACACGCGAATTCCTGCGCCACCATCTCAAAGGTGCCAAGTGACCGACGCTCCCAGCTACCTGTTCTGCCAGTCCCGCAACCCGCGTCCGTTTCTGGACTATGGCGAGGGCATTTACCTGATCGACGAGACGGGCAAACGCTATATCGACGGCTCCTGGGGGGCGATGGTTTCGAACATCGGCCAGCCCAACCCGCGCGCCCTGGCCAGGACGAAGGGGCAGATGCACAAGGCGACCTTTGGCTACCGGCTGCATTTCCGCACCCACCGGTCCGAGGACCTGGCCGCCAAGACCGTCGCCATGTTCCGCCGGCTCGACTGGACCGAGATCGACCGCTTCAACGACGACCCCTATGCACAGGTGTTCTTCGAAAAGCGGCAGTAAAACCACGGATCGCACCGCAGGCACCGTCCTGTCGCCCCTGGGGCGCGTGCATGGGGGGGCGAGCCTCGGTACGGTCCGTCAGTACGGTCAATCAGAACGTGAGTAACCTCGAATTCCATTGGCAGGCTTGTGAAAACTCCCGGCGGCATCGGCGCGGTTTTCCCTCCAGTGTTGCACCTGCATCACACTGAGGGCAGGCACCCCCCCGCGCCAACGCCCCCGACTGGTCTTTCTAGAAGTAAAATAATATACTTATGAACAATATTTTAAATAATACCCGACACTCAACGCGAACATTTGCAGCAACTCTCATAGGTCCACCCTTTTCCCGATCTGCGCAACGCTCCCGCCCCGCCGCTTCCCTTACATCACTCAGGCGGCCATCATTCAACTCTGGGGAGAGAGAGTTGCCTATGAGCAATAACAATCGAGGATGCGGAAATGAAGGTTCTCTTGGTCGACGACGAACCGGATATCTTGGAGCTGATTTCTTTGTCGCTACATCAGCTTGAAAATCACTACGTCACGACGGCGGCTTCCGGCGCCAAGGCGCTGGAGATTATCGAAACGTCGGGCGAAAGGTTCGAAGCCTTCCTGCTCGACATCCAGATGCCGGGTATAACCGGAATCGAGCTGTGTCAGAAAATCCGGGAAATCCCGCAATACCGCTACACGCCGATCATCATGACCACGGCGATGTCGGACAAGGCACATGTGAACAAGGCCTTTGTCGCCGGCGCGACGGACTACCTGACCAAACCTTTCGATTTCCTTGAACTGAAACACCGGATCGCTCTGGCGGAAAAAGCCGCCTTCCAGGTCGCCGAGCTGGAACGCTCCTTTGCCGAAGCGCGCCCGTACGAGCAGACAGCGCAGTCTGACAAGATCCACGATCTGTCCGATCCGTTGCCGATAGATGACGTCGACGGTGTCATCCGGGTCCACGCTTTCGAAAGCTACCTCAAGCAGATGGGCCGGATGAGCTTCCATCGCACCGCATTGCTCATCGTGACCGTGACCAATATCGCCGACATCTACGAACGGTGCGGCGGGCGCGAGTTCTGCGACCAGATCACCGACATTAGCGAGGCGATCTCGGACGCGTTCTGCGGTTTAGGGTCACCATTCATCGCCTACTTCGGCAGCGGCGTTTTCGGGATCGCGGTCGCACGAGAGGCGGCGGCGGAGACGGGCGCCCTCCTGCGCGCCATCGACGATGCGCTTTACCGGCTTGGTCTGGTCTACCGGAATGGCGAACCGGTAGAGGTCGACATCAGCCTGCGCGAAATCGTCAAACCCGCGTTGTTCTTCGGCAAGGATCCCGTCAGCTTCATCGACCAGATGATGCGGCAGCTGAGCAATCCGGACCCGGCATCGGACCTGCGCCTGCGGGAAACCGAACGGTCCCTGTCCTAGCGCCCGCAGGACACCACGCCCGGTCGCCCTCGCGGCCGGGGTGCTTCGGTCCGCCTCGATCCCCTCGGGCAGAGCCCATCACTCCACGGA
Organism: Paracoccaceae bacterium; assembly: GCA_041594355.1. Lineage (GTDB taxonomy): Bacteria > Pseudomonadota > Alphaproteobacteria > Rhodobacterales > Rhodobacteraceae > JAIUZI01. The sequence continues at coordinate 2,630 of JBFHMM010000036.1, read as the reverse complement.
TGTCTTCAGCTTGACGCTGCCATGCCCGGTCTGACTGTCCGGCTTCTTCATCGCCGCCTCGTTCACCGTCTTCGGTCTTCATCGTCACCGACAGCACGGTCAGGTCGTTCAGCATCTGCTGCGCCACTTTCACCCCGTCGGCCACGTGTTTCTTCTCGTGTTTAAGACGCTCTTGATAAAACCGCTTCCACTCCTTGTTGGCCGCCGACGACAGGCTACCCAGCTTGTCGGGAACACAGACCTTGATCTCGGCGCTGACAATCGCCTCGGGCCTGCTCAGCTGCGGGTTGGCGATGATCTGGTGGCTCAGGATGTGCATGCCGCCGGGATACCAGACCTCGGTACCGACTCGTCAGCTCCACCGTGACCGCCGTCCCCGCATAGAACTTCTGCGATTTGTCGTTGGGGGCGACACAGCCGTTCTTCTTGCGGTCCTTGTCCACCTCGGCCAGCGTTTCTCCCTTCAGCTTCTTGTGCTTGATGGTCAAGCCCTTGTCGGTCAGTTTTCCTCTTTCGGCCATGTTCTCACTCACCCGTTGTAACAAATATCGCCGCCACCCCAGCGAATCCGCACCGGCCTGATTGTGGCCCAGTTCACAGATATTGCCCTTGGCCCGATCTGTGGCTAGACAGCACAACTGCGCAGAATCTCAGGAAATCGGAGCTGACCCATGGCCGCTTACCAATATGTCTACCACATGCAGGGTGTGTCCAAGACCTACCCCGGCGGCAAGAAATGCTTTGAAAACATCCACCTCAGCTTTCTGCCCGGCGTGAAGATCGGCGTTGTCGGCGTCAACGGCGCCGGTAAATCGACCCTGATGAAGATCATGGCCGGTCTCGACAAGGATTACACCGGCGAAGCCTGGGCCGCCGAGGGCGCAAAGGTCGGCTACCTGCCGCAGGAACCGCAGCTGGACGAAAGCCTGAGCGTGCGGGAAAACGTCATGCTGGGCGTGGCCGAAAAGAAGGCCATTCTCGACAAGTACAACGAACTGGCGATGAACTACTCGGACGAAACCGCCGAGGAGATGGCCCAGCTGCAGGACAAGATCGACGCCGAGAACCTGTGGGATCTCGACAGCCAGATCGACGTCAGCATGGAGGCGCTGCGCTGCCCCCCCGACGACGCCGAGATCGCCAACCTCTCGGGCGGCGAGAAACGCCGCGTGGCGCTCTGCAAACTGCTGCTCGAAGCGCCCGACATGTTGCTTCTGGACGAACCGACCAACCACCTGGACGCTGAAACCATCGCCTGGCTGCAACAGCACCTGATCGACTACAAGGGCACCATCCTGATCGTCACCCACGACCGCTATTTCCTCGATGACATCACTGGCTGGATCCTCGAACTCGACCGCGGTCGCGGCATCCCCTACGAAGGCAATTATTCGGCCTGGCTGGAACAAAAGGCCAAGCGGCTGGAGCAGGAAGCGCGCGAGGACAAATCCCGCCAGAAGACACTGGAGCGCGAACTGGAATGGATGCGGCAGGGGCAAAAGGCGCGCCAGGCCAAGTCCAAGGCCCGGATCAACGCCTACAACGATCTGGCCGCCCAGTCCGAACGCGAAAAACTGAGCCGCGCGCAGATCGTCATCCCCAACGGCCCGCGCCTGGGCGGCAAGGTGATCGAGGTCGAGGGGCTGGCCAAGCACTACGGTGACAAGCAGCTGGTCGAGAACCTGTCCTTTGCCCTGCCGCCGGGCGGCATCGTCGGCGTCATCGGCCCCAACGGCGCAGGTAAATCGACCCTGTTCCGCATGCTGACCGGGCAGGAACAGCCCGACGAGGGCACGGTCACCTATGGCGACACGGTGAAACTGTCCTATGTCGACCAGTCGCGCGACGACCTGAAGGATGACGACACCGTCTGGGAGGCCATCACCGGCGGCGCCGAGGTGATCGAGCTGGGCGACGCCCAGGTCAACTCGCGCGCCTACTGCTCGTCGTTCAACTTCAAGGGCGGCGATCAGCAAAAGAAGGTGGGCTTGTTGTCGGGCGGTGAACGCAACCGGGTGCATATGGCCCGGCTGCTCAAGGAAGGCGGCAACGTGCTGCTGCTGGATGAGCCGACCAACGACCTGGACGTTGAAACCCTCCGCGCGCTCGAAGACGCGCTGGTCGATTTTGCCGGCTGTGCCGTGGTCATCTCCCACGACCGCTTCTTCCTCGACCGCATCTGCACCCACATCCTGGCCTTCGAGGGCGACGCCCACGTGGAATGGTTCGAAGGCAACTTCGAAGACTACGAAGAGGACAAGAAACGGCGGCTGGGCGATGTCGAGCCCACGCGGATGAAGTTCAAGAAGTTCACCCGCTAGCGTAGTAATTGGCGCACGCGTTGAAGCCTGAAGGGGCTCTGTTGGACAAAGCTTGTGATACCCGCGGTTCCCCTTTCCCCGGACGGATTGATCCCTCGGGCTTTGTGACAGGGATGCCAAGGGCGGTGTATCCATTCATGACGGCGATGCGGACCTGGACTTCCGCGACCTGACGGTCGAAGTCCCGCGCCATGAGGCGCTGCGCCAGCAGTTTCATGCAGTGCATCTTCGTCTCGACGCGGCTTCGGCGGTGGTATCCGCTCCAGTTTCGCCAGATCGCGCGACCGAGATATTTCGAAGCTCGCAGGG
>JBFHMM010000035.1:0-23018 GCA_041594355.1 Paracoccaceae bacterium | reverse complement strand
AGCTCACCATCCCCGGGTCCTGACCCGGGCGACATTCCGACAACCCGGGCGGCGTCGCGCAAGCTTCGCCGCTTTTTCATGTCCGCCCCCGGCCTCTCGGGCACCAACGCCCTCGCTTCTTCTCTTTCCCAATACGCAATTCCCCGGCCCGCCCCGCGCGCTCCCGCTTGACCTTCGCGCCGAACCGCAGCAAACCCGGCGCATGACCGAGAAAACCGCCCTGATCACCGGCGCCTCCCGCGGGCTTGGCGCTGCCCTGGCCGAAGCGCTGGCGCCGACCCATCACATCATCGCCGTGGCGCGCACCACAGGCGCGCTCGAGGAGCTGGATGACCGTATCCAGGCCAAGGGCCATAGCGCCACGCTGGCGCCGATGGACATCACTACCGAGGCTGCCATGGCGCAGCTCTGCCGCGGCATCCACGACCGCTGGGGCAAGCTCGACCTCTGGTGCCATACCGCGGTGCATGCGGCGCCGCTGACGCCCGCCAGCCATCTCGACATGAAGGACTGGCAGAAGAGCATCGAGGTCAATGTGACCGCGATGGGCCGGCTCATCCCCTTCATCGCGCCGCTCTTGGGCACCGAGGGACAGGCGGTGTTCTTCGACGATCCCCGCGCCGGGCAGAAGTTCTTTGGCGCCTATGGCGCCACCAAGGCGGCCCAGATCGCGCTCGCGCGCAGCTGGGCCGCCGAAACCGGGCACACCGGCCCCCGCGTCCACGTGTTGGAACCGAAACCGCTGCGCAGCGCGCTCCGGGCCCGGTTCTTCCCCGGCGAGGACCGCGAACCGCTGGCCCGGCCCGAGGACGAGGCCGCACGTCTGCTGGCCCAGATCTGAGCCCCCGAAGGCCCGTTCCGGGCCTGCCTCCGGCGGGCGTATTCGGCCAAGAGATGAAACAGGGGCGCTTGCCCCGCAATTGGGCGTTGTTTAACAAGGACAAAACGGGGCGGGACAATACGATATGCGCATTCTGGTCACCAACGACGACGGTATCAACGCTCCGGGCCTCAAGGTACTGGAGACGATTGCCGCTGATCTGGCCGGCCCGCAGGGCGAGGTCTGGGTGGTGGCGCCAGCCTTTGAACAGTCCGGTGTCGCCCATTGCATCAGCTATACCCATCCCACGATGATCGCCAAGATGGGCGAGCGGCGTTTTGCCGCCGAGGGCAGCCCGGCCGATTGCGTGCTGGCGGGCCTGCACGACGTGATGAAGGGGGCGCCGCCCGACCTGGTGTTGTCCGGGGTCAACCGGGGCAACAACTCGGCCGAGAACGCGCTTTATTCCGGCACCCTTGGTGGCGCCATGGAAGGCGCGCTGCAGGGGCTGCCGGCGATGGCGCTCTCGCAATACCTGGGGCCGCGCACTTTCGAGCTGGAAAACCCCTTCGAGGCGGCCCTGACGCATGGCGCCGGGCTGATCCGGTCGATCCTTCAGGCCATGCCCGAGGACGGCACCGATTACAGGTTGTTCTACAACATCAACTTCCCGCCGGTTCCGGCCGCCGAGGTTCTTGGGGCCAGGGCCGCGCCGCAGGGCTGGCGCCCCGACACGGTGTTCTCGGTCGAGCCGCATTCCTCGCCCTCGGGGCGCCGGTTCCTGTGGATCCGGGGCGGCAACCAGCAGGTGCGCAGCGCGCCGGGCAGCGATGCCGCCGTCAACCTCGATGGCTATATCTCGGTCACGCCGATGCGCGCGGACCTGACGGCGCATGACGCGCTGGCGGCGCTGAAAGCCATCGAATGACGGGACCAAGCGCCGAAACCAAGATGCAGTTCCTCTATGCGCTGCGCTCCAAGGGGGTGACGGACAAGGCGGTGCTGAACGCGATGGAGGAGATCGACCGCGGCCCCTTCGTTCGCGGCATCTTTGCCGAGCGCGCCTACGAGGACATGCCGCTGCCGATTGCCTGCGGCCAGACCATCAGCCAGCCGTCGGTGGTGGGGCTGATGACCCAGGCCTTGCAGGTACAGCCGCGCGACAAGGTGCTGGAAGTCGGCACCGGGTCGGGCTACCAGGCCGCGATCTTGTCGAAACTGGCGCGCCGGGTCTATTCGGTGGACCGCCACGCCCGTCTGGTGCGCGAGGCGCGCGCGGTCTTCGAGCAGATGGGGCTGGTCAACATCACCGCGATGACCGCCGATGGCTCCTACGGGCTGCCCGAGCAGGCCCCCTTTGACCGCATCATCGTGACCGCCGCCGCCGAGGACCCGCCCGGCCCGCTCTTGGCGCAGTTGAAAATTGGCGGTATCATGGTGGTGCCGGTGGGCCAGTCCGACACCGTGCAGACCCTGATCCGGGTCCGCCGCGCCGTGGACGGCCTGCATTACGATGAAATCCGGCCCGTGCGTTTTGTTCCGCTGCTCGAGGGTCTGGGACAGGACAGTTGACGCGTAGTTTTTGGTAACCCGCCCAGCCCCCGGCCAAACAGGGGGGCGTGCATTGAGGATAGCGAGATGACAGTTCCCGCCCCCGCCCCGACCGCCCGTCTTTGTGCGGTCGCCCTGACCGCCCTGCTGCTCACGGCCTGTGACGAGCCGCTGGATTATGACCTGCGCGGCAATATCGGCGCCTTCAGCACCGCCCCGGCGGCGCAGGCGGCCTCGACCGCCGCCCGGCCGAAACCGGATGCGCGGGGGGTGATTTCCTATCCCAGTTACCAGGTCGCGGTGTCGCGGCGCGGCGACAGCGTAGCCGATGTCGCCAACCGAGTCGGGCTGCCGCCCGATGAGCTGGCGCGCTACAACGGCATGAGCCCGACCGACAAGCTGCGCCCCGACGAGGTGCTGGCGTTGCCGCGCCGGGTCGCCGAACCGGCCGGAACCGTCGATATCGCCGCCGTCGCCGGCAGCGCCATCGACGCCGCCCCCGACACCACGCCGGTGGCCACCACGCCGCTGGCCCCCGCGCCAAAACCCGCGCCGAAACCCGCACCCCAGACCGGGACCGAGCCGGTGCGCCACAAGGTGGCGCGCGGCGAAACCGCCTATACCATCTCTCGACTCTACCAGGTGCCGGTGAAATCGCTGGCCGATTGGAACGGGCTCGGATCCGATTTTGCCGTGCGCGAGGGGCAGTACCTGCTGATCCCGGTCAAGAACCAGCCCGCGCCGAGCGCCACCGCCGCGGTCACCCAACCCGGCGCCGGATCGCCGACACCGACGCCGCCCAGTGCGACAGCACCGCTGCCGGATGAGAAAGTCGCCGTCGAGGCGCCGGAGAAACCCAAGATCGAGGTCGAGGAGCCGACCCGCAAGTCAACCGCGCAGATGACGATGCCGGTGCAGGGCAAGATTATCCGCACCTATTCCAAGGGCAAGAACGACGGCATCGACATCGCCGGCACCGCCGGGGCGCCGATTGTCGCCGCCGATGCCGGCACCGTGGCCGCGATCACCGCCGATGCCGACAAGGTGCCGATCATCATCCTGCGCCACGGCGGCAATCTGGTCAGCGTCTATGCCAATGTCGACAAGATCGAGGTCAACAAGGGCGACACCGTCAGGCGCGGCCAGACGATGGCGCGGCTCAGAGGCGGCGACAAGGCCTATGTCCATTTTGAAGTGCGCGACGGCTTCGACAGTCTCGACCCGATGCCCTACCTGCAATAACGGCGCCGGCGCGCAGTGCCTGCGGCGCGCGTATTTGGCACGAAATGAAAGACGGACCCTAGCCCCCGTCCGTCGCCTGCATCGCAATATAGTCTGTGTAGCGGCGGCCCGGCTCGTCGACGAAGAGTTCCGGAAGCGGTGCCGTGGATTCGATAAGATCGACGCGAAATACCCTGAAATCGTTGCGTAACTCGCACCAGGCCGTCAGCGTCCAGACGCGGCCCCAATACTCCATGTGCAAGGGCCGGATGGTCCGGTCGGTCAGCGTGCCGTCGATCCGGCGATAGGCCAGCCGCAGTTTCTGCCGTCCCTTGATGGCGCTGCGCAGCGCCCCCATGTGGCTGAAGCCCCGCGCGGCGTCGGCAAAGGGATAGACCGCGAATTTCCAGGCGTCGGCCTCGGCCACGGTCTGGGTCGGCAGCACCGCGTCGATCTTGTCGGCCAGCGACAGCGCGGCGGATTTCAGTCCCGGATCGGCGGCCTCGGCCACGATCGCCATACCGAGGTTCAGCGCCTCCAGCTCCTCCGCCGTCAGGGTCAGCGGCGGCAGGGTGATCGCCTCGCGCACCATGTAACCCATGCCGCGTTCGCCCTCGACCGGGATGCCGCTGGCGGCCAGCGTGTCCATGTCGCGATAAATGGTGCGCACCGATACTTCCAGCCGGTCGGCGATGTCCTGCGCGCGGTGCAGCCGCCCGTCGCGCAGGATCTGGATGATATCGAACAGGCGGTCGGTGCGGCGCATGGCCGGACCCTGCCACGCCGGCGGCGGCTAGTCCATCCGGCGGGCGATCCGCCCGTGCGACACCGCCACGCTGCCCGGATCGATCAGCGCCATGAACGGGGCGCAGTCGGGCGCGATCATCACTTCGCGCGCGGCCGCCTCCGCCGCCGCCTGCGAGGTCCAGACCACATGATCGGTCCAGGTCCCGTCCGGCGCCCGCGACAGGCAGCGCGCCCGCATCTGCCCGCCCTCCCGGAACCGGGTTTCCACAGCACGAGCGGCGGTTGTGAATTCTGCCTCCGCCGTCTCTTCGATCAGGCGAAAAGTGACGATTTCTGCGACTTCCATTGGCTCTGTCATGGGGTTTTCCTTTTTCTGAGCGTTAAGATCCTCGACCTAACGCACATCAACTGCCATAAACCTGTCAGTTGTGATGCCGACCTCGAAAAACTGCGGCGGTTTCGCAGCACGGCGGCGCGATTTGCGCCCATTGCCGCTTTTGCCACCCGCCGCGCCCGGCTATGACACTTATCGAAATCCGGCGCGGCCCCTTGGCGCGTCACACATGTAGGGAGACGGACATGTTGAACAATATCGGCCTTCCCGGCCTTCTTCTGATCGCTGTTGTGGTTCTGGTGCTGTTTGGCCGTGGCAAGATCAGCTCACTGATGGGCGAAGTCGGCAAGGGCATCACCTCCTTCAAGAAAGGCATCAACGAGGGCCAGAAAGAGCTGGAAGACGACGCCAGCGACCTGGCCAAGGACGTGACACCGCAGTCGGAAACCGACAAAGACAAGGCGTAACCGCCCATGTTCGACCTTGGCTGGACCGAGCTGCTGCTGATCGGCATCGTCGCGCTGATCGTGGTGGGCCCAAAGGATCTGCCGGTGCTCTTTCGCAATGTCGGGCGCTGGGTGGGCAAGGCGCGCGGCATGGCGCGCGAGTTCAGCCGCGCCATGAACGAGGCCGCCGACGAGGCCGGCGTCAACGACATCGCCAAGGGGCTGAAAACCGCCACCAATCCGGTGGGCGCGGCGATGGACGGGGTCAAGGACGCCGCCCGCGACCTGACCGACAGCATGAACCCGACCAAGTTCGACGCCAATAGAAAGCCGGGCGTCGATCCGGACAGCGAAACCGCCAAACTTTCGGCGGAACGCGCTGAAAACGCCAGGAAAATCCAAGCCGCCGCCGCCCGCAAGGCGGCCGAGCGCAAAGCCAGGGAAGCCGCCGACGCGCTGGCCAAGGCCGACGAAATGCAGGCGACGCTGGATCCCAAGCCCGAGACCGACACATGAGCCAGACTGACGAGATCGACGATACCTCCGCGCCGCTGATCGAACATCTGGCCGAGCTGCGCACGCGGCTGATCCACTGCGTGATCGCCTTTCTGGTCGGCATGGTGATCTGCTTTACCGTGGCGACCCCAATCTTCAACTTCCTCACCGCGCCGCTGTGCCAGGTGCTGGCCGAACGCGGCCAGGACTGCGGGCTGATCTTCATCTCGCCGCAAGAAGGCTTCTTTGTCGCGATCAAGGTGTCGCTCCTGGGCGGGTTCATCCTGTCCTTCCCCTATCTGGCGATGCAGATGTGGCGCTTTGTAGCGCCGGGTCTCTACAAGAACGAAAAGGGGGCGTTCCTGCCCTTCCTGATCTCCTCGCCCTTCATGTTCCTCGCCGGCGCCAGCTTTGCCTTCTACGTGGTGACGCCGCTGGCCTATGACTTCTTCCTCGGCTTCCAGCAGTTCGGCGCCGAAGGCGAGGCCGTCGCCGACGGTCAGGCGCCGCTGTCGGTGGTGTTCCAGGGCTCGGCGCAGGAATACCTGAACCTGACGATCAAGTTCATCGTCGCCTTTGGTCTGTGTTTCCAGCTGCCGGTGCTGCTGACCCTGATGGGCAAGGTCGGGTTGGTCAGCGCCGAGGGGCTGGGCGGCGTGCGCAAGTATGCCGTGGTGGCGATCCTCGTGCTCGCCGCGCTGGTGACGCCGCCCGACGTGATCACCCAGGTCATTCTCTTCGTGGTGGTCTACGGTCTATACGAAGTCTCCATCTTCCTCGTCCGGCGGGTCGAGAACCAGCGCGAGGCGAAACTCCGCGCCGAGGGCTATTACGACGACGAGGACGAAGACCCGCTGATGGCCGATTTCGACGAGGACGACAAGTAAGTCCAAGGTTCCCGGGCGGGGCCCTTTCGCGGGCGCAGGCGGATATTCCCTGCGCCCGCAGGTCGTTGACAGACCGTTAACAGGTCCAGCGTGTCCCGGTCGCCAGAGATATGTACAAAACATCCAAACCCCGGTTCGGAACCTGTACAAAACGGTAGAAACCGGGATCCGCCGCTCTTGCCGCCGGGTCGCGAAAATGGTTTCTAACCGGCGCCGCAGAACAAGGAGCCCGCAATGGATCAGACCGCTTTGACCCGCATCGCCGACGCGCTCGAACGCATGGCGCCGCCGCCCGGCGCGTCGCCTGATTTCGACGCCGCCCCGGCTTTTGTCTGGCACGTCGATCCCGACCGCCTGGAACCGGTGCCGCAGGTAAACCGGGTCGGGCTGGACCTGCTCGTGGGCATCGATCGTTCGCGCGATACGCTGCTTGAAAACACCCGCCGGTTCGCCACCGGATATGCCGCCAACAACGCTCTCCTCTGGGGCGCTCGCGGCATGGGAAAATCTAGCCTTGTCAAAGCAATACATGCCGAAATCAACGCAGATCACCCGGCCCTGAAACTGGTCGAGCTGCAGCGCGAGGACCTGCCTTCGGTCGGGCGTCTGCTGAACCACCTGCGCGCGGCGCCGCAGCGTTTTGTCCTGTTCTGCGACGACCTCTCCTTCAGCCACGACGACCAGCACTACAAGAGCCTCAAGGCGGTGCTCGACGGCGGCATCGAAGGCCGCCCCGAAAACGTCGCCTTCTATGCCACATCCAATCGCCGCCACCTGATGCCGCGCGACATGATCGAAAACGAACGCTCCAGCGCCATCACCCCGTCTGAGGCGGTCGAGGAAAAGGTATCACTATCGGATCGATTCGGTCTCTGGCTCGGCTTCCACCCCTGCACCCAGGACGAGTATCTTGCGATGATCGACCGCTATTGCACAGCATATGGACTGCAGGTGGCCCCCGACGTCCTGCGGGCCGAGGCCATTGAATGGCAGGCCACACGCGGGTCCCGCTCCGGTCGGGTCGCCTGGCAGTTCTTCACCGACCTGGCCGGACGGCATGAAATCAGCGTGAGCTGAGCGTCAAGCGCCGCTTTCTTGCAAAGAAAACGGGCCGGAACTTTTAAAAAATTCCGGTTCAGGACGCCGCCGCCGGGAAGACAAAGCAGCGGTCTCGCCGCACCGTCAGCCACATCACCCGACCCGTTGAAGGCAGAAAAACGTTTGGAACCGTGGCCTTAAGCACCGATCCGTCATGGTCCATGCGGAATTCGACCAGGCTTTCATGGCCCAGGAAACGGGCCCTTTCGACCACCCCGCGCGCGGCCACGCCCTCCGCCGGTGTCGGCAAAGGACCGGTGCCGCCCCGGTCGAAATCCAACCTGACATGCTGTGGCCGGAACACGATGTCCACATCAGTGCCGTCAGGCACCCCCGGTGCCAGGAAACGGCCAAAGGGCGTGTTTGCCAGCGCGCCATTCACCTGGCTCTTTAACACGTTGATATCGCTGAAAAAGGCCACTGCGGCACGATCCGCAGGGCGGGTATAGACGTTGTAGGGCGCCCCCTGTTGCACGATCTTTCCGTCGCGCATCAAGGCAATCTCGTCGGCCATTCGCATGGCCTCTTCCGGCTCGTGCGTGACCAGCAAGACGGCGGTGTCCTCCTCTTTCAGCAGGCTCAGAGTTTCGTCCCGGATGCCGTCGCGCAGCCGGTTGTCGAGCCCGGAAAACGGCTCGTCCATCAGCATGATCCGGGGGCGCGGTGCCAATGCCCGGGCCAGCGCCACCCGCTGCTGTTCCCCGCCCGACAACTGGTGCGGAAAATGGTCGATGTGGCGCAGCAGGTCGACCCGCTGCAACAGGGCCTCGACCCGCGCGCGCTTCTCGCTCCGACTGCCGGTTTTGAGGCCAAATGCCACGTTATGAGCAACGCTAAGGTGCGGAAACAATGCGAAATCCTGGAACATCAGCCCGATTTCGCGCCGTTCGGGGGGCACCCGAAAAATCGTGTCGCAAACCAGCTTGCCATCAACCCAGATCTCGCCCGAATCCTGCATCTCGACGCCGGCAATCATACGCAGGGTCGTGGATTTGCCGCAGCCCGAAGGCCCCAGCAGGCAGGTCACCTGCCCGGCCTGAATGGCGAGCGACACATCGTCCACCACGCGCTGACCGTTAAAGTCGCGTACCAGATTGCGGATTTCCAGCCGTGGCGGCCGCGCCGTTTCGGTCATTGGCCTGTCTGCTGCCCCTTTGCCAGTTCCCGATCAAAACCATCGGACTTCAGGCGCAGATAGCAACCCCGCCGCTCCGGCGCAAGGGACCGGAGCGCGTCAACCAGCGACGACACACCGAAAAAACGCCGTGTTCTCAGGCGCTATAGGCCATGTCCTGTCCGCAGCACATCGGCGACTTGATCTTACCTTCACACTTGGGGCAACGCGAGATCTGAACAGAGGTCCCATCGGGCTTGGTCAGCGTGTCGTTGACCAGCGGTTCGTTACAATCCGCGCAGGTCGCATTCACGCCCATGTTGCAGACGGCGCAGCGATAAGTTGCCATGACGTTCGTTCTCCCTGTCAAATCACCACACCGCTGTTCGCTGCACGCCGCCCAGATTTTCGGACACCGCGCCGGGTGGCTCACCCAACTCTAGGCGGCAGGGCAATCCAGGGCAACATTGTTTTGCAAAGGGTTACCCGGCGCACAGATCAAAACTTTGGGCCGCGCGCCGCCTGCCGTTGACCTGGATTTCCAGCCGATGCAGGCCGGGAACAAGGGTAAAGGTGGTGGCATTGCCCTTCAGCGGGTGCCGCTTGTCCATGACCAGTGGCTCCCCCACCGGCACGACACCCTGCCTGAGCTTGAATACCTTGGAGAAAGACGTGCCGTTGGGCCGTTGAAAGTGGAGCACGTAGTCTACCAGAACCGGCGTGCGCGCGGCCGCATTCAGACGGCAGGTGAAGCGCAGCGCATCGTTGATCACCACGTTGCCCGGCGCGATCTCGAGTGTCACCCCGACCTCGGCATCCGGATCGTAGCCCAGCATGGACAGCGCTCGTGGATGCCCCGATTTGACGAGACCGCGCAGGGCGTGAGAGGTCATCCATCGAAGCTCGGGCCCGGCTTGCTGGCCCGTCCCGGCCCAGTCCCGCAGCCGGTCGATGGCCAGATCAGGTTCCTTTTTGCTGATGTCGTTCAGATGGTTGGCCACCGACCGAGTGACAAAGCGCGCCGGGTCCGCATGCAGCCGGTCCAGCAAAGGCAGCGGATCGCGCAGATCCAGCCCGACCGCCTGCCCCCAGGGCAGCCGGGGGCGAGTGCCTTCGCTGACCAGTCGCCGGACATGGTAGCTGGGATGACCGGTCCAGCCCTGCATCCGCTCCAGCACCAGGTCCGGCCAGGTATTCAGAAACGGGCGAATCGCCCATTCCATGGAAAACCTCTGGGTCAGCTCCTCCAGCAGGTCCAAAGACAGATCCGGGTGGTCCCGCAACCCGGCGGCGACCACGACTTCACCCAGGGGCGCATATATGAAATCCCCGAAATCATCGTCCGTCAGGGTCGGGTCCAGCGGCGGTGGCAGAGCCGCGCGCAGGACCGGCGCGATCTCTGGCAAGGGCCCGGATAACTGGGCCCGCAGGCAGTCGGCGATCCAGGAGATCCGCGCCTTCAGTTCGAGCTCCGGCAGGCGGGACATGACCTGAGCCTCAAAGCCGCCAGTATCAAAGTCTCCGTTCGCAGCACCAAAAAGGCCCGCCAGATGGCGAACCTTTTCAGCGTTGAACAGTTGGTCTTTCAACGAGAACCCCTGTGCCATCTTACATGGTCAGGTTGGTTTCGCCGCCGTCGGCCAGCAGGTTCTGTCCGACGATGAACCCCGCCTGCTGTGAACACAGAAAAGCACAGGCCGCGCCGAACTCGGCCCGGGTGCCATAGCGGTGGGCGGGAATGTTGGCGGCCCGTTCTGCCCGCGCCTCGTCCAGCGTGATGCCCTTCTGCTTGACCACCCCGCCATCCAGCGCATCGGCGCGGTCGGTAGCATGAATGCCCGGCAGCAGGTTGTTGATGTTCACGCCGTATTGCGCGACCTGACGCGCCGTTCCGGCAACATATCCGGTCAGCCCGGTGCGCGCCGAAGTCGACAGCCCCAGCGCCGCGATGGGCCCCCGCACGGACTGCGACGTGATATTGACCACACGGCCCCACCCCTTGTCGATCATGCCGGGCATCAGCGCCTTTATAAGGGCGATCGGCGTCAGCATATTGGCGTCCAGCGCCTTGATGAAATCCTCGCGGTCCCAGTCGCTCCACATGCCCGGCGGCGGACCGCCCGCGTTGTTGACCAGAATGTCGACGCCTTCTGCGGCCGCGATCAGCTTGGCTTGCCCCTCTTCGGTGGTGACGTCGATGGCAACGGTCTGCACGTCGACGCCGCAGGCGTCGCGGATCGCCTGTGCGCTGGCCTCGAGCGCCTCGGAGCCACGGGCGTTCATCACTAGATTGACACCCTCGGCGGCCAACGCCTCGGCACAGCCGAGCCCCAGCCCCTTGCTGCTGGCGCAAACCAGCGCGCGCTTGCCTGCAATTCCCAGATCCATCTCATATCTCCCAGATTAGAATGTCTCGACCCGTGGATTATCACCGACACCGGCAGCGATGCCAGCATTTCACCCGCGAAATGGCCGACATCCGCCATAATCTGGCGGTAACACCAGTTGTCAGAAGGGACAAATCTCCCCAGATTAATTGGCAGAGCAAATTGGCAGATCATCCGTGACCCAGTCCGACCATCATATCCAGGCCGTTCCCGTGTACCGAGCCGAAGATTTCGTCGTCACCGACGGCGCGCATCTGGGCGATGGGATGTCCATTCTCGAAGAGTTGGTTCCTGACGATATCTATGGCTTGCGCCCTGGCGCCCAACGCCGGCGGCTGGCCTTGCAAACGCTGGGCGACGGCCATTTCAACGTGGCCGAGGGGAGCGAGATCGGCCTGCCCGGCGCGGCGCTGCATCTGGATTGCGCGGTCAAGCTGATGTCGCCGGACGGGCGGACTTCGGATGCGCTGGTGCTGGTCGAAGTCGACCCGGCGCGAACCATCTCGGCGATCTACATGCTGCCGCTGGCGCCGATCCAGCCCAAGACGGACTATGCGCTGGTTGGTATGGACCGCGACAGCGCGCGGCGCAAGTTCGCCCAGGTCGCCTGTGTCTCTTTCACCCGCGGGACCCATATTACGATGGCATCGGGGCGGCAGGTGCCGATCGAGGATTTGAAAGTCGGCGACCGTGTTCTGACTCGCGATGATGGCGCGCAGGCGATCCGCTGGATCGGCCAGAGTACGACCCGCGCGGTCGGCGATTTCGCCCCCATTGTGATCACCGCCGGGGCGTTGAACAATGCAAACGACCTTGTCGTCAGCCCCGATCACCGGCTGTTTGTCTACCAGCGCAGCGACGAAATCGGTGCCGGTCAGTCCGAGATCCTGATCAAGGCACGGCATCTGGTCAACGGCGAGACCGTCTACGTTCAGGACGGCGGATTTGTCGACTATTTCCAGATCCTGTTCGATCGCCACCACATCATCTATGCCGAGGGCATCGCCGCCGAGTCTCTGCTTGTCAATCCGCGCACCCGGCCCGCCCTGCCGCCCGAACTGCTGGAAAAAATGGGCGAGCTGCTGCCTGGTCACCGCCGCTACAGCCACGGGCTGGACGTCCAGCGGACGCTGCTGGACCGGCCCGACGCCATTGAACTGCTGAGACGGGCCTCGCTGCGCTGAATAAGACCGGATTGGTCACCAGGCATCGCAGCCCCGGCTGCACCCTTCCCGCGCGCACCAACAAGGCTTTAAAGCGCCCGGCCTTAAACTTGAGTCACGAACACCCTGCCACGCCTTCGGCGCGCTCGGAATATTCGTGTCACCACATGATCCATGTAAAAGGCCGGACGCTTTAGTAAAAGAACTCCTCGCGCAGGATCTTGCCACCCGACACGTGGTAAACGCCGACCTCTTCCATCTCCGACACCTCGCCCGTGGCCTTCTCCCGCGCCTTCAGCCGAAAGATCACCGCAAACCGGTCATCACCATGCGACAGCGGCCCGACCACTTCGCCGCCCAGATACTCCATCGCCTGTTCCCACCGGTCGTGCTTGGCCTTGATCGCAGCCAACCCGGCCGCCTCGCGGCCCTGTCCCATATCCACCGGTTCAACCGAAACCGCGTCCACCGCATAAAGCTTGTCCAGGTTTTCCCGCGTACGGTCCTCGCGGCAGCCCGCAACCAGCTCCTCGGCAATTGCCTTCAGTTCCATATTACACTCACCCTTGTTAATGCTCTCAAAATGTTCCTTAAATGTTCTCACCCTTTCACGGTTCGCCCTGCCTGCCAAGCCCCCTACTTCAGCTTCTCCGCCTCCTCGGCCAATGCTTCCACCCGGCGCAGCAGGCGCGGCGTGGTGTCCTCCATCGGGTAGGCGCTGATGTATCCGGCCATCAGTGAGGTCCAGTAAATCCGCAAAACCGAGTTAATCCGCGCGCCGTACCCCGGCCCGGTATTGCGGAACCAGCGCACCATGTCGCTGTCCAGCCGGATCGTCACCCGCGTCTTGTGGCGCGGTCGCGCGTCGCTGTATTCCAGCCCGTCCCAATCCTCTGGCAGGCATTCCTCCAGCCATTTCTGTCGTATCGCCTCCTGCAGGGTTTCCAATTCATACAGCGCCTCGGTCCGGGCGCGGGTCTTGGTCATCGGGGGCATCGCTCTCTCCACCTGTGTGCCTCTGATCGTCAACAATCGCGCAAATGGGTTAATGCCCGTTCACGCCACCGCACGGTGCCGAATCGATGCTGTTCAAGGGGTGCACGGGGGGCGCGCAGGGGGTGTACGGGGGGTGCCCCGCCACTGCGGCCGCGTTTTTCTTGCCTCTGCCCCAATCCTTACCTATACGCGCGCTCATGCTGGATACGCCTTCAAATCGCCCCACCTTGCCGCCCGAAATTGCGCGGCGCCGCACCTTTGCCATCATCTCGCACCCGGATGCGGGCAAGACCACGCTGACGGAAAAATTCCTGCTCTACGGCGGCGCCATCCAGATGGCCGGCCAGGTTCGAGCCAAGGGCGAAGCACGGCGCACTCGATCGGACTTCATGCAGATGGAAAAGGACCGGGGCATCTCGGTCTCGGCATCGGCAATGTCATTCGATTACAACAACTTCCGGTTCAATCTTGTCGACACGCCAGGCCACAGCGATTTCTCCGAGGACACCTATCGGACGTTAACTGCGGTGGACGCCGCCGTGATGGTGATCGACGGCGCCAAGGGGGTGGAAAGCCAGACCCGCAAGCTGTTCGAGGTCTGCCGGTTGCGCGACCTGCCGATCCTGACCTTCTGCAACAAGATGGACCGGGAAAGCCGCGATGTCTTCGACATCATCGACGAGATCCAGGAAAACCTCGCCATCGACGTGACCCCGGCCAGCTGGCCCATCGGACAGGGGCGTGATTTTGTCGGCTGCTACGATATCCTGCGCGACCGGCTTGAAATCATGGACCGCGCCGACCGCAACAAAGTGGCGGAATCCATTGAAATCAACGGGCTGGACGATCCGAAACTGGCGGAACACGTGCCCGCGCACCTGCTGGAACAGCTGACCGAAGAGCTTGAAATGGCGCGCGAACTGTTGCCCGAACTCGACCCCCAATCAGTGCTCGAAGGGCATATGACCCCGATCTGGTTCGGCTCCGCGATCAACTCCTTCGGGGTCAAGGAACTGATGGACGGCATCGGAAAATACGGCCCCGAACCGCAGGTGCAATCGGCCGAACCCCGGCAGATCTTGCCTGAAGAACCAAAGGTTTCCGGCTTTGTGTTCAAAGTTCAAGCCAACATGGACCCCAAGCACCGCGACCGGGTTGCCTTTGTCCGCATGGCCTCGGGCCACTTCAAGCGCGGCATGAAACTGACCCACGTGCGGACCAAGAAACCGATGGCGATCTCAAACCCGGTGCTGTTTCTCGCCTCTGACCGCGAACTGGCCGAAGAGGCCTGGGCCGGGGACATCATCGGCATTCCCAACCACGGCCAGCTGCGCATCGGCGATACGTTAACCGAAGGGGAAGCTTTGCGTGTTACTGGTATCCCCAGCTTTGCACCGGAACTGTTGCAAGGCGTGCGCGCCGGCGACCCGATGAAGGCCAAGCATTTGGAAAAGGCGCTGATGCAATTCGCGGAGGAAGGCGCGGCCAAGGTGTTCAAACCCTCGATCGGCTCCGGCTTTGTGGTCGGCGTGGTCGGACAGCTGCAATTCGAGGTGCTCGCCAGCCGGATCGAGCTGGAATACGGTCTGCCGGTCCGCTTTGACCAGACCCAGTTCACCAGCGCGCGATGGGTGAGCGGTGACAAGCAGGCGATTGATAAGTTTGTGAATTCTAACAAGCAGCATATCGCGCATGACCATGATGGCGACATCGTTTACCTGACGCGGCTGCAATGGGACATAGACCGGGTTGAACGCGATTTCCCGGAGGTGAAACTGACCGCGACCAAGGAAATGATGGCCGGATCCCAATGACCGGCACCGGGGAAACACCGCGCATCACGGTTCCGGTTCCGGCCGAGTTGGTCATGCGGGACCCGGCGCGGCTGCGGTGGGGCACGGTGTCGACGATCAAGGCACCGCTGTGCGCCATCGCCCGGTTCGCGGCCTGGCACCTGGACCTGGGTGCCTCGGAGGTTTACATCTTTCTGGACGAACCCGATGCGCTGACCGAGGCGTTTTTCGCCCCGCATCCGGCTATACACCTGACCCGCTGCGACGATGCCTATTGGCGGGGCAAACCGGAACGGGCGCGGTCGTCACACCAATTGCGGCAGGCCTTCAACGCCTCGCGGTGTTACCGGAAGGCGGATGTTCACTGGCTGGCGCATATCGACGTCGACGAATTTCTGCTGTGTGACGAACCGCTCGCCCCATTGCTGGCCGCAGCGCCCGACGATGCCGCCTTTGTCAACCTGCGCCCGGCCGAGATGCTGGCCCAGCCGGATCCCTGGAACGGCGAGAGCTATTATAAACGTCCCCGGCGCGAGGCCGGGCTGACCAGGTCCGAGATGGCCGGGATCTACCCGGAGTTCGGCGCCTATGTCCCTGAGGGGTTTCTGGGCTACGACAGCGGCAAGAACATCGCGCGCACCGGCCTGCCGGATATCAGGTTCGGCATTCACGGGCTCAAGCGCAAGGGCGCCAAGCTGGACAACGGTCAGTTGCTGACCAGCGTGCATGTCGGTCACGCCCATGCCCCGACATGGGAGATCTTCCGCCACCACTTCGAGTTTCGCATGCAGCGCGGTTCGTACCGCAAAGAACCGGATGATCCCATGAGGCTACAGGATGTATTCGAAGTTATCCTAGAGGCCGAAGGGGAAACCGGGTTACGGCGATTCTATGACGAGATGTGCGCCGCGACCCCGGGCCTGTTGCAGCGGCTACGCGACAACGGGCTGTTGTTGACGGCCCGGATGGATCTGGATGCCAAGGTCGCCCGCTGGTTTGGGGACCTGCCGGCGTGACGAAACCGCCGCATCCCCGGCGCGGGTCGATGATGCGGGCCGATCCTGCCTTGATGCCAGAGGCTTGCGGCGGGATGATGGCCTGACGTTTACCCAATGCAGCAGG
This sequence comes from Paracoccaceae bacterium, assembly GCA_041594355.1. Lineage (GTDB taxonomy): Bacteria > Pseudomonadota > Alphaproteobacteria > Rhodobacterales > Rhodobacteraceae > JAIUZI01. Next base: position 6,844 of record JBFHMM010000035.1, on the reverse strand, counting down.
TATTGCGATAGGTTCCCACCCATGGATTTGGACCAGACACTTTATCCCGGCGGCTATTACCACATCATGAGGTTTCTCGACCGCAAGGAAACGCCCTTTACCGATCCGCTCAGCCTGCTGCCGCCCGAGGATGTGGACTTGGCGCAGCTGGCCGGCCGCCTGCTGCCCGACGCCCCGGAACCCGAACCCGGCGACTGGACCGATCCTCGGGCCAAGGAAGCCGAAATGCGGCACCTGCTGGCCGGGCAAAGCGAACTGGCGCTGTTACACGCGCTGACCATCGCCATCTTGCGCCGGCGCGACCCGCCCGATCGGGCCCGTGCCTTGTTTTTGCGAATGTGGCGCGAACAGGGGATACTTCTGGCGCGGGAACTTCCGGTGCGCTGGCTGGTCTCGGCCGCAACCACATTTGCCGATCATGGTGACACGATGGACCAGCGTCTGGGTGGGCTTGGGCTGTCGATGCTGTTTGACCTGGTGACGTTGCATGACAGCGAACGGCGGTTGTCGGGCCGCCCCAACGACAGCGGGTTCCCGAGGGTAAAAGGCAAGAAACGCGGCTCCATGGCCTTTGACATGTACGCCTACCCGCTGCCAGTTGGCGACACCGACCGCTATATGCTGGCTCGGCTGTGGCGCTATACCGAAAACGACGCCGTGCTGCACCCGCTGGGCAAGCGCCTGATGCATATGGTCATGACCGATCGGCGCAGCATCTTTGGACGTATCCAGCGCTACAAGAAAAGGCGACCGACCGATGCATCCTGACCCGACCATAACATCCGCCAAATGGGGACTGGTCAGCACGATCAAGGCCGGCACAGCGGACATTCTGGCCTATGCGGCCTACCACATCGAGCAGGGCGCCCACCGGCTGTACCTTTACCTGGACGAACCCAACCCAGAAGCCTTTGCCCTGCTCAAGGCACACCCAAAAGTTCGGGTCTTCACCTGCGACGCCGCCCATTGGAAGAAGCTCGGGCAGAAACGATCAAGGAAACATCAGGTACGCCAGACCGCCAACGCCACGCACACCTATGGCCGCAAGGCTGAAGTCGACTGGTTGATCCACATGGACGTGGACGAATTCCTTTGGCCCGATGCGCCCCTGTCAGAGCTGCTGGGCGCGCTGCCCCAGGACGTGCTCTGCGCCCGCGCCCGACCGATTGAGGCGCTGGCCGGGGATGGCACACTGTTCAAGGGGTTCATTCCCTCGGGACCGAACCGGGAGGCGACGGTCGAGAGGATCTATCCCAGTTTCGGCCGGTACGTGAAAGGCGGCTTCATGAGCCACCTGGCCGGCAAACTCTTCGTTCGCACCGGCCTGGGACCACTTACTGTCAGGATTCACAATGTGTTTCGTGGCGAAGAGATGAATCCCGGTGAGACGGAACTGGATTTGGTCGCGCTGTGTCACTGTCATGCCAAGACCTGGGAAGACTGGCGCGACGCTTTCCGATACCGGCTGGAAAGCGGATCTTACCGGGCCGAACTGGCCCCGGCCCGGCCTCGTGATCAGGGCGGCATGACCCTTCACGAAGTACTGACCCTGATCGAAGCCGAAGAAGGCGACAAAGGACTGCGGGCCTTCTACGATGAATTCTGCGCCGCAACGCCACGGCTCTGCGGCGCGCTGCGCGCGGAAGGCTTGCTACGTGAATGCGATCTCCAGCTTGATGCGAAACGACAGAAACAATTCCCGGACTTCAGCTAGATTGTCGACGCGGCGGTAACAACCAGCCGAAAAACTCGCCTTTTGCCGCTTCTGTTTGACCCGTCCTCAGGATTTTGTTATGCCCCGCTCAAGCCGAAGGGGCATTGTTGCGCCTGACCATACGGGTCCGGCCACTGTAAGACGTGCGGGCCCAGCCAGTGTCCGCGAAATGCGGAAACATATGACAAAATTTAGCGATCTGAACCTGAGTCCCAAGGTGTTGAAGGCCATCGAAGAGGCCGGATACGATTCCCCAACGCCGATTCAGGCCGGAGCCATTCCCCCTGCCCTCGAAGGCAAGGACGTCTTGGGCATCGCTCAGACAGGAACCGGAAAAACCGCCAGCTTTACGTTGCCGATGATCACCCAGCTGGCCCGAGGCCGCGCCCGTGCGCGCATGCCGCGCAGCCTGGTGCTGTGCCCGACTCGGGAATTGGCCGCGCAGGTCGCGGAAAACTTCGATACCTATGCCAAACATGTGAAACTGTCCAAGGCGCTGCTGATCGGCGGCGTCTCCTTTGGCGAGCAGGACAAGCTGATCGACAAGGGTGTCGACGTGCTGATCGCCACACCCGGCCGTCTTCTGGACCATTTCGAGCGCGGCAAGCTGCTGTTGACCGGTGTTCAGGTCATGGTCGTGGACGAAGCGGACCGGATGCTGGACATGGGGTTCATCCCCGATATCGAACGCATCTTTTCGCTCACCCCTTTCACCCGGCAGACGCTGTTTTTCTCTGCCACGATGGCGCCAGAGATCGAGCGTGTCACCAACACTTTTCTGTCGGCCCCGGTACGCATCGAAGTGGCCCGTCAGGCGACAGCATCGGAAACCATCGAACAGGGCGTTGTCATGTTCAAGGGGTCGCGTCGCGACCGCGAGGCCAGCGAGAAACGCAAGCTGTTACGCGCTCTGATTGACGGTGAAGGCGAAAAATGCACCAACGCGATCATCTTCTGCAACCGCAAGACGGATGTGGATATCGTCGCGAAATCGCTCAAGAAATACGGCTATGACGCGGCGCCGATTCACGGCGACCTGGACCAGAGCCAACGCACGCGGACGCTGGATGGCTTCCGCGAAGGGGCGCTGCAGTTTCTGGTTGCCTCGGACGTTGCCGCACGCGGTCTGGACGTGCCATCGGTCAGCCACGTTTTCAACTTTGACGTTCCCAGCCATGCCGAAGACTACGTTCACCGGATCGGACGTACGGGCCGTGCCGGTCGTGACGGCAAGGCAATGATGATTTGCATTCCGCGCGATGAAAAGAATCTGGTCGACATCGAGAGCCTGATCCAGAAAGAGATCCCGCGACTCGAAAATCCGCTGAAATCCACCAAGACAAACGGCGACGAGACCAGCGAAACTCCTACTTCTGCAATGAAATCGTCGTCCCGCAGCCGGACGTCGTCCAAGAAATCCGTCGAAAAGTCGGTCGAACCGGCATCGGAAACCGAAAAGAGCACCGAACCGGCCAAGTCCGACATGCTGGACAAGCCCAAACGCTCCCGCACCAGCAAGTCTGACCGGTCGCGCCGTGACGACAACCGCAGCGGCAGCGGAAAGGTCGTCGGCATGGGCGATCATCTGCCCAGCTTCATCGCGCTCAGCTTTGAAGAGCGCCGAGCGGTCTAAACCGCTTCAGAGGATGTGAAAAAGGCCGCGCCCTGTTATCAGGGCGCGGCCTTTTTGTTCGGTCAGGACAAATCATCAGGCCATCCGGCTGATGATCACCGAAACCTCGGGTTTCTTGCCGATTTCGCTCATCGCGGACTGTCTGGCGATCCGGCGCAATTCACCTTCGAGCTTGTCATCATCGCGCCGCGTCTTGGCCCCGGCCCGCATCAGGAACTGGGTCAGATCCTCTTCCAGAACTTCGACCAGACTGGCTTTGGATGCGCCGATTTCCGGCAACCCCTTGATCTCACACCAGGCTTCGCCCAATGGTTCGTCGTCTTCGTCAAGGATAACGGTGATGACGACATGGCCGTTCAGGGCCATGCGGATCCGGTCGCGCACCACCCCGTCCAGGGCGCCAATCTTGACAGAGCCATCCAGATAGGTGCGCCCGGTCTCAATGTAATCGGAAACCGATGGCGCATTGCCGGTCAGGTCGATCATCATTCCGTTGACCGCCACGATCGACTGCATGCCCGCATCCGCGGCCAGTTTCGCGTGCTCGCGCAAATGCCGGTGCTCGCCATGCATCGGAATCACCATCTGGGGCCGAACGATGCTGTGCAGCTGTTCCAGATCGGGCCGGTTGGCGTGGCCGGATACATGGTAACGACCGCTGGAATCATCTACCACGTCAACACCTTTTTCGCTGAACTGGTTCATGATACGGATCACGCCTCGTTCGTTGCCCGGGATGGTCTTGGACGAGAACAGGAACAAATCGCCTTCTTTCACCTCGATCCCCCGGTATTTTCCCCGTGCGAGTTGAGCACTGGCTGCGCGGCGTTCGCCCTGACTGCCGGTGACCAGCAGCAGCAGGTTGTCACGCGGCATCTCGGTGGCATCTTCAGGGCTGATGACCGGTGGGAACCCCGATAGCACCCCGGTTTCCACCGCCGCCTCGATCATCCGGCGCATCGCCCGGCCGAGCAGAACAACCGACCGGCCGGCCCGTTGCCCGGCCTCGGCCAGGGTTTTGACGCGGGCCACGTTGCTGGCAAAAGTCGTGGCGATCACCATTCCGGTCGCCGCCGCGATCAGTTTTTCGATTTCGGGACCGACCTCGATCTCTGACCGGCCGGGATTTGGCGAAAACACATTGGTGCTGTCGCAGATCAGCGCCTTGACGCCGCCCTTGCTGACCTCGGCCCAGACCTCCGGCTCAAAGGGTTCGCCGACAACCGGTGTCTTGTCCAGCTTGAAGTCCCCGGAATGGATCACGCGGCCGGCCGGGCTGTCGATGATCAGCGCCGCGCTTTCAGGGATCGAATGCGACATCGGCAGGAAACCGACGGCTAGCGGCCCCGCTTTGATCGTTTCGGGCCAGGCCGAGGCGGTCAGGACTGCGTCCTCCGGATGGCCGTATTCTTCCATCTTGCGGCGCGCGATATTGGCGGTAAAGGCCCGGGCGTAGACAGGCGCCCCCAGCTCGCCATAGAAATGCGCGATGGCGCCGACGTGATCTTCGTGCGCGTGGGTAACAAAAACCGCCTCAAGACGCTCCGCGCGCTCTTTCAACCATGTCATGTCCGGCAGGATCAGATCCACGCCCGGTGTGCCGTCCATGTCGGGAAAAGTCACGCCAAGGTCGACTAGGATCAACCGCTCCTTGTCGGGAGCGCCATAGCCGTAGACATAGGCGTTCATGCCAATTTCACCCGCCCCGCCGAGGGGCAGGTAAATCAAACGTTCACTGCTCATGTATTCCCGTGGTCCTTGTTGTATTGATGGATCACGGTCAGCCCGTGCATGGTCAGGTCATCTTCGATGGCGTCGAACAATTCTTCGGTCTGCTGAAACAGCGGCGCAAGACCGCCGGTGGCCACCACAGTCATCGGGCAGTCCCGTTCGCCTTTGATCCGATCACATATCTCGCGCACGAGGCCGACGTAACCCCAGAAAATGCCGGATTGCATACAGGCAACAGTATTGGTGCCGATCACGCTTTGCGGCTTCGATATGTCCACATGTGGCAGCGCGGCGGCGGCCATGTGCAGCGCCTCAAGGCTCAGGTTGATCCCTGGCGCAATCACACCACCGATATAGGCCCCGTCAGAGGCCACCACGTCAAAGGTGGTCGCCGTTCCGAAATCGACCACAACCAAATCGCCACCGTGGCGATCATAGGCACCGGCGGTATTGACCAGCCGGTCCGGGCCGACCTGCGTACCCGCATCAACCCGCGGCATATGGGGAAGCAGGCACTCCGGCTTGCCCACCACCAACGGTCGGCAGCCAAAGAACCGGTCGGCAAAGACGCGCAGGTTAAATACAACCCGCGGAACCGTCGAGGAAATGATGACCTCGGTGATGTCGGCGTCTATGCCATAGTGTTTCACCAGCGTCGAATACCATGTGAAATATGCATCTGCCGTGCGCGCATGGTGGGTCGAGGTCCGCAGCGTGCAAAGGAATGTCTGCCCGTCCCAGATCGAAAACACGGTATTGGTATTGCCGCAATCAATGGCCAGAAGCATCGCTGGACCCCCCGAAATAGATATCCGCCGCCGGAATGCTCACGCGGCCCTTGGCGGTGTTTAGGACAAGGTTGCCGGTGGCGTCCACCGTTTCGAACGTGCCGGTTGTTTCCGAAGTCCCGGTGCGCGCGGTAATTACCTGACCCAGCCGCGCGGCACGGTCCAGCCATGCGGCGCGGATCGGGGCAAACCCGTAGGTCACAAACTGGGCCTCATAACGTGCGAATGCGGCCGCCAGTTCACCCAAGAAGCTCTCGGGATCGACCTGCACCCCGGTTTCCGAGAGCAACGACACCGGTCGTACCGCGCCCGGTTCCACCTGATCTCCGGGCGGCGCGGCGATCAGGTTGACGCCGATGCCGATCGCCAGGTGGGCGAATCTGCCGCCCTGCCCGGTGCTTTCCAGCAGGATCCCGGCCAGCTTTCCACCGTTCAGAAGCACGTCGTTCGGCCATTTCAGCGACAGCCCCTCGGCCCTGCCCGTCACCGCAACACAGGCGTCGAACAAGGAAAGAGCGGAGACGAAACTGCGCAGCGCCACCCGATCCGGCGATCCATCTGGCCGCATCACCAGTGTGGCGGCCAGGTTTCCGCGCGGGTTGGCCCAGGCCCGGCCACGCCGACCGCGCGCGGCCGTCTGGTGATGGGCCAAAATCCACAACGGCCCCTGCAGATTCGGCGCGAGGCGCGCGGCCTCGTTCAACGTGCTGTCGACCTCGTCCAGCACGTGCAACCCATACCCCTGCGGCCAGTTGCTCATAGCAAAAAGGCCCGATCGGATGACCAGGCCTGCTTTGTGTGCTTTTGCCTCAGATCAGTTGACAAGCGTCGCCGCTGCCGCTGCTGCGGCCCCCTCCACACCGAACTGGTAGAACACGCCGATCAGCATCAACGCGGCCGACGCCATCAGCGCGCCCCAAAGGACCGGCGAGTTGTTGCTGTCCAGCTGGCTGTCGGTATCCTCGCCAAAGTACATGT
>JBFHMM010000034.1:0-23195 GCA_041594355.1 Paracoccaceae bacterium | reverse complement strand
CCCGGGAGATGAAAGGTCGGTTCAAATCGTGGCCTCGGCCTCGCGCAGCGCCGCTTCGCGGGCCGAGACGTTCAGCGTTTCGATCTGGGTCGATGTCGCGGCTTCGGAAAAATCCGCGCCCGCGCCATAGATCTCGCGGGCGACGCCCGTGGTCAGCTGTTCGGGCAGCCCGTCGAACACGATGCGCCCGTCACGCATGCCAACCACACGGTCGCAATAGCGCCGCGCGGTATCCAGCGTGTGCAGGTTGGCGATCACCGTGCGCCCGTCTTCCTCGTGGATACGGCGCAACGCCTCCATCACGGTCTGGGCGTTCATCGGGTCAAGCGAGGCAATCGGTTCATCCGCCAGAATGATCTTGGGATCCTGCATCAGCGCGCGGGCGATGGCAACGCGCTGCTGCTGACCGCCCGACAGCGCCTCAGCGCGTTTCGGGGCGTGTTCGGCGATGCCCAGCCGGTCGAGAATGTCGATGGCCTGATGGATATCCGCCGTCGGGTAGAGATTGAACATCGTGGCCAGTGTCGACCGCCGGTTCAACGTGCCATGCAGCACGTTCGATACCACGTCCATGCGTGGCACCAGGTTGAACTGCTGAAAGATCATCGCGCAGTCGGATTGCCATTCCCGCATGGCCGCACCGCGCAGGTGGGTGATGTCGCGGCCCTCAAAGGTGATCGCGCCCGCGGTGGCATCCGCCAGCCGGTTGATCATCCGCAGCAGGGTCGATTTTCCCGCACCGGATCGGCCGATAATGCCCACCATCGCCGGTTTGTCGATCTCCAGCGTCACGGCATCAACCGCTGTATTGGCGCCGAAACGCTTTGTCAGTTTGTCGATACGCAGCACGAACCGTCCCCGAGTTATTCCGGGCGGGAGGTATCCGCCCAGAACGAACGGGATGTGTCATTGCGGTGAAACTTTTGTAACGCGCGGCGGAGGTCGCCCCAAATGCAATTTCAGGAAATCCACCATCACCCGCGTCTTGGCAGGCAGATAGCTGCGCGACGGATAGAGCAGCCATGCGGCGGTCTCGAACCCGGTCGCGGTAGCCCGGCGGTCCGGGAAAAGGTCCACCAATGCCCCCGTCATCAGATCCTGCGCCACCAGCCAATCCGCCAGCAGCGCCGGCCCCAGCCCCTGCCGTGCCGCGCTCCGCAGCGCCAGCGCGTTCGAGATTGTCAGCGAACCGGTGACCGCGACCTCGGACACCGGGCCGCCAGGGTCGCGGAACAGCCATTGCGAAGCGTGGTAGGGCTGCGTCATTCGCAGACAGTCATGGGCTGACAGATCCTGCGGAGTGGCCGGCACACCATACCTGTCCAGGTAGCCCGGCGTCGCACAGACGTGATAGCGCGTGCCACACAGCCGGGTGGTGATGAAATCGCCCTCCGGCGCGGGGGCGAGACGAACCGCAAGGTCCACCTCCTCGGCCAGCAGATCGACATTGGCATCCGACAGCACCAGCTCAAGCGTGATCTCGGGGTATGCCGTCCGGAACGCCGCCAGATGCGGCAGGATACAGACCTCTCCAAACGCCACCGAGGCGGTCATGCGCAACCGCCCGGAGGGCGCTCGTCGCGCCGTCCGGGCCTGGTCCAGAGCGCGGTCGAACTCTTCCAGCAACGGCGCGGTACGCGCCAGCAGAACCGCGCCCTCTTCGCTGACGCGCAGCCGCCGGGTGCTGCGCTGAAACACCCTCAGCCCCAGATTCGCCTCGATCGCGGCAACGTTGCGAGACACAGCCGAGGGGTCCACCGACATGACCCGCGCTGCGGCGGCAAAACTGCCCTGCCGCGCCACCAGATGCAGTAATTTGAAATCGTTCAGATCCATTCATGAGCATCTTGCACGACTTAACGGCAGAATCGAGCATTTTTCGCATGAAATCACATCAATAGATCCGAAGTCACAAATCAAAGGACATCCAGACATGAAACATACACTCGCTGCCCTTCTGCTGGCCTCGGCCGCCCACACCGCCGCAGCCGCCCCGCAAGAATGGACCCTCGACCTCGGCCATGCCTACGTCGGCTGGGAAATCGACCACATGGGCCTGTCCCGCACCGTCGGCCAGTTCCGCAGCTTTGACGGAACCTTCCTGATCGACGAGGAGTTGCCCGAGAATTCCCAGATCACCTTTACCGTCGACGCCCGGTCGATCGACAGCAACCACATCGGCCGCGACACCCACCTGCGCAACCCCGACTATCTGAACGCGGACGCCTTCCCCCGGATCACCTTTGCCAGTACCCAGGTCGAAATGCTGACCCCGACCGCAGGCAAGCTGCACGGCGATCTGACCATGCTCGGCGTCACCGCCCCGCTGGAACTGGATTTCGAGATGGTCCGCGACCGGACCTTTCCCGCCTTCCTGCCCAACTACGACGAATTGCGCGCCGTCGGCTTCGAAGTATCCGGCGAAGTGCTGCGGCTGGATCACGGTATGGACTTCATTGCCTTCCTAGGGTCGCCCACCGGGTTGAGCATCGATCTGGACATCCACTTCGACCTTGTGCAGTGCGCTGAGGCACCCGAGACCAATGTGCCCTGCCACTGGGGGCGCGTTGCCGGCTTCAAGGGACCCAACGAATGACCCCCGCACTGCATGGCAAAACCGCCCTCGTCACCGGGGCCAGCCGCGGCATCGGCGCGGCAACCGCCCGGTATCTCGCGGGTCACGGTGCAAACATCACCCTTGTCGCCCGCAGCGCCGCCCCCATCCAGGCATTAGCCAAAGAGATCACCGCCGGCGGCGGGCAGGCCATCGCCCTGGCCTGCGACGTCTCCGATTTTGACGCCGTCGCGGCTGCCGTTTCCCGAACCGTGGAACATCTCGGCAGCCTCGACATCCTGATCAACAACGCCGGGCTGATCGACCCGATCGCGCGGATTGCCGACAGTGACCCCGCCGCATGGGGCCAGATGGCCGATGTCAACTACAAGGGCGTCTATCACGGGCTGCGCGCGGCGCTGCCGGTCATGCTGGCGCAAGGCAGTGGCACCGTCATCAATATCAGTTCCGGTGCCGCGACCAGCGCGCTCGAAGGCTGGAGCCACTATTGCAGCACCAAGGCCGCCGTTCTGTCGCTGACCCGCTGCGCCGACCGCGAAACGCGGACAGCGGGCATCCGGGTGATGGGCCTTAGCCCCGGCACCGTCGCCACTGACATGCAAACGGCGATTCGCGCCTCCCGCATCAACCCTGTCAGCCAGTTGGACCCCTCGGTTCATATCCCCCCGGAGTGGGTCGCGCAGACAATCGGCTTTCTCTGCGGACCCGGCGGCGACGCTTTCCTGGGCACCGACTTCTCGCTGAAAACCGACGAGGGCCGGGCCCTGGCCGGGCTTCCCGCGACATAGGGGTCACGGCCGGGCGATCCGCATTTGCAGACGTCCGGCCCGGCCCACGGTTCCGCAGCGCCGACCCTTTGGCCCCACGCTGAAACGGGCCCCGAAACCCGCCGTCACCTCGGCGCCAATAGTCGGATTCCACCTACACCTTTGGTCGCATCGCGCATATACGCAGGGCACACTCATCTGAACCAAGGTGCCTGCCGATGTCCTTTGACCGAAAAATCAAGATCGCCCCGTCCATCCTCTCCGCCGATTTCGCCAACTTCGGCGCCGAATGCGAAGCGATCGAGGCACAGGGCGCGGACTGGGTCCATGTTGATGTCATGGACGGGCATTTCGTGCCCAATATCACCTTTGGCCCCTCGACCTGCGCCGCGATCCGGCCGCATATCAAGGGCGTGATGGACGTGCACCTGATGATCGCCCCGGTCGACCCCTATATCGAGGCCTTTGCCAAGGCCGGCGCGGACGTGATCACCGCCCATGTCGAAGCCGGAGTCCATACCCATCGCACGCTGCAGGCGATCCGCGATGCGGGCGCCAAAGCCGGGCTTGCGCTGAACCCCGGCACCCCGGCCGGCGAGGTCGAATACCTGCTCGACATGGTCGACCTGATCTGCGTGATGACCGTCAACCCCGGCTTCGGCGGGCAGAAATTCATCCGCAGCCAGGTCGAAAAAGTCAAACAACTGCGCCGGATGATCGGCAACCGACCGATCCATATAGAGATCGACGGCGGTGTCGATCCGACCACCGCACCGCTGGTGGCGGATGCCGGTGCCGACGTGCTGGTCGCAGGATCGGCAGTGTTCAAGGGCGGTTCCGTAACGAATCCGGCCCCTTACGGCGAAAACATCCACGCCATTCGGGCCGCCGCCGAAGGCGTTTACGCCTAGCCGGCAAAACTCTTCGAAAGAATTTTGCAAGAATTTCGAAAAATTCTTGCCGCGTTACGCCAGCGACGTGAAATCCGGCCTGCGTTTTTCCAGGAAGGCATTGATGCCCTCAGCCGCCTCGGCGCTGCCGGTGGCGCGCGCCATGGCATCGCCTTCGGTGTCCAGCTGGTCCGCTTCCGAACTGTCATAGGCGGCGCGCACCATCGACCGGATCTCGCCCTGCGCCTGACGTGGGCCGCGGGCCAGCACATCGGCCACAGCCGCCGCCGCCGCGTCCACCTCTCCGGCTGGCACCACGAGGTTAACGGCCCCCAGCGCCTCCATTTTTTCCGCCGTGACCGGACGGGCCAGCAGGCACATCTCCATTGCCAGCGGCCGTGGCAGGATGCGGGCCAAATGAGCGGTCAGTCCGCCGTCGGGGACCAGCCCCGCCTTGACATACGCAGCAGTGAACTGGGCGCCCTCGGCGGCGACGATCAGGTCGCAGGCCAGCGCGATGGACAGGCCGGCGCCCGCCACGCCGCCTTCGATAGCGGCGATCACCGGCACCGGGCAGGCGCCGATGGCGCGGATGACGTCATGGAGGTGCTCGATCATGGCGCGGCGGTCGTCCAGCTCCATCTTCTGCCGTTCTATCAGCGTGTTGAGGTCCCCTCCCGCGCAGAAAAACCCGCCCTCAGCGGTCAGGATCACCGCCCGCACGCGCGGATCCGAAGCCTTGGCCGTGGCCTCAAGGATGGCGTTATAGAAGTCGGGCGATAGCGCGCCGCGCCGGGTCACGTTCAGGTTGGCGACGACCAGACGGTCGCCGAGAACGTCCACGCGGGCAAGGCTCATGTACGGGTCTCCTGTTTGATGGCGCGAAATGCACCCTGAGCAGTGGCGATGACCTGACCGGAGCTGTCGCGCAACTCGGCGCTGGCATAGGAAATCTTGCGGCCGCCACCAGTCGTGACACCATATGCGGTGACACGATCGCCGATTTTTGCCCCGGCGACAAAACTGGTATTCAGCGTCAGCGTCACCAGCGGCGTCAGCGGCTCGCCGTCACCCAGATGTTTTGAGGCCGCGAAACCACATGCGGCATCCAGCAGCATGGCGATGATGCCCCCATGCAAAAAACCGTTTCTATTCGCGTGTTTATCCGAAATATCCAGGTAAACCTGCGCGGGTTCGTCGGGCGCGCCGGGCCTGATCCTGTAGCCGATCAGGGCGCGCGCGCCGGGGATGTCGTTGGGGCTGGAAATCTCAGGCGGCATTGAGGTCAATGAAACGCTCCAAATGATAGTCGGTATCTCCGAAGCGATGATCGGCCAGAGTGATGCGCTTGGCAATATGGGCCAGTTCATATTCCTGCGTCATGGCGATGCCGCCATGCATCTGGATGGTGTCCCTGGCCACGTGGCGGCCGATCCGCCCGATCAGTTTGCGCGCCAAAGACGCCATCAAGCCACTGATTTTAATCGATTTATGTAGATGACCAATGGCATTGATCACCGCGAACCGGGCCTGTTCCAGCTCGGTCAAAAGGTCGGAGTAACGATGCGCCAGCGCCTGGAAGGTGCCGATGGGGCGGCCAAACGGCTTGCGCGTCATCAGGTAGTCGCAGGTCAGCGCGGTGGCGGTTTACATCGCGCCCATCACCTCGGCCACCAGTGCCACATTGGCGTCAGCCACCACGTCGGACAGGGCCGTATACCCACTGTTTGCAAGCCCCAGACGGGCGCACGCGCGCTGGGTGACATTGTCCAGCGTGACCTTGGCGGAGTGCCCGCCCGAGAACAGCGGGTAGCCGCGCATGCTGAGGCCGGGCGTGCCTGCGGGCACAAGGAAGAGCGAGATGCCAGCGGGAGCATACGCCGCGCCGCTTTCGCGGGCCGGGACGATCAGGTGACTGGTGGCCACAGCATTGGCGACAACCGCCTAGCGACCGTTCAGGACGATGTCTTGACCGTTTTGTGCATCCTCCCCACCCCCGGTTGTGCCGTTTTGTACAGCGGTGGTCTCGACCCGAGAGAGGTCAAAACGGCTGGTCAGTTCGCCATGGGCCAGCGCCAGGTGCGCGCCGCCGGCGATCAGACCGCCGCCCAGGGTTGCGGCGTCGAGGAAAGGTTCGACCGTGCCGGCGCGGCCCAACTCCTCGAACACGGTGGTGATGTCGAGGCCGGTGCCGCCACAGCCGCCCTGCTCCTCGTTGAAAAGCGCGCCGATGACACCCAGTACGGCCAGCTCGATCCAGATCGCACCGCTCATACCCGAATCGCTGTCGATAATCACGTTGCGCGCCGCAGTGGTGTCGCGATCTCTGAGGTAACGGCGCGGCGGGTCAGGTCGTTGATCTCTTGCCGGATGATGGTGCCCTTGACCTTGACCGGGACCCTGAGCATCGCGCTTTCGACGCCCGGCGCCTGACCGGCGGCGGTCCTGGAAATGATGCGCGGGTTGGTGGTGGCCATCGCCATCAGGGTAATCTCGACCCGGACCAGACGCGCCGCGAAATGCGGGTTTTTGATCAGCGGACGACCGCCCGACTGTTCGATACGCGCAATGCGTTTGAGCGATTTCAGGCCGGCGCGGCTGTATCCCCCACCGGCGATACTGGTGCGTTCGTGGGTCAGTAGGTACTTGGCATAGGTCCAGCCGCTGTTTTCCACGCCGAAGAGGTTTTCCACCGGCACCCGGACGTCGTCAAAGAAGACTTCGTTCACTTTCGATGTGCGGTCGAGCAGGATGATCGGGCGCACCTCGATGCCCGACGTGTCCATGTCGATCAGCAGGAAGGAGATGCCCTCCTGCTGTTTCACATCCGGGTCGGTGCGCACGCGTCAAAAGATCTAGTTGGCGTGCAGGCCCAGAGTGTCCATGTTGTCTGGCCGTTGATCACTTAGCGGTCGCCATCGCGCACGACGCGGGTTTTAAGCGAGGCAAGGTCCGATCCGGCACCGGGTTCGGAGTAGCCCTGGCCCCGCCAGTCCTCGCCCGAGAGAATGCGCGGCAGATCGTCATCCCTTTGCTGCTGGTTGCCGAACTGCATCAGCACCGGCCCCAACATCGCCAGACCAAAGGCCACGGTGCGCGGGGGCGTGGGCGTGGGCGACGGCGGCGGCCTCTTCCTCGTAGATGTGTTTTTATACCGCGTTCCATTCGGCGCGGCCGTATTCAACGGGCCAGTTCGGCGCGAGCCCGCATTTTTCGTTCAGGATCGCCTGCCAGTGCGGGTATCCCGCCTGCCCAGACAAGTGCCGTATTTAACGTCGTCCGAAATCTCCTTGGGCAGTTATTTGGCCAGAAAGCCGCGCACGTCCTCGCGAAACGCCTCGTCTTCTGGGGTGTCGCTCAGGTCCATGTCTGTTCTCCCTACAGCGTCCGGCCTTTTACCTGAATCATATCGTGACACGAATATTCTGAGAACGCCGAAGGCGTGGCAGGGTGTTCGTGTCTCAAGTCAACGACCGGGCGCCTAACCGGCGCATGCGCCCCGATCCGGGGCTGACGCCCCGGAGAAGCTCTTGTGTCAGTAGATCTCGAAGAGACCGGCCGCGCCCATGCCGCCGCCGACGCACATGGTCACCACGCCAAGTTTGGCGCCCCGGCGTTTGCCTTCGAGCAGCAGGTGGCCGACGCAGCGGTTGCCGGTCATGCCAAAGGGGTGGCCGATGGCGATGGAGCCGCCGTTGACGTTGTATTTCTCGGGGTCAATGCCGAGGCGGTCGCGGCTGTAGAGACATTGGCTGGCGAAAGCTTCGTTCAGTTCCCAAAGGTCGATGTCATCGACCGTCAACCCGTGGCGCTCCAGCAGGCGCGGCACGGCAAAGACCGGACCGATCCCCATCTCGTCAGGCTCACACCCGGCGACGGCAAAGCCCTTGAACGCGCCCAGCGGTTCCAGCCCCTGCTGTTCGGCTTGCTTGCTGTCCATCAGCACGACGGCAGCGGCCCCGTCCGACAGCTGCGAAGCGTTGCCGGCGGTGACGTAGTTGCCCGCGCCCCGCACCGGCTCCAGCCCGGCCAGACCTTCGAGCGTGGTGCTCGGACGGTTGCATTCGTCGCGGTCGACGGTGACGGCTTTTTGCATGATCTCGCCGGTTTCCTTGTCCTTGACCGCCATGACGGTGTCCATCGGCACAATCTCGTCCTTGAATTTTCCCGCCTCCTGCGCGGCGGCGATCAGCTGCTGGCTGCGCAGCGAATATTCGTCCTGGTATTCGCGGCTGAGTCCATAGCGTTCGGCGACGATGTCGGCGGTTTCGATCATGGTCATGTAGATGGCGGGTTTATGTTCGACCAGCCAGTCCTCGGGGACGCTGCGCGCCTTGGGCTGCACCATCGAGATGCTTTCGATGCCCCCGGCGACCATCGGGCCGGCACCTTCGGAGGTGATGGCATTGGCGGCGATGGCGACCGATTGCAGCCCCGAGGAACAGAAGCGGTTGACCGTATAGCCCGCGGCGGTGACGGGCAACCCGGCGCGCAGGGCGATCTGGCGGGCGATGTTGCCGCCGGTTTCCGCCTCGGGCGTGCCGCAGCCAAAGACGCAGTCCTCGATGCTGGCCGGGTCGATGCCGGCACGTTCGACTGCGGATTTGACCACATGGCCGCCCATGGTTGCGCCGTGGGTCATGTTGAACGACCCCCGGAAGGATTTCGCCAGCCCGGTACGGGCGGTGGATACGATGACGGCCTGGGCCATGGTTCAGGACTCCTTGTTGAGATCGTCGAAAGTGCGGCCTTCGGCCACGAGTTGTTCCAGAAGCGGGGCGGGTTGCCAGAAACTTGGGTCGGTTTCCGCCCATTTGTGGATATCGGCCAGGAGGCCGGGCAGACCGACCATGTCGGCCCATTTCAGCGGCCCGCCTCGATAGCGCGGGAAGCCGTAGCCATAGAGCAGCGTCACATCGACATCGAGCGGACGGCGCGCGATGCCCTCGCCCACCACCTTGGCCGATTCATTGACCATCGAGGCCATGTAGCGGCGCACGATCTCTTCCTCGGTAAAGTCGCGCGGAGAGATGCCCAGCGCCGCGCGGTCGGCCTCGATAAAGGGGATCACGTCGGGGTTGGGCACGCGGGCGCGGGCCCCGGCGGCATAGTCGTAATAGCCCTTGCCCGTCTTTTGGCCAAAGTTGCCGCCTTCGCAGAGCTTGTCGGCGTAGGTGAAATCGCGGGCGCCCTCAGGCAGCCCCTCGGCGCGCTTGCGCTTGCGCACGGCCCAGCCGATGTCGAGCCCGGCCAGATCGCCCACCGCGTAGGGCCCCATGGCAAAGCCGAAATTCTCAAGCGCCGCGTCAATCTGGTAGGGCGTGGCGCCATCGAGGATCATGTGGTCGGCGGCGGTGCGGTAAACCGACAGGATGCGGTTGCCGATGAAGCCGTCGCAGACGCCGGCGCGGACGCTGACCTTGCCCATCGTCTTGCCCAGTGCAAACCCGGTGGCGGTGACGTCGGGCGCGGTTTTCTCCGCGACCACGATCTCGAGCAGCTTCATCACATGGGCGGGCGAGAAGAAATGCAGCCCGATCACGTCCCCAGGCCGCTTGGTCATCGCGGCGATTTCGTCGATATTCAGGTATGAGGTGTTTGAGGCCAGCACCGCCCCCGGCTTGCAAACCGCGTCGAGCTGGCTAAAGACCTTCTTCTTGACCTCCATGTCCTCGTAGACCGCCTCGATCACCAGATCGACGTGAGAGAGGTCGTTGTAAGAGGTGGTCAGGCGAAGCGATTTTTCCGTGAGATCCTCGAATTTAGCCTGGCTGATCTTGCCGCGCTTCAGCGCCCCCGAGAGGTTACCGGCGATACGTCCCTTGGCCGCCTCGGCTGCCTCAGGTGACATTTCCAGCATGGTGACGCGCAGCCCCGACAACAGCGCCGAAGTGGCGATGCCCGCCCCCATGGTGCCGCCGCCGATGACGCCGATATCGGCCAGCGGGCGTGGTTCCACGCCCTTAAGCTCGGGCAGCTTGCCGACCTGCCGTTCGGCAAAGAAGGCGTGGATCATGCCTTGCCGCTGGTCGGTTTCCATCAGTTCGCCGAAGAGTTCGTGTTCGCGCTTCATGCCCTCGGCAAAGGGCAGCTCGACGCTGGCCTGCACGCCGCGCACCGCCACCGCCGGGGCCAGCTGGCCGCGCGTTTTCTTCAGCGTCGCGTCATAGAGCGCGTCGAAATCCACGGGGTCGGGCGCGGGCATTTCGCTGATGGCGCGGCGCGGTGCGCCCGCCTCCAACAGCTCCCGCGCATAGGCCCGACCGATGTCGCGCGGCGCGCCGTCCTGAACCCGGTCGATTATGCCCAGCTCCAGCGCCTCGGCCGCGCCGATCTGGCGGCCGCTGGTGATGATATCCAGAGATGTGTCGATGCCGACAAGGCGGGGCAGCCGCTGGGTGCCGCCGGCGCCGGGCATCACCCCGATCAGCACCTCGGGCAGCCCTACGCGCGCCGATGGCACGGCGATGCGGTAATGCGAGCCCAGCGCGATTTCCAGCCCGCCGCCCAGCGCGGTGCCATGCAGGGACGAGACCACGATCAGCGGCGAGGATTCAATGCGGGTGCAGACGTCGGGCAGGAACGGCTCTTTCGGCGGCAGGCCGAACTCGCGGATGTCGGCGCCGGCGCAAAACGTCGCGCCCTCGCCATAGATAAGCACCGCGCGGGCGCCCTCCTGTTCGGCGCGTTCGATGGCCTGCACCAGCCCGATGCGCACGTCGTATCCCAGCGCGTTCACCGGCGGGTTGTTGGCGGCCAGAATGGCGATGTCGCCCATCAGTTCATAGGTGATTGCATCTGTCACCGGGCCGTCCTCCTTTTGCCTGTCGACGGGAGGATCTCAGGACCCAGGGAACCGGGGCGGATCATCCTCCTCGGCCGGGGCCTGTTGTCTCCTCCCACACGGGGTCATTCCGCAATGCGAAACAGATTTCTGATTTTCCGGGCGAACCTAGTCCCGACTCGGGGAGAATTTCAAGACAAAAGGCAAAGGGCGGGGCTCCGGGTCCGGCCTGGCCCGTGGGAACCTTGCCGGAGGCGTCGGCCCCCGCCCCGCGAAACCGCCGTCAGAGCCGGATCCACACCGTTTTCCGATCGAGACATTTATCCAGCGCGCGCAATGCCTTGTCGTGCCCGTTGCCGGATTGCCCAACCCCGCCCTGCGGCACCTTGTTGTCGGCCCCGCCGTAGGTGTTGATATGAATTACGCCGGCGCGGATGCCCGCGACCATGCGGTGTGCCCGGCTCAGATCGGCGGTCCAGACCCCGGCGGCGAAGCCGAAATCGGTGCCATTGGCCAGCGCCAGCACCTCGGCCTTGATCCGGTCGGCGATGACGTGCAGCACCTTCTTGCAGGCGGCGGGCGCGGCGCGCGGTCGGCGGCCATCGTAACAGGCGGCACGACCACGCACGGCGGCTTGCACATCGCCGGCAGACGCCCCGGAAAGTGTCATCAGAACAGATCCATCAATCAGCGATACCACGTCAACCGGCGCGCCCGCGCCAGCTTGCCACGTTCCATCAACAGAGAGTTTCTGCAGCGCAACGGAATCTTGCCGAAGCTGGTCGATCTTTGCTTGTTCTGCCATTCGGCCTACTTGAGGGATTTGCGGTCAAGCCAGACGCGGCGGAAATGGGTGGACAGGACCAGGATGATGGCGAGGAACAGAATGAACGCCACGGGGCGGTCGATAAAGTCGAGCGGCTCTTTCACCCGCGCCATGGCGGCGCGCAGCTTAACCTCCATGATGCCGCCCAGCACCATCCCGAGGATGATCGGCACCACCGGCATCGACAGCCGTTTCAGCACATAACCCAGCACGCCAAAGCCCGCCGCCATGGCGCAATCGGTGGCCGAGTTGCGCAAGCTGTAGACGCCGACAAAGCTGAGCGTCAGGATGCAGACGCCGAGGAAGCGGTTGGGGATGCGCACCGCCTGGATCAGCGCGTTGGTGGCAAACAGCAGAAAGATCAGCACCAGCACATTCAGGATCAAGAGCGCGAGGTAGAGCGCGACGACGAAATCCATCTGGTTCTGGAAAAGACCCGGCCCCAGCACCACATTGTGGACATAGAAGACCGACAGCATCATTGCGGTCAGCGCCTCGCCGGGGATGCCCAGCGCCAAGAGCGGCACCATGGCGGCGGCGGGCACCGCGTTGTTCGAGGTCTCGGCGGCGATCAGCCCCTCTGACGAGCCGTGGCCGAAATCCTCGGGCCGTTTCGAGCTGCGTTGCGCATAGGTGTAGGACATGAACTGCGCGGTGAATTCGCCGACGCCAGGGATCATCCCCATCATCACGCCAAAGCCTGCCGACACGCTGGCCACGCGCGGGTGTCTGGCCAGTTCGCGCGGCCCCCGAAACAGGCCGCCGCGCAGCCTGGACAGGCGGGTCTTCTCGTCCTCGGAGGCGAGCAGGACAAAGGCCTGGCTGAGCGCGAAGAGGCCCAGAACCACCACGATCAGGTTGATGCCGCCGTACAGGAAGTCCTGCCCGAAAGTGTAGCGTTGCGAGTATTTCACCGGCTCCAGCCCGATGGTCTGGATGAAGATGCCGAATGAGGCCAGCGCCCCGGCGATCAGCGCCTGCCCGCGATGGGCGACCACCGCGAGGATCAGCCCAAGGAGTGCGGCCAGAAAGATCTCGCGCGAGCCGAACATCGGGGCGATTTTCGCCAGCACCGGCGCAAATAGGATCAAGCAGACAACCGAGAAGATGCCGCCAAAGAAACTGGCCGAATAGGCCAGGCTGAGCGCCCGGCGCGGTTCGCCCCGGGCGGTCATCGGATAACCTTCGTAGGTGGTCAGCGCGTTGACCGCCGTGCCCGGCGTGTTGATCAGGATCGCCGGAATCGCGCCGCCGTACATCGAACTGCCGTAGATGCCCAAGAGCACGGTCAGCCCGACGATCGGGTCCATCGAAAAAGTCGCGGGCAGCAGGATGGCGATGGCCACCGCCGGGCCGACACCGGGGATGGCGCCGATCAGCACGCCGCCGACCGATCCCGCCAGCAGCGCCAGCGCCACGTCCCAGCGGGCAAGAATGTCGAGACTGGAAAGCAACAGGTCCATCAGAGGTTCACGATAAAGAAGCTCCGCAGAGCGCCGGGGAGATAGTCATAGATCGCGCCGCCGGGAATTTTTACCGCCAGCAGCGATTTGAACAGCACCACCACGGCGATGGCAAACGCCATAGACAGACCCATCATGCGGCGGCTTCGGTACCCCACGCGCCAGCTGAGCGCGGGCACAAAGACCAGCGTCATCGGCAGGTAGCCCAGCAGCGGCACCAGCAGCACGTAGGCCATGAACCACAGGGCGTATTCCACCACCATCAGCCATTTTCGGGTTTCCCCGACATCATAGCGGGTGATCCGGCGCCATGGCAGCCGGTAGAGGTGCAGCCCGCCCATCAGCGCCATGCCGCCCAGCGCCACGGCGGGCCAGAACCGGGGCTGGGCAAACAGCTTGGTCTTCTCCACCCAGCGGGTTTCGCTGGTGATCATCGACAACAACAGCAGCGTCAGCGCGACAAAGGCGAGGGCAAAGATCAGCTGGCCACGCCGCAGGCCGACAAATCGGCGTTCACGTTCGGTGGGCATGAGGGGTGCTTTCAAGTGAGGCCGGTCGCCGGAGCCTTGCAGCCCCGGTGACGAGGATCACTGCAGCAGTTCGCCGATGCGGGCGACCGTGTCGATGTCGGCGGCAATGCGCGCGGCGCTGTCGTCGGCGTTCTGCCAGTAGACCAGCGCGCCGGTGTCCTGGGCGACCTGCTGGGCGCGCTCGCCCATCACGGTCTTGGAGGCCACGGCAATGATCTTGTCGCGCACGTCCTGCGGGGTGTCCTTGGTCACGAAGAGCCCGTTCCACAGCGCGATGTTCAGGCGGTCGTCCAGTTCACCGATGGTCGGTGTATCGGGGACCAGCGGGATACGGCTTTCGGTGATCGAGACCAGCACCTTGACGCTATCGAGGCAAGGCAGGATCAGCTGCAGCGTGGTGTTGATAACATCCGCGTCACCCGAGATCAGCGTAGTGCAGTCGAGCGCGTCAAAGGCGGCGTCGGAGCTGAATTCGAACCCTGCGTTGACGGCAAAGGCCTTGGTCACCTGCGTCGGCGTCAGCACATCGCCGAAATGGCCCAGCGCGACGTCGCTTTCCTTGCCGTAGGCGGCCAGTTCTTCCATCGAGGCATAGGGCGCATCGCTGGCGGCGGCGATGACAAAGGGATAGGTCAGGAAGATGCCCAGCGGGTCGAACTTGGCCGGGGTCAGCGGCGCGACGTCGATCTGGTGTCCGACCACCGGCACGCCGATGACGAAAGAGCCGATGGTATAGCCGTTGGCGGGCGCGTTGGCGACCTCGATGGCGCCGGGAAAGGGTCCGCCGCCGCCGCCGGGTTTGTTCACCACCGCCGCCGCAACGCCGTACTCCTTCTGGAAGTCCTCGGCGATCAGCCGGGTCAGCACATCCTCAAGATCGCCCGGCGGCCACGGCACGATGAAGTTCACCGGTTTCTCGGGATATTCGGCCAAAGCCATTCCGGCGCTGAGCACCGTTGCCGCGGCCGTTCCGGAGACGAGGGTTGAAAGTTTCATGGCGCGCCCTCCTTGTTCGGTTTATTATTTGAACCCACGGTTCATTCAGATTGACGGCCCGCCCCGCGATCTGTCAAGAAAATATCAGACGCCGCGCCAGAAAACTCATTCTTGTCTGCGGAACAGGCCGTGCAAAAGGGGTTGAGACATTATGGGAACCGTCGCCAAAGCATTGTCATTATTGCGTTTGTTCAACCACACCCGGCCCGAGATCGGGCTGAGCGACATGACTCGCCTGTCGGGCATGAACAAGGCGACCGTCTACCGGCTGATGGGCGAACTGCAGGCGCAGGGATTCGTCGAACAGACCGTATCCGACCGCGCCTACCGGCTGGGGTCCGAGGTTCTGCGGCTGGCGGCGCTGCGCGAGGCGGCGGTGCCGGTGCTGTCGGTGTCGCGCGGCGTTCTGGAGGAGCTGTGCCGGGAAACCGGCGAGACCGCGCATATGTCGCTGGTGCGGGGCACCCAGCTGAACACGCTGAGCCACGCCTACAGCCCGCGCCACGCGACGAGGGTAATGATGGAGGACGCCGAGATGCTGAGCTTTCACGGCACCGCCTCGGGGCTGGCGATCCTGGGATTTGCCGCGCCGGATTTCGTTGACACGGTGCTGGCGCCGCCGCTGGCGCGCCATACCGAGGCCACCGAAACCGATCCGGCGGCGATCCGCGCCGCGCTGGACAGCGTGCGCATCACCGGCATCGCCGAAAGTGTCGGCCGGTTCGAGGCGGACGTTCATTCCAACGCGGCGCCGATCTTTGACGCCGAGCGCCGTCCGATGGGCGCGCTGGCGGTGGCGGCGCCGGTGTCGCGGGTGACGCCGGGCCACCGCAGCGAGATCCGCCAGGCCCTGCACACCCGCGCGATGGAGCTGACACAGCGCATCGGCGGCTTTTGCCCGGCGGAATACCCGCAGGACCTGGCCGTATGACCCCTTTCGACCCTTTGCGCGCCCGCCGAGGGCGCCAATCCTCACCCTGCCTCCACCCTGCCTCCGGTCCGTCCGCGTCACATCACGGAGCTGATCCGTTGAAAGATTCCAATTTCCTGAAGGAACACAACGTCCGGTCGATGTGGCATCCGATGGCGTACCCTGCCGACAGCCTGGCCAATCCGCCGACCATCGTCACTGGCGGAGCAGGCGTGCGGATCACCGATGTGGACGGGCACGAGGTGGTCGATGGCGTCAGCGGGCTGTGGAATGTCAACCTCGGCTATTCCTGCCAGCCGATCAAGGACGCCCTCGCGGCGCAGCTCGACCAGTTGCCCTATTACTCGATCGTTCGTGGCACCTCGAACGACGCGGTGATCCAGCTGGCCGAGGAGCTGCGGGCATTTTTAGAACCCGACGGGCTGACACGGGCGTTTTATACCTCGGGCGGGTCCGACAGCGTGGAAACCGCGCTGCGGCTGGCGCGGCAATATCACAAGACCCGGGGCGAGGCGGGCCGGGTGAAGTTCCTGAGCCTGAAGACGGGCTATCACGGCACCCATTTCGGCGGCGTCCCGATCAACGGCAACGCCAATTTCAGCAACGCCTATGAACCGCCGCTGGCGGGCTGTCGCCATATCCCGGCGCCCTATACCCCTGTCGCAACTCATTTAATGAGACCGAACCGGAGCGGCTGGCGCTGCTGTGCTTGGCGGTACTGGAGGACGGGATCGCCTTTCAGGGCGCGGGCAGCATCGCGGCGTTCATCGTGGAGCCGGTGCTGGGCGCGGGGGGGTGATCCCGCCGCACGAGGGCTTGCAGACGTTGCAGGCCCGCCACGAGACGATCGATGACCTGCGCGGCGGTCACGGGCTGATGCTGGCGCTAGAGTTGGTCGGCAACCGCGACACCAAGGCGCCGATCGACAAGCCCGTGGCGGGCCGGGTGCAGGAGGAAACCTATCGCGCCGGGGCGATGGTGCGGGTGTCGGCGCGGAATATAACTGTCACCTCCGCTGGTGCCGGGCGAGGCGGACGCGCAGGTAATCCTTGATGCGCTCGAGGCCGGGTTGACGGCCGCCGGCTGATATCTGGCCGCTGGTTTCGGATCGGCTGTGCCGATCCGACCGGGAGGTGGCGCTGCCCCCTCAGCCTTGCGGCCTCCCCCCGGAGTATTTACCGAAGAGATGAAAAGGGTACGGGCGCAGCGCGCGATTTATCGCGGGCTGCCGGGCCCAACAGGCCACAGGCATCTGTGATGCCGAAGGACCTGGCGGGAGCGCCGTGATGATCAGGCGGCGGTGCCTGTCGGAGTGCGGATGCAGGTCCAGACCAGGCGCGTGGATTTTCCCTCGACCTTCTCGAAGCCGGCCTGCCGCAGGATGTCCTTGCATTCGCGCATGCCTTCGACGCCGTAGACCTTGGGGTGGAATTCGAGCACCACGGCGCGGAAGGCGGACAGGTTGGCGTGGCGCAGCAGGTCGAGTTCGCCGCCTTCGATGTCCATCACCAGAACCGTCGGTTCGATGTCGTGACAGGTACGGGCGAAATCGGCCGTGGGGATCTCGACCGTTTTTTTCGCGCGGGTTTCATCGGACAGCAGCGACGAGCCAAGATAGCTGCTGCGGACATGGAACGACAGAGTGTCGGGCCGGTCCGGAGCGCTGACCAGCACCTTGTTCTGCACGCTGATCCGGTCCTGCAGCCCGTTCATGCGGTAGAGCGCGTTGATGCTGTCGATCAGGTCGGGGTTGGCCTCGAAACTGTAGATCGCCTGCGGGGTCCGGTTGGCGGCGATCACCGCGCCGACCAGCCCGATACCGGCCCCGATTTCGAGCACGGTATCCTCGGGCGTAACCACGTGCAGGGCGCCGGCGATCTCCTGCCCCTCGTAGCGGGCGGCGTTGA
This sequence comes from Paracoccaceae bacterium, assembly GCA_041594355.1. GTDB lineage: Bacteria > Pseudomonadota > Alphaproteobacteria > Rhodobacterales > Rhodobacteraceae > JAIUZI01. The sequence continues at coordinate 5,526 of JBFHMM010000034.1, read as the reverse complement.
TACGTTCGATCCGCTTGTCATGGAGAAAGTGCGATGCGGGGACTTTGACGCCGAGGCATTCGGCGGCGATTTCGATTGTGTCTGACTGCTCGGGCACGGTTGGGCCTCTTGTTCGGGTTGGTTTGACGGCATCCTGCGGAGGGCGGCACGGGAAAGCAAGGCTTTCCCGGCGGCGCGGTTTGCCCGGATCGCCGCGTCGTGGCAGGTTTCGGGTTGCTGCCATTCACCCGCGCTGTTGAGGTACCGCCATGCTGAACGTCGATGCCCAAGCCCGGAAACTGCTGGATGTGAGCTATCGCGGTGCCGATGTCACCCGGAGGCGAATAAAGAATATGGCCACCCTGGCCCCGGTCCCGGGGTCGGAACCGGGCCCCGGCGGCCGGCTGGTGATCGGCGACATGCAGTGGGCCACGTTTTCGCTGGCCAGCGACGACCCCGAGCGCATGGCGCGCATGTGCCGCGCCTGGGAGCAACATGTCGCCACCCCGGACGTACCGGCGCAGCTACCGGCGCTGCTGGCAGAGACAGGGGGCCAGTTGATCGACATGTGCAGCACGCCCGAGGTGTCGCCGCTGGCCTCCTTCTTCTCCATCAACTCCTGCGCATGAGCATGGATCTCCACCCCGGCGGGCGAGTTGAAGGGCATCATGCGGTAGGCGTCGGTGTCCATCTTGTCGCGCACGCGGGCGGTCAAATCCGGGTCGGTATTGGCGATCGGCGGATCACCCTTTTCCACCAGTCACGGCAGGTCCTCCTCTGGCAGGCCGACGACCCGGCCCAGCATCCGCATCCGCATCGGCAGTTGCCGGGCGATCTCCATGGTGGCGTCTAACGTGCCCTGATCCAGCGCCGCATCCAGGATCGGCTGGCAAAGGTCGCGGATCTCATCCTCGCACTGCGCCATGGTGGTGCGCGAAAACGCCTTGAAGAGCTTCATCCGGGTCGTGGAATGCTCCGGCGGATCGGTTTCCTGAAAGGTGCGCCGCGCCTTGTATTCCTCGTGGCTCTGATCCTCCATGCGGATGCCCCATGCCGAGGAGAAGACCGCCGTGTTCTTGTTCATCGTCGAGATATCCTCGTTGCGGGTTACCGACCAGAAATCGGCGCCTTGTGCTAATTCGGTCCGGTGCAGCGGGTCGTCGCGGCGCAGCCGGGCAAAGGTATTGTGCGGCGGCCCGTCAACACAGGCATCATGGCTGCTCGGCTCGGCATATCCGTTATCAGTGGGGGTCCAGACTGTCATGACGCTTTCCTGCGGCGGCCAGCGTATGATTATTTTTGGGGACTATTAATATTTACAAGAAATTTAGTTGGGGAAAATCATGCATCTGGCCCCGCTGATGACAAACACTGATGACAGCGCCTTTGCCCAGGCGTATCCGAAGGACGGCGAGAAATTCACCGGCCTCGTGCATTTGGTGAGGCCGGAATAGAGGGTCGAGGTCTTCGCGGTGAAGAACGGTGTCTTTCCCGCCGACATCACCCGCTTCGACGGGGTGATGATCGGCGGCAGCCCGGCCTCGGCGCGCGGCACCGCGCCCTGGATCTCCCGGCTGTTGGCCCCCATCCGCGAGATCGAGGCGGCGCGCCAACCGCTGTTCGGCGCCTGCTTCGGCCACCAGACGATTTCCCTGGCCCTGGGCGGTACAGTGGGCGAAAACCCCGGCGGCTGGACCCACGGGCGGATCGAGAACACCACGCTCGACCGCCCTGCAGGGATGACGGGGCTGCCCGACCCCTTCGGCCTCTTCCGGTCGCACAACGAACAGATCACCCGCCTGCCCGCCGACGCACGGGCGCCGATGTCTATGCCACCCAGCACCACCCGGAAATGTCGCCCGGTTTCATCGCGACGCTGACCGAGGAGACGGCCAAAACGCTGGGTCCTTACCTGCCCGCCTCCCGCGCCACCCTCAGCCCAGAGAGGCCAGAAGATCCATCACCCTCACCTGGCCAAACTGCATATGGCGGTCATCGCCGCCTCGGCCTCGCCCCCCCTGCGCGCGAGGGTCAGCCCGGCGGTTTCCAGCTGGAGGAAGGCTTCGCGCACTGGTATGCGCGACACGCCATGCTGCGCCATCAGCAGCGTCTGCTCCAGCACGTCGCCGGGGTTGAGCGCGCCACCGTCGATGTCACGCAGCACCTGTTCCGTCTGGCCCGCCATTCCCGCCCCCTTTTGGCGGCAGATTGAGCAAGCTCACGCTCTGGTGCAATCAGACCGAGACCGCCGCCACCAGATCGTCGCGCGACAGCGTTTCCTTGGTGCCCTGGCGGATCACCTGCCCCCGGCGCAGGATCACGAAGTGATCGGCGTGGGTATAGGCAAAGTCGAAATACTGTTCGACCAGCACGATGGCCATATCGCCCCGGTCGCGGAGATAGTCGATGACCCGGCCGATCTGCTGGATGATGTTGGGCTGGATGCCCTCGGTCGGTTCATCCAGCAACAGCAGCTTGGGCTTGGTGATCAGCGCCCGCGCGATGGCCAGCTGCTGTTGCTGCCCCCCCGACAGGTCGCCGCCGCGCCGGTTGGTCATGTCCTTGAGCACCGGGAACAGCTCATAGATCTCGTCCGGCACGAAATGTTCGTCTTTCGGCAGGCAGGCAAAGCCGGTTTCCAGGTTTTCCCTGACCGTGAGCAGCTGAAAGATGTCGCGGCCCTGCGGCACATAGCCGACCCCCAACTGCGCCATCGCGTGGCTGGGCAGCCTGCCAAGGGTCTGGCCGTTCAGTTCGACCGTTCCACCGCTACGGGGATGCGCCCCGGCGATCGCCTTGAGCAGGCTGGTCTTGCCGACGCCATTGGTGCCCATGACACAGGTCACCCGCCCCAGATCGGCCTGCATGGAAATGTCGTAGAGGATCTGCGATCCGCCGTAGTGCAGGGTGAGGTCCTTGATGTTCAGCATGCTCAGCGCCCCAGGTAGACGTCGATGACGTCCTGATTTTTTGTGACATGGTCCAGCGAACCTTCGGCCAGCACCGCGCCTTCGTGCAGAACGGTGACCTTGCAGTTCAGCCGGCGGACAAATTCCATATCGTGTTCGACCACAACCACGGCGCGGGTCTTGGCCGCCTCGACCAGGATCGTGGTGGTGTGTTCGCGTTCCTCCAGCGTCATGCCGGCGGCAGGTTCGTCGACCAGCAGCAGCTGCGGATCCTGCGCCAGCAGCATGCCGATTTCCAGCCATTGTTTCTGGCCGTGGCTGAGCTCGCCCGACTTGCGCGACAGCTGGTCGGAGAGGCCGATTTCGGCAGCCAGCTCGGCGACCTTCTCGGCGTCGCGGGCGGACTGGCGATAGGCCAGCACGGCAAAGGGGCCGCGATCCTTTTTCAGCGCCAGCAGCAGGTTGTCAAAAACGCTCTGGTCCTCGAATACGGTGGGGCGCTGGAACTTGCGGCCCACCCCCGCCTTGGCGATCTGCGCCTCGGACATGCGCAGCAGCGACACCGATTTGTCGCCCCAGAGCACGCGGCCCTCGTCGGGCCTGGTCTTGCCGGTGACGATGTCCATAAAGGTGGTCTTGCCCGCCCCGTTCGGGCCGATAATGGCGCGCATTTCCGCCGGGCCGATCTGGAACGACAGATTATTGATCGCCTTGAACCCGTCAAAGGAGACAGAGACGCCCGAGACTTCGAGAAGCGTGCTCATTGTTCCGCCTCCTTTTCCTGCAGCGACCCGGCATCGGGCCCCAGATCGCGACCGTGGCGATCAGGCGACAAACGCCCGGTGATCAGATCAAAGAGCCCGCCGATGCCCTTGGGGGCAAACAGCGTGACCAGCACAAAGCTGAGACCCAGAACAACCTGCCACCAGTCGACCCAGTCGATGGTATAGACGCCGAGGTTGATCGACGGCACCTGGCCCGAGGTGAACCAGGTCGAGACCAGCGACACGAAAGCGGCGCCGATCACCGCGCCATAAAGTCGCCCGCGCCCGCCTATGGCGACCCAGACCGCGAGGTAGATGGAGGCGATGGGCGCGATTTCGGCGGGGTTGATGATGCCCGCCTGCGGGTAGTAAAGCGCGCCGGCGATCCCGGCGATGACGGCAGTCAGCACAAAGATGAAGAGCTTGTAGCTTTCCACCGAGTAGCCGAGGAAACGCACGCGCGCCTCGTCGTCGCGGATGCCCCGGATCACGCTGCCGAACTTGCCCGAGACCACCCAGGCGCAAAGCATGTAGCCGAGCCCGAGAGCCAAGGCGGAAGCCCAGAGGAACCAGACCGAAACCACGTCCTGGCTGACCGCGTCGAGGCCGGGCAGGTTCTGCAGCCCCGAGAGGCCGTTGTTGCCGCGCAGGCCGCTGTCGTTCTGGAACAGGTAAAGCGCCAGCGCCAGGGTCATCGCCTGGGTCAGGATCGACAGATACACGCCGGTGACCCGGCTGCGGAAGGCAAGCCAGCCAAAGACCAGCGCCAGCAGCCCCGGCACCAGAACCACCAGCGCCAGTTGCAGCGGCAGGCTGGCGGAAAAGACCCAGATGGCCGGGAAGTCCGAGGAGCCGACCACCCCGAAGATCTGGTTGCCGATGGCGTCGGTGACTTCCTGCGAGGTTGGCGGGATGTCGGCATTGGCCATGGAGGAGGTGACGATGCCACGGGTGCGTTCATACATCAGCCACATGCCGATCATGTAACCGCCGAGCCCGAAGAAGGCCATGTGGCCGAGCGACAGGATGCCGGCATAGCCCCAGACCAGGTCCATCGCGATGGCGACGAGGCAGAGGCAGAGCGTCTTGCCCAGCGTCTTGATGAAGGAGGTGGAGATCAGCCCGGCGCCAAAGGCCTCGCTGAACACCGTGGCCAGCAGGGTAAAGAACGCCAGCACGGCGATGAAGATTAGCACCGAGGGGTTGCGGGAGAGGAAAGAGCCGGTCATGTGGTGGCCTCCGTTGCGGGGGCGAGGGGCCAGCCCCTCGTCGTCCATTGGTCGCTCGGACCAATGGCGCTCTGACGGACGACCCCCGGAGTATTTGACAAGAGATGAAGGGAGACGGGTTTTCGGGGGTGTGTCATGCCTTTAGTCCCCCGCCGCGCGGCCCTTGAGGGCGATGATGCCCCTTGGGCGGAACTGGATGAAGATGATGATGAAGATGATCATGTAGGTCTGAGCCGCCAGCGTGTTGGACGGGTTCATCCATTCGATGCCTTTTTGCAGGAAACCGATCATGGCGGCGCCCGCCAGCGCGCCCCAGATGTTGCCGACACCGCCGACGACCACGGTCATGAAGCTTTGCACGATGTAGTCGGAGCCGAGTTCCGATGTCACCTTGGCAAACAGGCCGATGGCGACGCCGGCGATGCCAGCAATACCGGAGCCCAGCCCGAAAGTCAGCATGTTCACGCGGTCAGGATTGATGCCCATCGAACCCGCCATGCGCGGGTTCTGCGTGACCGCGCGCACCTCGAGCCCCAGCCGGGTGCGGTTCATCACGAACAGGAACAGCGCGAGGAAGACCAGCGCGAGCACGAAGATCGCGATGTGGATGTAGCTGATCGACACGATGTCGTTGATCACCAGGCT
>JBFHMM010000033.1:0-23333 GCA_041594355.1 Paracoccaceae bacterium | reverse complement strand
GTTGAAATATGTGGCCTGACTGATCCCCGCCTTGCGGCAGATCTCCGCGACCGGCGTGCCTTGTTCTCCCTGCTTCAAATTGAACGCCTTTTGCGCCTCTGTGAACTTCGATGCTTTCATGCGATTCCGCTCCTTTCCCAGCCTGGAAAACTTAGCGGAAAACTCCAGATTCAAATGATCCGGTTTTCAGGGGGCAGAGCAAGGAAGCGAACACAAGCCTTTGCTTGCAATAGTTTTATTTTATTTCAAAGGGATATCATGGTGCGGGTGGAGGGACTTGAACCCCCACGCCTAGGCGCTTGGACCTAAACCAAGTGCGTCTACCAATTCCGCCACACCCGCATCGGTGGTGTTTGTAGAAGGCGTGAAGGGGGGGGTCAAGCGGTCAGGTCGTACTCACTGGAGTTGAGTTGGTTTGACCTTTGAACCGCACCGGGTTCGCCGAGGGCTGATTTCAGTTAAAGCGCCCGGCCTTAAACTTGAGACACGAACACCCTGCCATGCCGTTGGCGTTTTCGGGAGATTCGTTTCACGATATGATTCAGGTAAAAGGACGGACGCTATAGCCCGCTTCGCCAAGTGCTCCTAATAAGCGGAATGGGCAACCGGCAGGACAGTGCAGATCGGTTCGACCCCATGCTCCGTGCGATCCATGTCCCCTCTCGCGCATGCAGGCATGCGCGAGAGGGCGGACGGCGAATAAATGACACCATCACTTCGACCGTCGGTCGAGCTCCGCCATCGCAAAATACGCGGAGGCTTTGCGGAGGATCTCGTTCGCCTGACGCAGCTCACGGTTCTCGCGCTCCAGCGCTTTCATCTGATCGGTCACATCTGTCAGGACGCCAGCCCGCTTGCCGCAGTCGACTTCCGCCTTCTTGTCCCGCTCATTCAACGTATGCGCGGGACAGCCGATCTTCGCCGAGTTCGACATGATCGCCTGCCACCGAGAACTGTGCTGGCCCTGGTTGTCCAGCACAGCCGCACCGCGCGCTCGCGAACCTCATCCTCGATAACCTGCCCGTGCATCGCAGCACCGAGACCGCCGACAGTCTCCGCGAGATCGGCGCGAGGGTCCTGTTCCTGCCGGACTACAGCCCGGATCCGAACCCAACTGAAATGGCACGCTCGAAGCTGAAAGCGCTGGTCCGCAAGGTCGCCGCCCGAACCTGCGTCGATCTACGGCGCGCAGCCGGGAATGCCTGCCGCCTCTTCATTCCTGGGCAATGCTGCAACTTCTTCAAAGCAGCCGGGTATGAAAACAATTGATGTGAACACGCTCTAACTTGATCTCAGCGGCGGGGCGGATAACCGGTCATTTCCAGGTATCCTCGCCCTGTGTGGCTGCCGCTGACTGAAACCGGGCCTTCCCAGTAAGGAAAACTGGTATTCATCCAGCTTTGATTATTCAACGCTTGCACTGCGATGTCGATGCCTCGATCGGGCAAGACGAGCCGCCAAAAGACGGGAATATCGCGTTCATCGACATCGGCGATCTTCAAAGGCTCAAGGGCAATCGCTCCGTTAGGAATGGGGGACGACCGGCCATCTGAATTGATCCAGGTTACAGAGGTGAAGTCGCCAGCGCCGTCGCGCAAACGGAATGCCATCATCTTGTCACCACTGTCGAAGCTGAGCGAGAACCAGTCCCATCCGGTCTGATCCTTGGACAAGGGCTGCGATGACCATTCGCGGTCCATCCAGGCCTGTCCGGTGACGGGCATCGGGCCATCCGGAAGCTGTAGAGTTCCCCGCACCAGATAGTGAGGCTGGGAGTAGTAGTAGCTGGCCTGACCTGCCTCTGATTTCACCGAATACCCCTCTTGCCCGTGCAGGACCAATGGACCATCGGACTTCAATTGCAGGTCATAGGCAAAGGACGATCCTGCAGCGTTCATCGAAAGCTCGGAGAGGCGGGCGTCGCCGACCCCTGCAAGGCTCCAATCGTCGATCCAAGCAGCAAAGGGAGTTGCGGTAACGCCTGCCTGACCTATGCCTCCGCGCGCGAGGCGTTCAGCGACATAGTGCTGGTCGGGGGAGGTTAAGGCCGCGTGGCCCATCCAAATCTGGGGGCTTTGCCAACCCGGGGCTTCTTGCGGTGCCAGGGCGGATCGGAACAGCGTCCACTGCACGCCGTAGTCGCGCCCGTCCGCTCCTGTCAGCGTGGCGGTTACATACCACCATTCAATTCGGAAGCCGGGATGTGGGCCATGGTCACGGGGGAATTGCAAGGCAACATCCGGGCGGGGACCCTCGAACCCTTCGGCGTTCGTAGCCAGACCGGCAAACCCTTGTGCCGTGGCGCCAATCACGGAAACCAGCCAAAGTAAGATCGCTGGTAGGTAGGGCTTAGCGGGCATCAGCGAAGACCTTCAATAGCTCGGAGGGCGGGGTCCGGTACAGTCTTCTTGCCGGGAGCGCGGCCGCCGCGGTGGCGGCCACCAGTGCCAATAAGAACAACAGCAACCAATCGCCGGGGAACAGAAACATGGGAAGCCGCCAGCCAAAGGCCTCGACATTAATGATCGCCAATAACGCCCAAGCCAGTAACAGACCCAGCGGTAGCGCAAGGAGCGCAGTCAATGCAGCCAGTGTCACACTGCGTAGCAATTCCAGCCGGGCCAACTGTCCCCGCGTGAGCCCGAGGGCCCAGACCGGTGCAAGTTGCGGCAACCGCATATCCCAGAGGGTAAGCAAGCTGGTCAGGATAGTGAACCCTGCGACGCCAAGCGTAAGAAGGTTGAGCGCGCCGGTGACGACAAAAGTCTTGTCAAAGGTGGCCAAGGATCGGTCCTTGAGTGCGGTTTGCCGAATTATTCCAGTTAACGGCAAGTCGAAGGTGTCGCGCAGGTCAACGGTTAATGCGTCCAACTGCGAGGGATCAATGCGGATGCCAAAGCGCCGGTTCGGCGTGTCGGGCCGACGAACCAGCAGCTCTTCCAGTGAAACAACTGCCTGTCCTGTCGGGTTGCCATAATCGGAATAGACCCCACCCACAGGCAACGTCCAGTCTGGCAGCAAAGTCAGCGTGTCGCCGGTCCAGGTTCCAGTCCGACGCGCCAGCTGTTCGCTGATCAATACAGCTTCGCCGGCCGCGAGTTGCTCCCATACCTGCGAAACAGATGAAAGCAATGGAAAATGCTCGCTATAGCTTGAATGTGGGAGGATTCCGTACAGGCTGACGGGCTGGCCCAAGACGACAATATCCACGGATCGGATGGGTAGCACCACGTCCGTGCGCGGACCCAGCCATGCGGCGATGTCGGCGCCTTGATTGTCGTCACGGGCGGTGACGTACAGCTCCGACACCAATCGTTGATCGAGCCAGCCGGTAAAGGTCAGCCGAAAACTCGACACCATGGTACCGACACCGATGTTGGTCGCCAGCGCCAGCAATAGCGCCATGAGCGCCAATGATATACCCGGCAACTGCGCTCGTATGTCCGACCAAAACCACTCGGAGACAGCTCCTCGAGTCCGGCGTGCGGCGAACGCCAGCAGGTGTGAGAGCGCCAAAGGGAGCATAAGAGCAGACCCCAACATTAACCCGCCCAGCAGCCAAAAGCCGGCGACCAACCCGTCAAACAGGCACATTGCCAGAATTCCGCCAGCCATGAGAAGCATACCGGCAAAGGCTTGGTGTTGGTTGCCCCGCTCGCTCTGTGCCGCCCAGGACCTCGGACCGGGTGTGGCCAACAGCGGCATCCGGTACAATCGCCACAATGCCTGGGCGCTGGCAGCAGCCGTGCCGAGCAATGCCATCGCAAGGCCGCTCAACACCCAATCGAGGCGCAAGACCAGCCCGCCCTCCACTGATGCTCCATAGAGGCCACGCAGTGTCGCCGCGACATCGGGCATCAAAGCAGCGGCCACAAGGTAGCCAAGGACAAGGCCAGCCAGAGCGGCCACCACCGCCAGCATCGCTAGCTCCAAGATCACCAGCGCCGTCAGACGCCGCAGGGACACGCCAAGAGCCCGCAGGGTTCGGAACATTGGTCTTCGTTGTTCAAAGGCCAGTCCGACGGTTCCATGCACAACAAACAAGCCGACCGCAAAGGACAGCAGACCGAATGCCGTTAGGTTCAGATGAAAACTATCGGTCAAACTGGCTGCGTCTGCGGCGGGTTCCGGAGTTTGCAATTGCAACTCGGGTTCCAGTACCGAGATGGGCTGCAAGCCAGGGCGCTGGTCGGGCAAGACGAGTATGTAGCTGATCTTTCCAGGTTGATCTAACAACCGTTCCGCCACAGCGATGTCCGTCAATACGACGCCGGGCGGCATTTGTGTGCTGACGATCGTCGGCGGCAGCCGCGGGACGTCCTTCAGCTGATCTGCAAGTGCGGGGCTGGCAAGTAACCTGCCTGGACCTGACAGCCAAGTAGCGGGATCTAGATCTGATTGAGGCCGACCGGTCAGTGTAGAAAGTCTGGGATAAGACAAAACATCCACGCCGGTGATCAGGATGTTTCGCCCGGCTACCTCGAATCGGCCTTCAAGCACAGGTGACAACGCCCATCCAGACCGGCGAAGGGCGACGTATTGCGCCAGAGATATCTGACCATCTGCTGCTGTCAGTACGGGTGTGCCGCTCTTTAGCTCTTCGGAGGCGGCCGCATAACTTGCACGGGCCTGCGAATTTATCGCTTGAACTGCCGACCACAGTCCTGTGGCCAGAGCCAGCCCTAAAAGAAGGGTGGCGAGTTGCAAGGGGTGCCGTCGCCAGTGCGCCCAAAACGCCGGAAGAATCTGGCGAGTCACCGAATTGTTCCGCCGCTCAGATGAACACGACGGTCCAGTTGGTTGGCAATCTGGTCAGAGTGGGTGACGAGGAACAAAGCCGTTCCGCTGCGGGCCACAAGGTCCAGCATCAAAGCCATAACTCGGCCGCTGGCGGTTTCATCCAGATTCCCAGTGGGTTCATCTGCCAGCATCAGTGCGGGGCGCACAGCGAGCGCCCGTCCGATGGCAACCCGTTGCTGTTGCCCGCCAGATAGTTGTTCGGGAAACCTTTCGTGTAGACCATCCAGGCCCAATCTGTCGCTCAACTCGGCCAGCCAGTCCCGGTCATAACGCCCTGCAATCCGGGCGTGGAACGCGAGGTTGTGACCGACGTTCAGCGACGGGATCAGATTGAACTGTTGGAATACCAGCGCCACCGGTCCGCGTCTTATCTCGGCACGCCCGGAATCGCTCAGTTCCGACAGTCTTCGCCCCTGAACTAAGATTTCTCCACTGTCGAATTTGTCCAGCGCTCCAGCTAGGTGCAGAAGGGTGCTTTTACCGCTGCCGCTTTCCCCGGTCAGAGCCAGTGTTTCTCCTGAATCCAAATTTAGTGTTACTCCGGCCAAGACCGGCCGATCAGACTGGCCGGGGTAGGATTTTCGGATGTTCTGAATTTCCAGTAACACGCAGGCCGATCCAATAAAGACAAATTGCTTTGCTCCTGCCACCATCTGACGCCAAAGTCACCGCTGTCCAGTCCCCTAGGCGGAATACCGCGGCGTCGGGCCTATTTCGGATGGCCGCTATTGACGCCCCCGATGCTTGGGGCCATTAGCTGCCGATGGCCAAAGGAAACCCCGGCAAATGCGAAGTTTATTTGGGATCTCGATTTACGGCTTTGCCAAATCTGCCCTGATCTCAGGACACCTTGGTCTGACCGGGTTGTCCCCTGCGATGGCCGACCCTATGGCAGACGCTTGTGATCGGAGCGCGCGTAGTGAAAGCGGATACCGCGCGCCGCTGGCTCTGCAGGCGCCGAATGGCCGGGGGCAGGTTCGACTGAGCGGCTCTGTTGCCCTGGGTGGCTCAGCCAGTCGTGGAATTCCTAGTCCGCCGACACCAGCCTTTGCCGGGGCGGCTGCGTCCGAACGGCGCGAGCAGGAACGTCAGCGAAAACAAGCTCAAGAGTATCAACGCACTTACGAGCGCTGCATGGAGGGGCGTTAACTGCCAATCTAGCTGCCTTGGGGGTCGTCATCTTCCATCGCATGATGTTAACATCATTATGGCAGGCAAAAAACAAACTTTGGGTTTCCGTATGGCGTTGGGTCAACAGATCCTTTGGGGCAGCATGTATTTGGGAGCATGTTTGATCGTTGAAATTTTCGCGCTGGTTCTAGCGACCTCAGTAATCACCAGATATTCGCATTTCATGAACCAAGGCTCCCGCACTCAGTCGGTCGGCCTGACGCTTTTGATTGCTCTGGTCTTTATCGTTCTGGCTCATACTTTGCAGGCTTGGGTTTGGGCGGCTGCTTGGGTGTTCACGGATGCCATCGAGGATTGGAACACTGCAATTTATTTTTCACTCGTCAGTTATTCTACTCTCGGTTATGGAGATATCGTCTTAGAACCCGGTTTGCGGGTCTTCGGCGCTTTCTCGGCGGTAACCGGAATATTGGCCTTTGGGGTCAGCACCGCCTATCTAGTTGCGATAACATCCAAATCATTGGAGCATATATCGCCTGACCGGAGGCATGGCTCAAAGCAGCGGCGCAAATAGCCTTGCAACCGGCGCTCCCCAGCGGACGTACGGAGATTGTTGCGCAAGGTCTTCGATCAGCTCGAAACATCGCGTGAAATCTTCGCGCAGCATTGCGTCAACCCGTGCGGCGGCACGACTGTCAAAAAACAGCGCCATGGTTTCAAAATTCAGGCGGAAGGAACGGTTGTCTAAATTGCTTGTGCCGACAGCGGCCAAATCGTCATCTACGACAAAAACCTTCTGATGCATGAAGCCTTCACTATAGCGAAAGATGCGAACACCATCGCTGCGGACCACATCAAAGTATGCGTGCGCAGCGAGCCAGGGAAGGTGGTGGTCGGCCATGTCGGGGACCATAATTCGAACATCCACACCTCGCAGGGCCGCGTGACGCAAGGCCGTGACAATGTCCATGTCAGGTACAAAATAGGGAGACGCAATCCAGAGTCGGTTGCGGGCTGCTGCAATTGCAGAAAAGAACATTAGGCTTCCGGTTTCACTGAGGTCACTGGGTCCTGTCCCAACGATCAGCCCGGGCATGTCTTCGGCGGCGCAGTCGGTTCGCCAATTCAGATCGTTAAGGAGAAGTTCACCCGTGGCCCAATGCCAGTCCTCAGCAAAAATTAGTTGCAATTGCGAGACCATGGGACCCGAAAAGCGTATGTGTGTATCCCGCCATGTCCCGAATTTCGGGTCGTTGCCGTTGTATTCATCTCCGACATTCAAGCCTCCGGTAAAGCCCAAATTGCCGTCTACGACGACCGTTTTGCGGTGATTGCGGAAGTTGATTTGAAACCTGTGTCTCGGCCCGGGGCCAGCGCCGGGGTCCGCGACTGTGACCCCGCCCGCGCGCAAGGCATCCAAATAGGATGCCGGTAGGGAATAGCTTCCCACTCCGTCTGTTAGCAACCGAACGGTCAGTCCCCGTTTGGCGGCGGCTATCAACCGGTCGCGCAGCGCTCGTCCGATAGTATCGTCGTGAATAATGTAGAACTGGAGCAAAATATACGACTTCGCGCCGTCGATGGCGTCAAAGATGGCTTCAAAGGTCTGCTCGCCATTGATCAGCAAGTCCATTGCGTTGCCTCGTAGGACCGGCATATCGGCACAATGTTCAAATGGGCCAAAGGGGATGGGCGAAATTTCAGGATCGGGCGCATGGGTTGTGGCGAAATCGCAGATCCCATCGATCACACGTTTGGATTCGCGTCGCGACACCTGATAGCCAGAGATCCGACGATGTCCGAGGAACAAATAGGCGGGTATGGCAAGAAACGGGGTTGCCAACAAGAAAACCACCCAGCCTACTGCCCCCTGTGGTGTGCGCGCCGTGGAGGCGGCCTGTAATGCGAATAGGAATGCGGCGATGTACATGGCCGCCACGGCAAGCGAGCTGAGAAACACCCAAAACATTTTTTTGCTCCGGAGCTTGGACCGTTGGCTAACGCGCTCCAGTGTAGATGCGGCTCCAGTCTTTGGCCATATCGACGATCAGCCAGCCGAGGTTTGACGTACACCTAGATGTTCAGTCCCGGCATCTGTTGGATCGGGTTGGACCTGTCACGGAATTGTTCCGCTCGTTTGACTTGGTAGTTTGCAACAAAGGAGCGACATCATAACGCGCGATTTCGACCGGCAGGCCGCGGAAATCCAAATCCGCGTAGCAGTACGCCAGCGTTTCACCACTCCCGGCATACCCACACACAGCTCGGAGGATGAGGCTGTCCGGGAAAAGGGGTAGATCGGCCTCCAGCGGATTTGTGCAACAAAGCCCGGCCAATATGTTATTCTGCTGCAAGGGAGTCTGTGTCGTCTTCGGCGCGCCGAAGCGTTTCAAAGGCCTCATACTGCGACAGGAACACTTTTCCAGACAGTTCATTCAGGAAGAGTGAGGACTTGAGCCGGTCCATGACCGGACCTTTGACTTCGGACAGATGCATTTTCACACCCATGTCGGTCAGTCTCTGATTGATCGCTTCCAGAGATTCTAGCGCGCTGAGATCAATCTCATTCACTGCCGAACACATCAGAATTACATGCTTGATCTCGCCATGGTTCCGGTGAACACGAGCGAGAATCAAGTCTTCCATCCGCCGTGCATTCGCGAAATACAGGCTTTCATCGATCCGCAATGTCACAACGGCCGGGTCGGTTATGACTTTGTGCCGGTGAATGTTTCGGAAGTGCTGGCTGCCTGGTACCTGCCCCACTTCGGCGACATGCGGGCGCGAGGTCTTCCAGACAAACAGGGCCAGAGACACCAGAACACCCGTGGCCACACCAATTTCCACTCCAACCACAAGCGTCAGCAGGATTGTAACCGAAACCGCTGCGAAATCGGAGCGCGAATACGACCAGCTGCGCCACAGAATAGTGAGATCGACTAGCGATAGCACCGCAACGATAATGGTTGCCGCCAGTGTCGCCTTTGGAAGGAAGAACAGAAGCGGCGTCAGGAACATCGCGGCCAGCAACAAACCTATTGCGGTGAATGCGCCGGCCGCCGGGGTTTCCGCGCCCGCATCATAGTTCACAACAGAACGCGCAAAGCCGCCGGTCACCGGGTATCCGCCGGAGAACGCTGATGACAAATTGGATGCTCCCAACGCGATCAGCTCTTGGTTCGGCGTGATCCGTTGCCGTTTCTTCGCTGCCAGCGTCTGGGCAACCGAAACGCTTTCCACGTAGCCGATGATGGAGATCAGCGCAGCAGGCCCGGCAAGCGCCAAGATCATGCCGCTGTCCAGCGTTGGCACACCCAGCGGAGGCAATCCCGTGGGAACCGCGCCAACCACCGCCACCCCTGCCCCCGGCAGATCCAGCGCCCAAGCCGCGAACGTAGTGCCTATCACCGCAAACACCGGGCCAATGCGCCCGAGTGTACTGGCCAGTACTGAGGACATGCCGAACCGGCGCACCAGAAAATCGGCCATATCTTTGCGGACCCAGAACAGGAACGCCAAAGCGATCACCCCGACGGCAACTGTGGCGAGATTGACAGATCCAATTTCGTGCCACAAAGAGGCCAGGATATCGGGCAAGGTGTGGCCGTGGGCCGGAACGCCCAAAATGTGTTTTAGCTGGCTTGCCGCGATTAGCAGACCTGACGCGGTAATGAACCCGGCGATGACCGGATGCGACAGAAAATTCGCGACCACTCCCAGCCGCAGAACCCCCATGCCGACAAGCATCAGCCCTGACAGCATCGCCAATGTGGCGGCGGCGGCCGTGTACTCGGCCACGGAGGACAGCTGCAGCGGCGCCAGTGCTGAGGCCGTCATCAAGGACACCACAGCAACGGGACCAACGGCAAGCGCTCGGCTGGTGCCAAAAATCGCGTAAAAGACAAGCGGCAGGATCGACGCATAAAGCCCGACTTCCGCCGGCAAACCCGCCAGCAAGGCATAGGCCAGAGATTGCGGAATCAGCATGATCGTCACGATTACGGCGGCCGTTGCGTCCCCGGTTAGCTGAGCGGCGTCATAGCTGCGCCCCCAGGAAAGGAAGGGAAAAACACGCTCTAACCGGTCAAGCCATAGCGTGTTGGCTGCTAAATTCTGGATTGTCGATTTCAAGGTGTCCTGCCCCAGGGTGATGCCGCGTTTAGACTACATATTTCGTTTTTTATATATGTTTGGGCCAGAGCTTGTGAACCCATGAATTCAGAAAAAGGAAGACCGACCCAAGAAAGGAAAAGGCCGGGAGCCTCCCAGCCTTTTCATAATCTTACGAAGTGATCTAAAGGCTCTCACAGATCAGAAAAACGCCTGCAGACCGGTCTGAGCCCGCCCCAGTATCAGCGCGTGAACGTCGTGCGTACCCTCATAGGTGTTCACGGTTTCCAGATTCAGAAGATGTCGGATCACCTGGAACTCTAGGCTGATGCCATTGCCGCCATGCATATCACGGGCGTGACGCGCGATCTCCAGCGCCTTGCCGCAATTGTTGCGTTTGACGATCGAAATCATCTCTGGCGCAGCGTTGGCCTCATCCATCAGTCGACCCACGCGCAGCGATGCCTGCAGGCCAAGCGCGATTTCCGTCTGCATGTCTGCCAGTTTGCGCTGAAACAGTTGTGTCTGGGCCAGCGGGCGGTTGAACTGTTGCCGGTCCAGCCCGTATTGCCGCGCTGCGTGCCAACAGGCTTCGGCCGCCCCCATTGCGCCCCAGCTGATGCCATAACGGGCCCGGTTCAAACAGCCAAACGGCCCCTTCAGCCCCTGTACGTTGGGAAGCAGGGCGTCTTCCCCAACCTCGACTCCGTCCAGCACGATTTCCCCGGTGATCGACGCGCGCAGAGACATCTTGTTCTCGATCTTGGGCGCGCTCAGACCTTTCATCCCTTTTTCCAGAACAAATCCGCGGATTTTGCCGCCATGAGCCTCGGATTTAGCCCAGACCACAAAGACATCCGCGATCGGCGCGTTCGAGATCCACATCTTGGACCCATTCAGCACATAGCCGCCTTGCACCTTTTCTGCGCGGGTCTTCATACCCGCTGGGTCCGATCCGGCGTCGGGTTCCGTCAGTCCGAAACAACCTATCCATTCGCCGCTGGACAGTTTCGGCAAGTATTTCTGGCGTTGTTCCTCGGTGCCATAGGCATAGATCGGATACATCACGAGGCTGGACTGAACCGACATCATCGACCGGTAACCGCTGTCGACCCGCTCGACCTCGCGCGCGACCAAACCATAACTCACGTAGCCTGCACCGAGCCCTCCGTATTCCTCCGGAATAGTGGTGCCCAGTAGGCCCATCTCGCCCATCTCGCGAAAGATTTCGGGGTCCGTGGTTTCGTTGGCAAAGGCGTCGGTCACCCGTGTTTGCAGCTTTTCCTGTGCATAGGCGCGGGCGCTGGCGCTGATCATCCGCTCATCCTCGGTCAGTTGAGCATCCAGCCGCAGGGGATCTGCCCAATCGAAGCTGGACAGATCCGGCGCATCCTTGGCACGCAACGTCGGGGTGGTCATCATTTCTTCTCCCAAAATCCTGATTGGCGGCAGATTACCCTGCAGGTTTTGCAAGAAACAGCAAGACTTTTGCATCAAACCATGAGTATTACGCATGGATGAGCGTACCTCGCCGCCTCCTGCCCTCACTTGGTGCCTTGCGCGCCCTTGACGCACTGGATCGTTTGGGCAGCGCATCGGCCGTTGCAGAAGAATTGTCTCTGACCCAAAGCGCCGTAAGCCGACAGCTGCAATCATTGGAAGCACAAATGGGCGTTGCGTTGGTGGACCGCGACCGCAAGCGGTTGACCCTAACACCGGCGGCGCAACGGTTCGTTGCCGACATTCGCCCGGCGTTGGCACAGATCGTTCAGGCCGGGTTGCGATTGCAGGTGCCACAAACCGGCGGATCGCTCAATCTTGCCATCCTTCCGGCTTTTGGCATGCGATGGCTGATGCCGCGGCTACCGGACTTTGCCCGTCTGCACCCGGATGTAACGATCAACATGGCCACGCGGCTGGAACCGTTCAACTTTGCCAGCGAACCCTTTGACGCGGCGATCTGGTATGGCTCCGGTGACTGGCCCGGCACCGAAAGCCTGCTGTTGAAGCATGAACAGGTGCTGCCTGTGTGTTCACCGGACTTGGCTCGGCGAATAAACGGAGCCGAAACCCTTCAGAAGATGCCTTTGCTGCATATCCAGTCACGGCCGGGCGCCTGGTCGGACTGGTTTGCACGGCAGAATGTGCCTCTGAGCGGCCCGGTTCCGGGCACGCTCTATGATCAGTTTTCAACGATTACCCAGGCGGCACTGCACGGGCTCGGCGTCGCCCTTATGCCGGATTATCTGGTGGAACAGGATCTAGCCACGGGACGGCTGGAGGCCCCCTGCGGCCCGCCAATCGAAACCGACGCATCTTATCACCTGGTCTGGCCCACAGCGACAGGCCAAGACACGGCACTGAGCCTCTTTCGAGATTGGCTCGGTCCGCAAGCTCAACCCGAAGACCCGCTGCCACGCTGAAACCGGGGTTAGCCCAGGGCATAGCCCGCACCGCGCACCGTGCGAACCGGATCCGGCCCGCCGTATTGGGTCAGCGCCTTGCGCAGCCGCCCGATGTGCACATCCACGGTCCGGGTATCGACATAGATGTCGCGCCCCCAGACCCGGTCCAGCAATTGTTCCCGGCTCCAGACCCGGCCCGGTTTTTCCATGAAAGTGCTCAGTAGCCGAAACTCTGTCGGACCCAGCTTCAATGGATGCTCCGATCTGCTGACCTTGTGGGTTTCCGCGTCCAGAACGATATCGTCGTATTCCAGCCGCAGTCCCACGGTCGACGGCCGCACCCGGCGCAGCTGACTGCGCACGCGGGCCATCAGCTCGATTACGGAATAGGGTTTAACGACATAGTCATCGGCCCCGGTCTCGAGCCCGCGTACCTTGTCGACCTCTTCGGACCGCGCCGACAGCATGATGATCGGGATTGACCGTGTTTCGGGACGGGTCTTCAGTCGCCGGCAAACCTCAATGCCGGACAGGTTGGGCATCATCCAGTCCAATACGATAATGTCGGGCGTGTCTTCGTCGACAAGTAATAGGGCTTCATCGCCATTTTCGGCCTTCAGGACCCGGAACCCTTCCGCCTCCAGATTATAGGCCAGCACTTCGCGCTGAGCCATCTCATCTTCGACCACCAGAACCGTGGGCTGATCGGCAGACATGGCTTACCCGTCCACCCGGCGTTCCGATGTCAGATCGGCCTTGGGTCGATCCTCTGTCGGGCGGTCGCCACTGACCAGATAGACAACTTGCTCAGCGATTGAGGTCACGTGATCGCCCATACGTTCAATGTTCTTGGCAATGAAGTGCAGGTGCATGCAGGGGGTGATGTTGCGGGGGTCCTCCATCATGAAGGTCAAGAATTCACGGAACAGGGCGTTGTACATCTGGTCCACCTCACGGTCCCGTTCGATCACGTCGCGTGCCAGTTCGGTGTCGCGCTGTATATAGGAATCCAGTGCGTCCTTGAGCATCAGCTCAACCTCGCGCGCCATTCGCCGCAGCGAGGCAGCGCTGTCATTGACGGGGGGCTGCTGGCTCAGCACGCCAGTCCGCTTAGCGATATTCTTGGCATAGTCCCCGATGCGTTCCAGGTTCGCGCTGATCTTCATGACTGTCAGGACGATCCGCAAATCCCCGGCCGCCGGTGCCCGCAGGGCGATCAGACGGGCCGTGTCCTGGTTGATCATGTCTTCCAGAGTGTCGATGGCCGCGTCGCCGCGACGGACCTTTGCGGCCAATTCTTCGTCTCGGGTTTCCAGCGACCTTGCGGCCTCCATGATGGCGGCCTCAACCAGCCCGCCCATCTTCATGATCCGCGCCTGAACCGCTTCCAGATCCCGGTCAAAGACGCTTGCGATATGTTGCTCTGGCATCTATCTCTCCACTGATTAGCCGATACGGCCCGTGATATAGCTTTCCGTTCGCGGATCTTCGGGGTTGGTAAAGATATGTCCGGTCTCTCCGAACTCGACGAGATTGCCGAGATGGAAGAACGCGGTTTTCTGACTGACCCTTGCGGCCTGTTGCATCGAATGGGTCACGATCACGACCGAATAGTTCTGACGTAACTCGTCGATCAGTTCCTCGACCTGTGCGGTGGCGATCGGGTCCAGCGCGGAACAGGGTTCGTCCATCAGCAAGACTTCGGGTTCGGTCGCCACCGCGCGGGCAATACACAGGCGCTGCTGCTGACCGCCGGACAGACCGGTTCCGGGCGCATCCAGGCGGTCTTTGACCTCGTCCCAGATCGCGCCTCGGCGCAGGGACTTTTCAACAATCTCATCCAGTTCCGCCTTGTTGCGGGCCAACCCGTGGATACGCGGACCATAGGCGATGTTGTCATAGATCGACTTGGGGAAAGGGTTCGGTTTCTGGAACACCATGCCGACTTTGGCGCGCAGCTGAACCGGGTCGACCTTGGCGTCATAGATGTCCTCGCCATCCAACAGTATATCGCCTTCGACCCGACAAATATCGATCGTGTCGTTCATCCGGTTCAAACAGCGCAGAAACGTGGACTTGCCGCAGCCCGAGGGCCCGATAAAGGCGGTAACTGTCTTGTCTTCGATCTGGACATTCA
The DNA here is from genome assembly GCA_041594355.1 of Paracoccaceae bacterium. Lineage (GTDB taxonomy): Bacteria > Pseudomonadota > Alphaproteobacteria > Rhodobacterales > Rhodobacteraceae > JAIUZI01. The sequence goes on along the minus strand of JBFHMM010000033.1, from coordinate 8,750 downwards.
CGTCTTTGATCGCGTGGGTGTCACCGTAGTAGACTTGGACATTGTTCCCGGCGATTTTGATGTTCTTGGTGTCCACGTCTCTCTCCAGTAAAGTCATATCGTTCATGGTACAGGCCCCTACCAGCGACGTTCAAAGCGGCGGCGCAGGATCACGGCCACCGTATTCATGGTAATCAGAAAGACCAGCAGAATGATGATACCGCCCCAGGCGCGTTCGTAAAACGCCGGGTCGGCCCGCTTGGCCCATTCATAGATCTGCGCCGGCATCGCCGAGTTCGGCGACATCAGTCCCGAGGAAAGGCTGTCCGGTGCATTCGAGGCGATAAAGCCCACCATCCCGATCAGCAGCAGCGGCGCGGTTTCTCCCAGCGCCTGCGCCAGACCGATGATGGTGCCGGTCAGGATCCCCGGCGCGGCTAGCGGCAGCACATGGTGGAAAACCGCCTGCATTTTCGACGCACCAACCCCAAGCGCGGCATCCCGGATCGACGGCGGCACCGACTTCAGCGAGGCACGGGTCGAGATGATAATCGTCGGCAGCGTCATCAGCGTCAGCACCAAACCGCCCACCAACGGGGCCGAGGTCGGCAGGTGCATGTAATTGATAAAGACCGCCAGGCCGAGAATTCCGAACACGATTGAGGGTACTGCGGCGAGGTTCGAGATATTCACCTCGATGATATCGGTCAGCCAGTTCTGTGGCGCAAACTCCTCAAGGTAGATCGAGGCCGCGACACCGATTGGCAGCGCCAGCGCCAACACCACCAGCATCATGAACAGCGATCCCAGCATCGACACCCCCATTCCGGCCGCTTCGGGGCGCTGATCGGAGGCATCCGCCCCGATTATGAAGTCGATGTTAAAGGTCTTCTCAATAACCTCGTTGGCGACAAGAATGTCCACGAAGTCAAGCTGTTCAGTGCTGATGCTCTTGTCGTTTGCGATCGATTCCCGGCTGACCCGGCCTTTCATATAACCGTCGACCCGGCTGTTGGCGAGAAAGCGAAACTCGATGGTCTCGCCGATCTTGTCAGGGTTCGCAATGACATAGTCTCGCAGCTGCGCAGGTGCGCTCTTGGACAAGATCGCCGCCTGATCCTTGGCCGGCAGATCGGTCTGAATCCCCAGTTCCTCTGTCTTGGCCGAAAAGGCGTTTTTGATCAGCGGCGCGTAGCCAAAGGTCGATACCTTTTTGATCTTTTCCAGATCACGTGTTCCCGACTTGTCCAGCTTGCTTTCCAGAAGTTCCACTTGCAGCGTGACAAAGGTTTGACTGTAGGCCCCGACACCCCGGCTGATGATGGTCGACACCAGGATAATTAGCATAAGCAGACCGATTGCAATGGCGGCGATGCCGTACATTTGGAACCGTTTTTCCGCGGCGTTGCGGCGTGCGGTGCGCTTACTGAGCGTCATCAGTGAGCCACCGTGAGGCTTCCGCCCGTTCTCTGCAGACTGCGATATGTCGGTCATTCGTACTGCTCCCGGTATGTGCGCACGATGTACAGCGCCAGCACGTTCAGACCCAGCGTCAGGACAAACAGCGTCAGGCCCAGCGCAAAGGCCACAAGGGTTTCAGGGCTGGCGAAATCGGTATCGCCGGTCAACTGGCTGACGATCCGGGTGGTGATCGTCGTCATCGATTCCAGCGGGTTGAGCGAGAACTTGGCAATTGCCCCTGCCCCCATGACCACGATCATGGTTTCGCCGATGGCCCGGCTGGCCGCCAGCAGGACCGCGCCGACGATCCCCGGCAGGGCCGCCGGCAAAACCACCTGGCGGACGGTTTCCGACTTGGTCGCCCCCAGCCCGAGAGAGCCGTCGCGCATCGCCTGTGGCACGGCATTGATGATATCGTCGCTCAGCGAGGACACAAAGGGGATCAGCATGATGCCCATCACCACCCCCGCCGTCAGCACCGATGTCGCCCCGGTCATCCAGTCGACACCCAAAAGCCCATCCTCGCCGCGGCCAAAGACCTTGACCAGTGCAGGCCCCACCGTCAGCAGCGCGAAAAGCCCGTACACGATGGTGGGAATACCGGCGAGAATCTCGAGCAACGGCTTGGCAAAAGCCCGAGTATGCCGGTTGGCATACTCGGACAGGTAGACGGCTGCGAACAGACCAATGGGAACCGCCACCAGCAGCGCGAGGAGGGAGATATAGAGCGTTCCCCACAGCAGCGGCAGAATGGACAGCTCACTGTCTCCGCGAAAGTTCGGAGCCCAAGTGCTGCCGAAAAAGAAATCGGTCCATGGGTGCAGTTTGAAGAAGTTCATCGTTTCAAACAGCATCGACATAACGATGCCCACCGTGGTCAGGATGGCCAGCGAAGCGGCGAGGATCAACAGCGCCAAAACGCCCTGCTCGACGACGTTTCGGGCGCGGAAATCCTTGTTCGTACGGGCATAGGAAAACGCCAGCCCGCCAGCGGCCAACATCCCGACGATCACGATCATCGCGATATTGGCAACTGAAGTCATCCGCCGGAACCGTTGCGCGGCGTTCAGGACCTCGGGGCGCACCTCGGACCCGAGCGCTACGCCGACTTCACCGAGCCGGGCGCGCACGTCGGTCAGTTCGCTGCGCAGATTGTCCGCCTCTTGCTCGGTCAGGCTACCTTGACGCACGGCTTCGTCCAGCCCATCTGCCACCCGGCGGACGTCACTCATGACCAAGCCGAGGGTCGTACCCTCGGGGATCAACTCGTCCGGGATCATTCCGGACACCCGAGACTCGATGAAAATCGGCTGCGCCAGAAGCCAGATCGCCAGCACACCCAGTGCCGGCACCAAAGCGCTGAGCGCGACGTTCAAACCGTAGTAGGCGGGAAGAGAATGCAGCGCGCGGGCATCGCCGCCGGCTGTCGCCAGGGCACGTCTGCGCCCCACGACAAACCCGACCGCAGCCAGCGCAAAGAGCAGTACAACGAGCCATAACGTGGGCATCAAGAGTTCCGATCGCGTCTAGCGGGTGGTAGAGAAAACAAGCTGGCCGGGAGCGGTCACGCCCCCGGCCAGAAGCGATTTACATCGCGCCGCCCATGACGACTTCGTCGGCAACCGCCGCCTGCGTATCGGCCAGTTCCGGATCGGAAACGAGACCGTACTCGGCCAGCGGACCGTCGGGACCGGCGATCTCGTCCGCGACGAAGAACTCAGCGTATTCCTTCAGGCCGGGAATCACGCCGATGTGTGCTTTCTTCACGTAGAAGAACAGCGGGCGCGACACCGGATATTCGCCAGTCGCGATGGACTCGGTCGAGGGGACAACGCCGGACATGGTCGCGACCTGCAGCTTGTCCGTGTTGTTTTCGTAAAAGGCCAGACCAAAGACGCCGATGCCGTCCTTGTTGCTTTCGATGCGGGCCAGGGTCTCGGTGTAGTCGCCATCAATGTCGACCGAAACGCCGTCGGTGCGCAGCGAGATGCAGGCCTTTTCAGCGGCTTTCTTGTCGTCGCCATTGGCGGCTTTCAGCACCTCAAAGGCACCGGTTTCTTCGCAGCCGGCCAGGATTACCTTGTCTTCGAAGACTTCACGGGTACCGTGCTTGGTGCCCGGAACATAAGCCTGGATCGGCTGGGCCGGGAAGGCAGCGTTCACGTCGGCCCAGGTCTTGTTGGGGTTGTCGACCAGAGCGCCGTCAACCAGAACCTTGTCGGACAGGGCCAGGAACCAGTCGGTCGGGGTGAATTCAAAGCCGTTGCCATTGATGTCGCTGGCAAAGACGATGCCGTCGTAACCGATGCGGACTTCGATGATGTCGGTGACGCCGTTCTCGGCGCAGGCCGCGATTTCCTTGTCCTTGATCTTGCGCGATGCGTTGGCGACGTCGATGGTGTTCTCGCCCACACCTTCGCAGAACCGCTTCAGACCGGCCGAGGAGCCGCCCGATTCCACGACCGGGGTCGGGAAATCGAAGTTTTCGCCAAATGCTTCCGCCACGATTGAGGCGTAAGGCAGAACGGTCGACGAACCGGCAACCTGGACCTGATCGCGCGCGGCGGCAGCGGTTGCGGAAACGGCAGCGATTGCCATGGCCGAAGCCGACAGTTTCACAAAGGACATATGTGTCTCCTTGGGTAAGGTAGTAAAGTGATCACCCCCATGATGATCTTGCGGCCTCTCGTAGTGAGCCTGCATGGATCTTTTGTGACACATACGTAACAGTTTGATGACAGTGAGCTGAATTTGCACCAATGACCAGACGGAAATCTCTGTAAACGCGCGGGAAATTGGTTGTCTGCAAGAAGGCGACAAATCTACAACGATCCATTAGATCGGCAAAATAACCGTGAAAACAGCGCCTTGTCCAACCTCGCTTTCGACCCTCAGGCGACCTCGGTGGCGATTAATGATGTGTTTAACAATCGCCAAGCCCAAACCGGTTCCGCCCAGTTCCCGCGAGCGGTGGTTGTCGGCGCGATAAAACCGTTCGGTAAGACGAGGCAAATGCACAGGATCGATTCCCGGCCCCTTGTCGATGATCTGCACCCGCGCGGCAGCGGCGCGGATCGCCGGGTCGCGTTCAGAAGCTGTCAGAACCACGTCGACCTTGCCGCCACTCCCGCCGTATTTGATGGCGTTTTCGACCAGATTAGTGAACACTTGGCGCAGCTGATCGGTATCTCCGGTGACATGCACGGGTTCCTCTGGGGAGTTCAGCGCAAGGTTGACCCCCGCTGCCTCAGCCAGCGGACGCAGCGACGTTAGCGTATCGGCCAACTGTGCGCTCAGATCAACCTTCTCGCGCGGTCTGACCCGTTCTTCGCCTTCGACCCGGTTCAGCGACAGCAGGTCGCCAACCAGCCGGTTCATCCGATTGGATTCGTCAGCCATGATGGACAAAAACCGCTCGCGTGCGGCCGGATCGTCACGTGCGGCGCCGCGCAAGGTCTCGATGAACCCGATCAGCGCCGTCAGCGGCGTGCGCAGTTCGTGGCTGACGTTGGCCACGAAATCACGACGCATCTGGCTGGCTTGCTCCAGATGGGTCACGTCCTGAAAGCTAACCAGCACCGCACCGCCCTGGACCGCGCCAATTCCCGGTATGTATCGGCACAAGACGTCATAGGTGGTCTCCTGCACGCCATCGTTGGACAGATGACGCGTGCTGCGCGGAGCCCTGTCGCGCAGCACGGTTTCGATGGTTTCGATCACCGGCGGCTGCCGCAGAATCGTGGCGAAATGGCGCCCGGTTATCTGCTGGCCCAAAAAAGTCTGCGCCTCGGGATTGGCTGCGATGATCCGTTCGGTCTGGTCAATCAAAAGAGCCGGCAATGGGATCGCCGATAGAAAATCTTGGATCAGAGAATCGGACATGGAACTTTTGAAACCTGCAAGCTGCGGGGGCCAGGCCACTCTGCCCCCCGCATGTAACTAGGATGCGTCAGCGGCTGCCGCCACCGCATCTGAAAAGACGGCCAGCAGCGCCTCTGGTTCTTCGAGCCCGACAGACACGCGAAAGAACCCTTCGAAGAGCCCCAGTTCAGCGCGCCGATCGGCCGTGAGCGCCCGGTGCGACGACGACGCAGGGTGTGACAGGGTCGTGCCAACGTCGCCCAGTGTCGGCGCAAAGGCCAACCCGTCGGCGGCGCGGGCAAAGGCATTGGCTGCGCCCCGGCCTCCAACCAGTTCGAAACTGACCATGTTGCACCCCTGCCCTCGCAGCAATTCCTGCGCGCGCGCCTGATCGGGATGATCGGCCCGGGTCGGATAAATCACGCGCTTGACCCCGTTCAGCCCGGCCAGATGATCGGCCAGAATCGCGGCGGTTCGCTGCGCACGCTCGAACCGCAGATCAAAGGTCAGCATGCCTCGTTCCGCCAGCCAGCAGTCAAATGGGCTTGGCGTCAGGCCGGTGGTGACCGAGAACACCCGCAACCGCTCTGCCAGCCCGGAATCACGCGCAGCGACATAGCCCAGCATGACGTCAGAGTGTCCAGCCAACAGCTTGGTGATCGAATGGATCACGATATCTGCTCCGTAATCAAACGGGCGGAACCCGCGCGGCGTGGTAAAGGTGTTGTCAACCACCAGCAGGACGCCGGTCTCCTTGCACAGCGCAGCCAATCCCGCGATGTCGGCCACAGCCAGCGTGGGGTTCGACACCACCTCCACCAGGATCATACGGGTTTCCGGCCGGATCGCGGCGCGGATGGCATCCACGTCGCCCGGGTCGGCCAGCGTTGTGGCGATCCCCAACCGAGGCAGATCTTCCGCCATCAGTCGCAGCGAGCGGCCATAGAGCTGGTCTCCTCCGATCACATGGTCGCCGGCCTTGGTCAGCCCCATCAGCACTGCCGACACCGCAGCCATGCCCGATCCCGTTACGATACCGCCCGAGATACCTTCCATTGCATCCAGCCGCGCTGCGACAACATCGGCGTTTGGATGCCCCTCGCGCGAGTAGGTATAGCCGTGAACCCGGCCTTCATATTGCGCGTCCAGTGCGTCGGGCGTCTCGCTGGCATACACCACCGACGGGCTGAGCGGCGTCACCACCGGCGTGCTGGCACTATGTGGCAGCGGCGTCGGCCGGACCAGGGAACCCTTGTCGTTGCGCATCAGTCGACCGCTTTCATCTCGTCACGGAACCGGCGCATATTCTCCTGATAATGCAGCGCGCCCAGGGTAATTCGTTGGGCATTCTTCTCATCGATTTCACGCACCACCTTGCCCGGCACGCCCATTACCAGAGAATTGTCCGGGATCACCTTGTTCTCGGTGACCAGCGCCCCGGCCCCGATCAGGCAGTTACGGCCGATCTTGGCGCCGTTCAATACCATTGCCCCCATACCGATCAGCGTGTTGTCACCAATCGTGCAGCCATGCAGCATGACCTTGTGACCGATAGTGCAGTTCTTGCCGATGCTCAGCGGGTAGCCCGCATCGATGTGCATCACGCAATCCTCCTGGACGTTCGATCCCTCGCCAATTCGAATTTCCTCGTGATCCGCCCGGATGGTGGAGCCAAACCAGACCGACGATCGCGCCTCCATCACCACCTTGCCGATCAGGTTGGCATTCGGGGCGACCCAAGTGTCGGCGTGGATTTGGGGCGCGTGATTGCCCAAAGCGTATACTGTCATGTTTTTTCCTCGAATTCGGTTTGCAATTTGCGGACATGATCGACCAGATGTGGCTGTTGCAGCCGCCGCAGGCGCGTTGCGGTAATGATCGCCTTCAGGTCGCGTTCGGTGGTGTCCAGGTCATCGTTGATCAGCACGTGATCGTAGCTGTCCCAGTGGCTGATTTCATCCCAGCTCTTCTGCATCCGCTTGGCGATGACCTCGGCGCTGTCCTGACCCCGGCTTTCCAAACGCCGACGCAGTTCTCTGATCGACGGGGGCAGCAGAAAGATCGACAGCGTGTGTTTGCCCAGGTCCGAATTTCGGATCTGCTGCGCACCCTGCCAATCGATATCAAACAGAACATCCTGCCCGTTGTGGATGGCTTCTTCGACCGGCCCCTTGGGTGAGCCGTAGAAGTTACCGAAAACGTGGGCGTGTTCCAGCATTCCGCTTTCGGCGACCGTTTTTTTGAACGCATACTCACTCATGAACCGGTAGTCCGTCCCGTCCATTTCGCCTTCGCGGGGCGCGCGGGTCGTGGCGCTGACCGAGAATACGATCGACGGATCCCAGGCCCGCAACCGTTTGCTGAGCGTCGATTTCCCCGCTCCCGAAGGCGAAGACAGAATGATCAAAAGGCCGCGTCGCTGTGCCATGGGGCGCGCTCTCCTTCTTTGGAGCTTTGTTATTCGATGTTCTGAACCTGCTCGCGCATCTGGTCGATGACAGCTTTCAGGTCCAGACCTACCGCCGTCAGGTCGGTATTCTGCGACTTGGAACATAGCGTGTTGGCCTCGCGGTTGAACTCCTGCATCAGAAAATCAAGCTTGCGCCCCACCGCGCCGCCTTTGTTCAACAGTTTACGCGCGGCCTCGACATGCGCCTTCAGGCGATCAATCTCCTCGGTCACGTCCGATTTCACCGCAATCACAGCCAGTTCCTGTGCAACCCTCTCCGGGTCCGCGCCATCGGAGTTCTCCAGCACACGGGTCAGATTGGTCCGCAGAGTATCGGCCATGGCCTCCCGGCGCGCTTCGGCAAGAGCGGCAGCCTGCAACGTCAGTTCCCTCACCTGCCTCAGTTGATCATCCAGCACACGCGCCAGCGCCGCGCCCTCGGCTTCGCGCATGTTCAGGAATGCCTCAACCAGAGGTGTGAACTCGCTCTTGATTTGCGTAACCAGCGGTTCCACACCCTGTTCCGCAGCTCCGGCGTCGGTCATTCCGCGGAGCGCCAAAAGGTCGCTTGCCGACGACGGCGCCAGCGCGATCCCGCGCCGAGCGGCCTCCGCTTCGATCTGCCCCAAGGCGTCGAGCGCCGACATCATTGCCTGCCTGTTCAGCTCCAACCCGGCAGCGTCATCAGCCCGTGTAAGACGCAGCGATACGGTCACGTTTCCGCGTGTCACCGCCTTGGCCAGCTGGCCGCGCAAAGCCGCCTCGAGTCCCTCCAGCCAGTCGGGCACCCGCAGCCTGAGATCCAGGCCCTTCGCGTTGACACTGCGCAGCTCCCAGCTCCAGGAAAACGCGCCGTGTTCGCCTTTGGCAGAGGCAAAGCCGGTCATGGATCTGATCATTCGCGCCGTTCTCCTTCTTTCTCGCTGCCCGAAGCGGTTAAAGCGCACCTAATGCCATCCCTGCAAGCAGAACAAGGCCTTCACCCGCGCCAACCTGACCG
>JBFHMM010000032.1:0-23481 GCA_041594355.1 Paracoccaceae bacterium | reverse complement strand
GGATGTCGTTCTGGATCGTGCCCGACAGGAGGCCTTTGTCGACGCCCTGCTCCTCGCCGGTCACGATGAAGCTGGCGAGGATCGGGATCACCGCGCCGTTCATCGTCATCGAAACCGAAACCTTGTCGAGCGGGATACCGTCGAACAGGATTTTCATGTCTTCGACGCTGTCGATGGCGACGCCCGCCTTGCCGACGTCCCCGACCACGCGGGGGTGGTCGCTGTCATAGCCGCGGTGGGTGGCCAGGTCGAAGGCGACCGAAACGCCCTGCTGACCTGCGGCCAGGTTGCGGCGGTAGAAGGCGTTCGATTCCTCGGCCGTGGAGAAGCCGGCATATTGCCGGATGGTCCACGGGCGTCCGGCGTACATGGTGGCCTTCACGCCCCGCGTGAAGGGACCAAAGCCGGGCAGCGACCCCATGTGGTCCAGCCCGGCGGTGTCGTCTTCGGTGTAAAGCGGTTTGACCTCGATCCCTTCGAGGGTGGTCCAGTTCAGGTCTTCGACCGGGCGGCCGCGCAGTTCCTTTTCAGCCAGTGCCCGCCAATCGTCTTTGGTCATCGTCATAGCGTCTTCCTCTTGTCTTTTCTGTCGGAGGCGGGTTCAGGCCCGCCCGTTTTTTGTCAGGATCGGAGACCAACCGCGCGAGCCCATCGGCTCCGGCGGTCAGCCACACAAGGTCATCGGCATAAAGCTCCCGCAGGGCGGCGCTTTGAGCCAATGAAAAGGGGTGCCAGCGGTCCTCGCCTTGGGCCAGGGCATCGGCGCCCCTGGCGCCAAGCCAGGCACGCAATTCCGGCAGTCGGGGCGCGGCATTCAACCATTCGCGCGCGTGTTCAACCGGCGCGGGTTGGCCCGTGATCGTCCGCAACTGCGCATCGGGCCGGCCGCCAAAGGTCTCAAACGGAAGAACGTGAAGCCGGACGCCCGGAACGGCGCAGGCAACGTCCGCGATCACGTCGCGCCAGCTGCGCGGATTGGCGGCAAGCCGTATCAGGGCCGCCTCGGTGGGCAACGGGCGCCCTCGCACCACACCGTAGGACAACGCCGAGGACCAATAGCTGTCCAACGCGCGAACGTTCAGGACCACATCCGTTACACGGTCACCAAAGGCTGCCGCGTAGCGCGCCATGCGTTCGCCGACGCCGCAGTACAATTCGGCCAGGCGCAGATTTCCGCGGACCGAACCCATCATGTTTTCGTCACTGACGATCAGACGCTGCACACCCGCCGTTTCGCTACGGGACAGGTTGAGCTGAATCCGGCCCGCGGCACGATTTTGCCGATCACGTCCGGTCGCCGCGCCCGGGCCGGGCAGCAGACCACTGAACATCCCGTTGCGGGTCCGTCGCGGCCCCCAGAAACCGATCCCATCACGAGATAGCCGTTCGGTGTTTTTGCGCAGGTAGTTCTGAAACGAAGTGGTTGCGCACCGATGTGCGCCGATATGAAGGATTACGTCCATTGCCTTGCGGGTCCTTGCGGCCATGGCCGCCAGAGGCGGCGTGTTCCGGGGGTATGCAACGAGTGTCATGCCAAAGCCCTGACAAAGCGATTAACGTTGACCTTTTTGGCCGCAACATCACAATCAGCAGTCGCAATCCCGCGGCCGGCGCCTATATTTGACCGGACAGGAGACCCTATGACCCGACTACTAGCCCTTGTTCTGGCAGCATTTTTCCCGGTCGCAGGCGTCGCCGCCGACGCTACTGATCCTGCGACTTCGCCGTTGATACAAAGTGCCGAAGGGCGTGATTTAAGCGAATTTTTATGGATAAACCGGCTGGTCGTGGTCTTCGCTGACACGCCTGCCGACCCGAGGTTCCAACAGCAAGTCGAAATGCTGGCCGATGGCGAAGCCATGCTGCGGGACCGCGACGTCATCGTGTTGACCGACACCGATCCGGCTGCAAAGTCGCCGGCCCGGACGCAATTGCGTCCGCGCGGTTTCCAGATGACGCTGGTCGACAAGGACGGCCAGGTCAAACTGCGCAAACCCTCGCCATGGAGCGTGCGCGAGCTGACCCGGTCCATCGACAAAACGCAGATGCGGCAACAGGAAGTGGAAGAAAGGCGCGTGCGGTAGATCATCAGACAGGCCCGCGCACAAAAAATACCATCCGCGAAATACGGTCGACAATCGCTATTGCATTATCCGTGGTGTCAAACACCAGGATGGAGTCCGCCGCATTCACCGCCGCCAGATACCGGCTGCGCATCTCGTCGGACATGCAATCCCTGGCCGACACACCCGAAGCGAGAACCCCGATACCTTCTGACAGGTTTCGTGAAGAAATCACTTCTGAAACCTCGGATGGGCTAAGTCCAGGCAGGTCAAAGGCAACCGCCCGGTCCTGTTGCAGCAGGCGCAGCCCCTCGTCCACATTGTCGACCGATGCCACCTTGGACTTGACCCGCGATTGCCGCAGCACGAACATAGCGGCGGTACAGCCCATCTCGGACTTAAAATACCCGGTTTCGCCCAGCGTCACCCAGCCATCCAGCCGTGCTCTCACCTCGGGTTCACTGTCAAGGGCACAGCCGGCAAGACCCAGCAGGGCCAGCGCCGCTGCCCCCGCCATTCCGGTCCTACGATATGACTGCGCCCCCGTCATTTGACTATTCGAACTCCATGATCACTTCGTCGACCGCGAGGCTGTCACCCGCCCCTGCGTTGATCTTGGATACGACACCCTTCTTCTCTGCCCGCAGGATGTTCTCCATCTTCATTGCCTCGATGGTGACAAGCGCCTGACCTTCCTGCACTTCGTCGCCAACCTCGACATCGACCTTCACCACGAGGCCGGGCATCGGGCAGAGCAACATCTTGGACGTATCCGGCGGCAGTTTCTCGGGCATCAGGGCCGCCAGTTCGGCCTGGCGCGGGGTGCGCACGTGAACCTTGAGATCGGCGCCACGCGACCGGATGCGGAACCCGCCGGACACCTTGCCGACCTTCAACACCAGCGTTTCCCCGTCGATATTGATATCCGCCAGCTGGTCACCCGGGGTCCAGCTGCTGCTGACACGTTTTGCGGTTCCGTCCTCGAATGTGACGGTCGAGCCATCGTGATCGGCATCCACACGAACCGGGAACGACTGTCCCTGCAGTGTCACCACCCAGTCAGAGCCGACGCGGCGTTCGTGGTTGTCCATCCGACCCGACACGCGGGTGCGGCGGATCTCGGCGACGCGGTGCATGGCGGCGGCCGAGGCCGCGACTTTGCGCAGGGTGTCGCCAGGCAGTTCGGCCCCTTCAAAGCCATCGGGATACTGTTCCGCGATAAAGGCCGTGGTCATGTCGCCCGCGATAAAGATCGGGTGGTCCATGACCGCGCTCAGGAACGGCAGGTTGTGCCCGATGCCTTCGAGTTCAAAACCATCGAGCGCGTTGCGCATATGTTCGATGGCCTCGCCCCGGGTCGGCGCCCAAGTGCACAGTTTGGCGATCATCGGATCGTAGTACATAGAGATCTCGCCGCCCTCGTACACCCCGGTGTCGTTGCGCACGATATGGCCGTCTGCGACCACTTCCGCAGGCGGGCGATAGCGCGTCAGGCGGCCAATCGAGGGCAGGAAACCGCGATAGGGATCCTCGGCATACAGCCGGTTTTCGATGGCCCAGCCGTTCAGTTTGACATCCTCCTGGGTGATGCTGAGCGGTTCGCCGTTGGCCACCCGGATCATCTGTTCGACCAGGTCGACGCCGGTGATCAGTTCGGTCACCGGATGTTCCACCTGCAGGCGGGTGTTCATTTCAAGGAAATAGAAGTTCTTGTTACCGTCGACGATGAACTCCACGGTGCCCGCGCTGCTGTAGTCGACGGCCTGCGCCAGGGCCACGGCCTGTTCGCCCATCGCCTTGCGCGTTGCCTCGTCAAGGAAGGGGCTGGGCGCTTCTTCCACAACCTTCTGGTTGCGGCGCTGGATCGAACACTCGCGCTCGCCAAGGTAGATGCCATTGCCATGGCTGTCGCAGAGGACCTGAATTTCGATGTGACGGGGCTGGGTCACGAATTTCTCGATAAAGATCCTGTCATCGCCAAAGCTGCTGGCGGCTTCGTTCTTGGAACTCTGGAACCCCTCGCGGGCCTCTTCGTCATTCCAGGCGATCCGCATCCCCTTGCCGCCGCCGCCGGCGGAGGCCTTGATCATGACCGGATAGCCGATTTCCTGGCTGATCTTGACCGCCTCGTCGGCATCCTCGATCAGACCCATATAGCCCGGCACGGTGCTGACATCCGCGTCCTGCGCGATCTTCTTTGACGTGATCTTGTCCCCCATCGCTTCGATGGCGCCTTTGGGCGGCCCGATGAAGGCGACGCCGGCTGCTTCGAGCGCCTCGGCGAACTTGGCGTTTTCCGACAGGAAGCCATAGCCCGGATGCACCGCCTGCGCGCCGGTTTCCTTGATCGCGGCCATCACCTTGTCGATAACGATATAGGACTGGTTCGCGGGCGGCGGACCGATGTGCACCGCCTCGTCCGCCATCTGCACATGCAGGGCCTGCTTGTCGGCATCCGAATAGATGGCAACCGTTTTGATACCCATCTTGCGGGCCGTCTTGATAACGCGGCAGGCAATTTCGCCCCGGTTGGCGATCAGAATTTTGTCGAACATGTCTCGTCCTTCGTCTTGGGGTGTTTCAAACGCAGGCCGCCGCCCCGAACCCAAAGGTCCGGCGCGGCGGTTTGCGTGTTACGGGTCCGGCCCGCACGGGGCCGGCAGGTGTTGGTCACATTGGTGTCGGCGTCAATAGACGGCCGGGCACTTGCTGGGGTATTGCTGGCAAAAGGCGATGTTGGCCGCGGTGCCGAGAGCGGCACCGACGACCGGGTTGCCGTTGACAAGAGCGGCACCGACCAGCCCGCCTCCGGCGCCGACGACGGCCTGCTGGCCAACCGTGTCGCCGCAGGCCGCAAGACCCGCGCATACGGCCAAAGCCGCGAAAACTCGTGAAATCTGCATCCTGCCCATCCTTCTTTTTCTGTCGAGGGTTTGCGGCTCAGATGGCGCGCCAGCGACGCGGAGATCAAGCCAATTCCGTCATGGGCAGGGCATGTGGCAATTCCTCGCCGACCGATCAAGGCATTGCGAGAAATGAAAAAGACGGGCAGATTGGCGCTTGGAGCGCCGACCTGCCCGATCAGGGAAGGGGTACGGAATAGATGGTCCGCGGGCAGAGCAGGAAACCCGGACCTGCCCGCAGGGTTGACGCTGCCCGAGTGCGGGACGTTCGCCAAGGGCGCGATGCCCGAGGTCCGGTCATGGGCTGCTTTCTGCCTGTTTTGGGACTGTGCGTGCGAAATCATGCCGATCCATCCCAGAACACGTCGGGAAAGGAGGCGCGCGCAACCGCGACGTCGATGACCAGCAGCGCCTCGTAGCTTTCCGGATCGAACGGTTCCTCTGCCGCAACCACCTCGCGGCCAAATAGCCAGCTGAGACGCCCGGCGTCGAGATTACCGCGTTCGAATGGCTGATCGCCGAACTGCTCCCAGAGCGCCGCCATGAAACCGGCGTCCGCGCGGCGGTCGGCCGGTTTGCGGTCGGCGCGGCGTTCGCGACGGGTGATCGCCGTCACGCCACGGGGGTTGGCGCGGCGGATGGTAAACTGGAAATCGGTGCCGGGAAGGCGACCGGGAAAACCGCGGTGTTTCAGCATGACCCCGCCTCCGGTCTGGCGCGGATCAGGAGCGGCGGGACCGGCAAGCCGACCGGTCCCGCACAGGGTTTACTTGTACTTGCCCGTGTGAGTCGGTTCGACTGAAATCGGCTCGGGCGCGACCACGACGAATTCTTCCTGGCGAGAATTGTCGCAGGCCGCAACGGTGCCAACAAAGGCAACCATTGCAAGGAATTTGATGCTCTTCGACATCTGGGTCTCCTGACTGAATATATGAAACCAACAGGGTCGGACGACCCCGCCTGCCTCAACCTCGTGGTTTCGGCCACTATCCTGCGGCCTGCCCCAAGAATAGTCGGAAAGACGTCAGAAATATATCCGAACCGCGCCAAGTTGATGGCCTGTGACGGAGAAGCCTCAAAACTCAAAGTGGGTGAGCCTTGAGCCGCAACATATTGTGGCATAGTCAAAACCCCTCCCAGATACAGCGCGCGCCTTCAAGGCGGTAAGCTTCGAAAAACTGCGTTGCCTCGGGATCGGATGCCCCGAATGTCACCGCCCGGTCCGACAGCGAAATCACCACTCGCGCTGGGTCCAGATCGTGCTGCGACAGATAGGGCACGGCCAGCGACTGGCACAGGTGGTCCATGTCAATGGCGCTGACGTCATACCCAACCTTGCCCGCGTCACTGCCGATGCGCGGCGCGACAAAACGGAACCGAACCCAGATCTCGCCGGGGGTGTCGTCGATCAACACTTCCTTCAGGAACACGTCCTGTCCGGACGGGACCGGCAGGGATGACCGCTCGTCTGCTGTCCGCTCTGCCTGCGCCAGGCCGGACTGCGCCAGGAAAACACCCAGAACAAGTCCGCAGCCCCGGCCCCTCCACACGTGACGGGCTCCTCCTGCCGGGGCTGCTGGCGCTACACCGATGGCGCGCGCTGCTCTTGGTCCGGTGGCGCGGATCATGAAGCAGATTCGTCCTTTTTGTCAAATGTTGCCGGAGAAACAATCTCGATCCGCTCCACATCGTCGGAATGGCGGACCTCGCGATGCTTGATGCCCTGCGGCTGCAGCATGCAGGAGCCCGCTTGCAGGATATGCTCGCCCTGCCCCTCGTATTCAAAGTCAACGCAGCCACGGGTGACATAGACCCTCTGGAACTCCAGATCGTGGCCGTGCCAGGCACCGGAGCTTTCCATCCCTGGTTCGGCGCGGATCACATGGGCACCGAACCCGCCCTGCATCGCGTCGCGGATTCCCAGGTCGCGGCCTCCGAAAAGCGCGCACACCCCCGCGCCGACGAAAGGGGTGTCGTCGGTGTGAGAAATGGTGAAGGCCTGGTTTTTGCAAAGCTGGGTCATGAGGTCTCCGCAGGGCGTCGTTCAACCCGCCGTTGGCGGCTGGCGGGGTGAACCCCGCCCTACCGGTCACAACGGAATGTTGTCGTGCTTCTTCCACGGGTTGCTGAGCTGCTTGTTGCGCAGGGAGGCAAAGGCGCGGCTGACCCGTTTGCGGGTGGAGTGGGGCATGATCACCTCGTCGATGAAGCCCTTTTCAGCGGCAACAAACGGGTTGGCGAAGCGGTCTTCGTAGTCCTTGGTGTGCTGGGCGATCTTTTCGGCATCGCCGAGGTCGGCTCGGTGGATGATCTCGGTCGCGCCCTTGGCGCCCATCACCGCGATTTCCGCCGTGGGCCAGGCATAGTTGAAGTCGCCCCGCAGGTGCTTGGAGGCCATAACGTCATAGGCGCCGCCATAGGCCTTGCGGGTGATCACGGTGACCTTGGGCACGGTCGCTTCGCCATAGGCAAAGAGCAGTTTCGCGCCGTGTTTGATGACGCCGCCGTATTCCTGGCCGGTGCCGGGCAGGAAGCCGGGCACGTCGACGAAGGTCAGGATCGGGATTTCGAAACAGTCGCAGAACCGCACGAAGCGCGCCGCCTTGCGCGAGCTGTCGATGTCGAGACAGCCGGCCAGCACCATCGGCTGGTTGGCGACAACGCCGACGGTCTGGCCTTCGAGGCGGACAAAGCCGGTGATGATGTTCTTGGCGAAATCTTCCTGGATCTCGTAGAAATCGCCCTCGTCCGCGACCTTGGTGATCAGCTCTTTCATATCATAGGGCTGATTCGGGTTCTCGGGGATGAGCGTATCGAGCGAAGCCTCGACACGGCCCGGTTCGTCGAAGAAGGGACGCACGGGCGGCTTTTCACGGTTGTTCAGCGGCAGGAAATCGACCAGGCGGCGGACCTCGGCCAGCGCCTCGACATCGTTTTCAAAGGCGCCGTCAGCGACGGAGGATTTGCGGGTGTGGGTCGATGCGCCGCCCAGTTCTTCGGCGGTCACGACCTCGTTGGTGACGGTTTTCACCACGTCGGGGCCGGTCACGAACATGTAAGAGCTGTCTTTGACCATGAAGATGAAGTCGGTCATCGCGGGCGAATAGACCGCGCCACCGGCGCAGGGGCCCATGATCACGGAGATCTGCGGCACCACGCCGCTGGCCATGATGTTGCGCTGGAACACGTCGGCATAGCCCGCGAGGCTGGCGACGCCTTCCTGGATTCGCGCCCCGCCCGAGTCGTTCAGACCGATCACCGGGGCGCCGTTCTGCACCGCCATGTCCATGATCTTGCAGATTTTCTGCGCGTGGGTTTCGGAGAGCGAGCCGCCGAAGACGGTGAAATCCTGGGAGAAGACATAGACCATGCGGCCATTGATGGTGCCCCATCCGGTGACCACGCCATCGCCGGCAGGGCGCTGTTTTTCCATGCCAAAATCGGTACAGCGATGCGCGACGAACATGTCGAACTCTTCGAAACTGCCCTCATCCAGCAGCAGGTCGATCCGTTCGCGGGCGGTCAGCTTGCCGCGTGCGTGCTGTGCGTCGATCCGTTTTTGGCCGCCACCCAACTTGGCGGTTGCACGGCGGTCGTCCAGCTCGGAAAGGATGTCTTTCATGGCGATTGTCCCCTTTTAAATTTCGGCGGACCTTATAAGGTTCCCCCTCGGAGCCAAAGCAATTTCCGGCAAATTTGCAAACCCTTGGCAAGAGAATTGAAGATAATTGAAAACTTGCTAATTAACACGTTAATGCACAGTCCTGATGGGCAGTCGCCAACCCGTAACTTAAGTCAGGAAAAATGACCGGCGACCGTAACTCATCATTTCTAAAGCGCTCAGCACCGCCTCATATCGGCACGCTGATCCTAATCTCAGGCCTGTCGGCGCTGGGCATGAACATCCACTTGCCCAGCCTGCCCAACATGACAGAGTATTTCGGCACCAGCTACGGGATGATGCAGCTGTCGGTCTCGCTGTATCTTGCGACCAATGGCATTCTGCAGATCCTGATCGGTCCGGTGTCGGACATGATGGGCCGGCGCCCGGTCATTCTGGCAGGCATCGTTTTGTTCCTGCTGGCGACGCTTGGGTGCCTGCTGGCCCCGACGGTCGAGGTTTTCCTGTTCTTCCGCATGTGCCAGGCGGTGGTCAGCGTCGGCATGGTTCTCAGCCGTGCCGCCGTTCGCGACATGTTCGATCAAGAGCAGGCCGCCAGCATGATCGGCTATGTGACAATGGGCATGGCGGTGGTTCCCATGCTGGGGCCCGTACTGGGCGGCGGCCTGGACCAGTTCCTGGGCTGGAAGGCGAACTTTTGGCTTTTGACGATGATCGCTGCTTTGACGCTCGCGCTGGTCTGGTTCGACTTTGGCGAAACATCACATAAATCCGGCAAGACATTGCTCCAGCAGTTCCGCGAGTATCCCGAGTTGTTGAAATCGCCCCGGTTCTGGGGGTATTCGCTGGCTTGCGGGCTAACGTCGGGTGCATTCTTTGCCTATCTGGGCGGGGCGCCGTTTGTGGGCACGCAGATCTATGGGCTGACGCCGGGGCGGCTGGGCGTTTACTTCGGCGCACCGGCGGCGGGATACATCCTGGGCAATTACCTGTCAGGTCGGCTTTCAGTTCGGGTCGGGACTAACCGCATGGTGCTGTGGGGCGCGTTGATCTGCGCCTTTGGCGTTGCGTTGTCGCTGCTGTTGACCTGGATGGGTCTGAGCAATGCCGAAACGTTTTTCGGGCTGATGATGTTTGTTGGGCTTGGCAACGGGCTGTCCATCCCCAATGCCACTGCGGGGGCGCTGTCGGTGCGGCCGCAGCTGGCGGCGACCGCCTCGGGGCTGAGCGGCGCGATCATGCTGGGCGGCGGCGCCGCGCTGAGCAGCCTGGCGGGAGTGTTGCTGACAATAGAGAGCGGATCGCTGCCGCTGCTGACGCTGATGCTGGTGACGTCGCTGCTGGGAGCGCTGGCGATCATCGTAGTGATCCTGCGGGAACGTCAACTGGGGCTTTAAGGCCTTGCCGCAAAGGGTTTGCAAATCTACGCTGCCCGTCAGCTAAACTGCTAAGCCCCCGATCCGCCGGAAAGATACCCCATGGCCACTCAGAAACTCTATGCCGGCGCCAAGCTGCGCGAAATCCGCACCCGGCTCAACCTGACGCAGAAGGAATTCGCAGGCAAACTGGGCGTGTCCCTGCCCTATCTGAACCAGATGGAGAACAACAACCGCCCCGTCAGCACGACGGTGGTTCTGGCGCTGGCGCAGGAATTCGGACTGGATGTCACGGAACTTAGCACCGGCGACAGCGAGAGGTTGGTGTCGGACATGCGCGAGGCGTTGGCCGATCCGGTGTTCTCGGACGCGGTGCCGCCGCTGGCGGATCTGCGCCTGACGGCCTCAAACGCGCCCGCGCTGGCGCGCGCGTTTATCGAATTGCACCGCAGTTACCGCCAGACCCATGAACGGCTGGCTTCGCTGGACGAGGCCCTGGGCCGGGAGGACGCGCGCATTCAGGCCAGCCCCTGGGAAGAGGTGCGCGATTTCTTTCACTATTGCGACAACTACATCGACGCCGTCGACCACGCCGCGGAAAGCTTTGCGGCTCCGGGCGGCAGCCCCGGCAAGATCCGCGAGATTGCAATATCTGCGCTCGAAGGCCTTGGTGTTCGGATCGATCAAGCGGACATGGAGCCGTTGCGGCAATATGACCCCGGCACCAAGCACCTGCGCCTGTCGGCACGGGCCGCGCCGCAAACGCAGGTATTTCAGATGCTGCTGCAAATCGCGCTGCTGAAACAGGACAAGCTGCTGGAGGCAACGCTGGATTTCGCGCGCTTCTACAGTGAAGAAGCCCGCACCATCGCCAAGATCGGGCTGGCCAACTACTTTGCCGGCGCGGCGCTGATGCCCTACAACCAGTTTCTCGCCGCGGCGCAGGATTGCCGGCATGATCTTGAATTGCTGAGCGCGCGGTTCGGGGCATCGGTCGAACAGGTGGCGCACCGGTTGTCGACGCTGCAGCGGCCGGGCGCCAAGGGCATTCCGTTTTTCTTTGTGCGCGTCGATCAGGCGGGCACCATCACCAAGCGCCACTCGGCCACGCGGCTTCAGTTTGCCCGCTTTGGCGGGGCCTGTCCGCTGTGGAACGTGCACCGGGCGTTTGAAACGCCAGGGCGTTTTCTGCGGCAACTGGCCGAGACCCCCGATGGGGTCCGCTATATTTCATTGGCTCGGGATGTGTCGAAGCCGGGCGGGTCCTTTGGCGCGCCAGTGCGACGCTATGCCATCGCGTTGGGCTGCGAAGTCCGCCATGCCGGATCGCTGGTCTATGCCGACAATCTGGACGTGACCAATGCCAATGCCTTTGAGCCTATCGGGATTTCCTGCCGGATCTGCGAACGCAAGACGTGCCACCAAAGATCTGTGCCGCCGCTTGAGCGGCGGCTCAGTATTGATACAAACCAACGCGGGGTCCTGCCCTACGAGGTCAACTGACGCCACGCGAACCGGGCGCGGCGGGCACAAGAAAATTTCAAATTTCCTTGACAATTTTCTTTGAAAGAAAATTGGGACGATGATCAGCGGTCAGCCAAAAGCGCCCAGATCTGATCCTTGAGCAGGCCACGTTTCTTGCGCAGCTCGTTTTCGGCCAGATCGTCCATCGGTTCCACGTTGGTTTCCGCCCGATGCACGGCGCGGTTCACCTCGTGGTATTCATCCGCGAGCTTGGCAAAATGCTGATCCGATTGCTTTAGCTCATGCATCACATCGATTTTGTCAGGGAATTCCTCTGCCAATTCATGCGGGGTGTGAGACATCTGTTCGCTCCTTGTTTTTGTTTGTTGCGAGTCAGACTAGAACGCCTCTGCCCCCCCCACTTTGACGCGGATCAAACCCCGCCCGCCGATACCGGAAATTCTGATGATCAGCGCTGTTTTTCCTGCCAGGCGGGGTGGATCCATGGCCGGTCGTTCGCGGGGGGCAAGGCGGGGCGCCCCAGCAGGCCATCGGCAATCTTTTCACCGACCATAATCGACGGTGCGTTGAGGTTGCCGTTGGTGATCCGGGGGAAGATCGAGCTGTCGGCAACCCGCAAGGCATCGACCCCGATCACCCGACCTGCGGGATCAACCACGGCCCTCGGGTCGCTCGCGCGGGCCATCCGGCAGGTTCCACAGGGATGGTAGGCGCTTTCTGCATGCGCTGCGATGAAGGCGTCCAACATCTCATCCGACTGTACATCAATTCCGGGTTGAATCTCGTGCTTCACGAAAGGCGCAAAGGCGGGCTGGGCAAAGATTTCTCGCGTGAGCCGGATGCAGGTGCGGAAGTCCTCCCAATCCTGCGGGTCGGACATGTAGTTAAAGCGGATCACCGGCGCGTCCTGCGGGTCGGAGGACCGCAGCATGACACACCCCCGGCTGGCGGATCGCATCGGGCCGACATGCGCCTGAAACCCGTGTCCCTCCGCCGCGGCCTGACCGTCGTAGCGCACAGCCATGGGCAGGAAATGGTATTGAATGTCCGGGTAAGGCACCCCGGCGCGGGAGCGGATGAAGGCCGCGCTTTCGAACTGGTTGGAGGCGCCGAGGCCGGTGCGGGTGAAGAGCCACTGCGCCCCGATCCAAGCCTTGCTGAGCAGGTTCCAGTGCTTGTACAGCGTGATCGGCTGCGTGGAGGCCATCTGAATGTAGAGTTCAAGGTGATCCTGCAGGTTGGCCCCGACCCCCGGACGGTCGGCGACAATGTCGATGCCGTGGCTGGCGATATGTGCCGCAGGCCCTATCCCCGACAGCATCAGCAGCTTGGGTGAATTGATCGAACTCGCCGCCAAGACAACTTCGCGCCGGGCGCGGATGGTTTCGGTTTGTCCGCCGCGCCGGATCTCGACCCCGACCGCGCGGCCTTCCTCGATCACGACCCGGGTCGCAAGACCTCGAACAAGGGCGCAATGGTCGCGCTTCAGTGCAGGACGCAGGAACGCATTGGCGGCCGACCATCTGCGACCCTGCCAAACCGTCTGGTCCATCGGGCCGAAGCCTTCCTGCTTTTCACCGTTATAGTCCTCGGTCAGCTCGTACCCGGCCTGCCGCCCGGCCTCGACAAAGGCCGCGAAGAGCGGATTGGACCGGGGGCCGCGCGTCACATGCAAGGGTCCGTCGGTCCCCCGCCATTGCGGGTCACCGCCGTGGCCCAAGTCGTGCCAGTTTTCCAGCCGTTTGAAATAGGGCAAAACATCGGCATAAGACCATCCGTCGGCGCCGCTGTCGGCCCAGTGATCGAAATCCATGGCATGGCCGCGCACATAGACCATGCCGTTGATGGACGACGAGCCGCCAATCACCTTGCCGCGCGGACAGGCAAGGCGGCGGTTGTTCAGATGCGGTTCCGGTTCTGTCCGATACCCCCAATCGTAACGCGCCATGTTCATTGGATAGCTCAGTGCGGCCGGCATCTGGATGAAGGGGCCGGCATCGCTGCCCCCGTGCTCGATGACGATCACCGACGACCCAGCTTCGGACAGCCGGTAAGCGACGGCGCAGCCGGCGGAACCAGCGCCGACGATGACGAAATCGGCCTCCATGGCTCAGGTGTCTCCCGGCTGGGCAGCGGCGGGCCCCGTGGAGATCGTCGGACTTTGAGTATTTGCAACGAAATGAAACACGGGCGGCTCGTCTATTGGTCAGGTGGGGGCGCGGGGGTAGCGGGCGGTCACTGCCCGCGTGGGAACCGCTGGCTGGCTTCAAGCGTGTTCAGGTCCATGTGATTGCGCATGTAGCGTTCGGAGGCGCGTTGCAATGGTTGGAAATCCCATGGGTAATAGCCGCCCTGCCGCAGCGCTTCGTAGACGACCCGGCGTCGGGCCTGGCTGGCGCGCACGTCGGCATCGAACCGCGCGAGATCCCAGCGCACCTGCGATTTTGCGCGCAGCGACTGCACCGTGCCCTGGTGGGCCGGATGATCGGCGAGGTTTGTCAGTTCGTTCGGGTCGGCCTCCAGATCGAACAGCTGGTCCGGGTCCAACGGGCAGCGGTTGTATTTCCACTTGCCGTAACGCAGGCTGACCAGTGGGGCATAGGAGGCCTCGGCGGCGTATTCCATGGCCACCGGCGTGTCACGGGTGCCCCCCCGCGCCAGCGGCATAAGATCCTCGCCATCGGTCCAGGGCGTGAGTTCGGCAAGATCAAGGCCCGCCAAAGCGCCCAGCGTCGGCGTCACATCCAACGTCGACACCGGGGTGTCGATGCGCCCCTCGGGCAGGTCAGGAGCGGAAATCATCAGCGGCACCCGCGACGAGCCCTCGTTGAAGCACATCTTGAACCACAGGCCGCGCTCGCCCAGCATGTCGCCGTGATCGGACACAAAGACGACTATGGCGTTCTGCCGGGTGTCTTCCAGAACCCGCAGAATCTCGCCGACCTTGTCATCCAGGTACGAGATATTGGCGAAATAGGCGCGGCGGGCGCGTTTGATGTGGTCCTCGGTGATGTCATAGCTGCGCCAGTCGTTGGCGTCGAAAATCCGCTGCGCATGGGGGTCGTGGTCGGCGTAGTCCATCGCCGGCACCTGCGGCAGCAGGTGATCGCAATCCGCGTACAGGTCCCAGTACTTGCGCCGCGCGACGTAAGGATCATGCGGATGGGTAAAGCTCACCGTCAGCGCCCAGGGCCGGTCGTCCTTGCCGCGCGCCAGATCGTAGAGCCTGGCGGTGGCCATGTAGGCGACCTCGTCATCGTATTCCATCTGATTGGAGATTTCCGCCACCCCCGCTCCGGTGACGGACCCCATGTTGTGGTACCACCAGTCGATGCGTTCACCCGGTTTGCGGTAGTCGGGCGTCCAGCCGAAATCCGCCGGGTAGATGTCGGTGGTCAACCGGTCCTCGAACCCGTGCAACTGGTCGGGACCGACAAAATGCATCTTGCCGCTGAGGCAGGTGTAATAGCCGGCGCGGCGGAGATGGTGGGCATAGGTGGGGATGTCAGACCGGAATTCGGCCGCGTTGTCATATACCCCCGTGCGCGACGGCAACTGCCCGGACATGAAGCTGGCCCGGCCCGGCGCGCAGAGCGGCGAGGCCGTATAGGCATTGGTAAATCGCGTCGATCGCGCCGCAAGTTTCTTCAGGTTCGGCGCGTGCAGCCAGTCTGCCGGGCCGTCGGGAAACAGGGTCCCGTTCAGTTGATCGGCCATCAGGATCAGGATGTTCGGTCGTGTCATACGCGTGATCCTGTCAGCAGATCTAGAACCGAAAACGCGTGTGCGGTCGCCCGTTCGGGTGTTTCCGGTGCGTTCAGGGCGGCACGGATGTAGAGACCGTCGATCAGCGCCGTCAGCGTCGCTGCCGCCGAGGCCGGATCGTTGGTCTGACCACGCAGGGCATGGGTCAGGTTCGACCGCAAACGTCGCTGATAGACCCGCCACAGTCGCAGGGCCTGCGGATTGGTCTGGGCCAGCACGTAAAACGTCATCCAGGCGGAGATCGCCCCGGGGGCAAAGCTCACCGGTGAAAAGCTGGCGCGAATGATTGCCCTGGCGCGGTCGCCCGGGCCGGCCTGAGCCAATTCATGCCGGACTTCGGCCCCGAAATCCGACAATATCCGACGCATGGCGGCGAGGAAAATCTGCTCCTTGCCGCCGAAATAGTGGTGCGCCAATGCGCTGGACATACCTGCCCGCCGGGCAATCTGGCTGACGGTCACATCCAGTGACCCGGCCGCGCCGATCTCCGCAATTGTCGCCTTGACCAGCGCCTCGCGCCTGACCGGCTCCATTCCCAATTTCGGCATCCGCGCCGTCTCCTGCTAGTCACAGGGAAACGCTAAAAGCGGTTTATTGACTCGTCAATCAATAAAAATCAATCGAGACGGCGATAGTCCAGAAACCGCCCGGCCGGCAGGTACATCAGTGTCATGTCCAGTTCGCCGACATAGGTGATCTGATAACAGTACTGCGCGCCGCTTTCCGGCGCGCGGGCGTATAAATACGGGCCGTCGCCCTCGAATGCGCCGCACCATTCGCGCACGGCGATAGCCTCGGCCCCGGAGTATGTGCCGTCGTAATAGCCGATCCGCTCGGCCCCCAGAATGGTGAACTGGCTGGCGGGATCATCCACCGCGTACCAATAGCCCTGCATCTGGTCGAGCAGCCCGTCCGCCTCTGTCCAGGCGCGGGTTTCGACCTCGGCCAGGACCAGTTCAGCGGTGGCATCGAACACGCCCACCAGCTCGCCCTCGACCGATACCGGGGTGCCGGGGCTGAGGTCCATCAGCAGTTTG
Organism: Paracoccaceae bacterium; assembly: GCA_041594355.1. Classification (GTDB taxonomy): domain Bacteria; phylum Pseudomonadota; class Alphaproteobacteria; order Rhodobacterales; family Rhodobacteraceae; genus JAIUZI01. Next base: position 7,230 of record JBFHMM010000032.1, on the reverse strand, counting down.
AAGGCAAAAGGGTTCGAACGCCCGTCATCATAGGCCAAGAACCTGGTCGCATCGATGTAGAAGCTACAATAACCCGGATCGGGATCGGTGTTGCAGCCCTGAAAGGTTGCAGCACCCGAGAAGGGTTCGCCATACTGTCCGGGTTCCGGTTGCTGCGGCGGCGCAGGGCGCGTCATACCGCCCAGATCCACTGCCTCATCTCCATCCCCCCCAACGGCCAATAAGGCTAATGCGGCAACCTAAACGCCGGCGCCCCGTTCTGGCAAGACGCGGGTCAGACCTTGGTCGCGGGCGTGGGCGGAGTAATGGCGCGACGCTTCAGAACCGCTTCGCGCCAGGTGATGAATGTGACCGAGCACAGGATGAGCGAGCCGCCAAAGACCACCCAGACATCGACCGCCTCGTTGAAGACGACCGCGCCCAGCGCCGTGGCCCAGACCAGTTGCAGAAAGGTCACCGGCTGGGTCACGGTCATAGGGGCCGCAGCAAAGGCCAGGGTCATGGTGTAATGCCCCGCCGTGGCGAAACAGGCGACCCCGAACAGAATACCGATTTCCGTCCACGTCGGCGTGACCCAGACGGCCCAGGCAAACGGAGCGAGCCCGACGGTGACCCAGAGCGACAGCATCGACACGACAACCGCCGCGTTCACCTCGTCGACCAGAACCTTGGCCAGAATGTAGGAGCCGCCAAAAACCATCGCCGTGAAGAACATTGCGATATGGCCAGGGCTGACCTCGCGAAATCCCGGTCGCAGAATAATTGCTGCCCCCACCAGCGCGAACAACACGGCCGCGATGCGACGCGCGGCAAGTTTTTCGCCCAGAAACACCGCGGCGAGGATCGTGACATAGACCGGCGAGAGATAGTTCATCGCCGTGACCTCGGCGAGAGGGATCTGGGTCATCGCGAAGAACCACAGCATGACACCGCCCGCGTGTAGCAATCCGCGAAGGGAAAACAGCCCCCACTGACGTTTTGTCAAATGGATATTCAGGATCGGCCGCAGCATCGGCAACAGGAATACCGCCCCGAGAAGATAGCGCAGAAATGCCGCCTCTGCCGGCGGCACCCGTGGCCCCATGAACTTGACCAGCGCAGTAACCGCCACAAAAAAGACACCCGTCAGCAGCATCCAGAAAATACCGGCAAGGGGACGTGCGGAGAGTTGGGGCGTTGTGGTCATGACTTCTGGTTCAACACCTATTTCATGAGGCAAACAACCCTTCACATGACAATTAGCTGCCCAGCGGGATAGATTGCTGACGGCCATCAGGGAAGCGGTATGAATTCCTCGTCATCGCCGGGCGGAAGCCGAAAGCGGCCATGTTCCCAATCTCGCGCTGCCCAGGCCTGTTTGGCCTCTTCGATTCGGTCGCGGCTGGAGGCGACAAAGTTCCACCAGATGTGGCGCGGTCCGTTCATCGTCGCGCCCCCCAGCGCCATCAGCCGGGCGCCCCGTTCCCCCGCCGTCACGGTGATCGCATCGCCCGGCCGAAATACCATCATGCGCCCGGCCTCAAAATCTTCACCAGCAATCGTCACGCTGCCCTCGGTGACATAGAGACCCCGATCCTCGTGATCGTCCGGCAGCGGCAGCCGGGCACCGGGCTTCAGGATCACGTCGGCGTAAAAGGTTTCTGAACACATTGTCACAGGCGCGGTTTCACCCCAGGCGGACCCCAGGATCAGTCGTACACTTTTGCCTTCGCCATCGAGAAACGGCAAAGCGGCACGGCCATGATGTTCGAACCGGGCCTCGGTGTCTTCATGTTGTTCGGGCAATGCGATCCAAGTCTGGATGCCGAACAACCGGCTTTGCCCGGCCCGCGTCGCCGCAGACGTCCGTTCGGAGTGCGTCACCCCCCGCCCTGCAACCATCCAGTTCACCTCGCCGGGATAGATCATCTGATGGGTTCCGATGGAATCGCGGTGCTCGAACTCGCCTTCGTACAGGTAGGTGACCGTGCCCAGCCCGATATGTGGATGCGGGCGTACATCAATTCCCTGCCCTGTCAGAAACTCCGCCGGACCGGCCTGATCAAAAAAGATGAATGGGCCAACCATCTGGCGGCGCGGCGTCGGCAGTGCACGGCGCACTTCGAATCCGCCCAGATCGCGGGCGCGGGGGATGATGACGGTTTCGATACTTTCCAGATTACCCGCGTCGGGACAGGTTGGTTCAAGGCTCGGGTTCCAGCTCATTGCAGTTTCCTCCGCTGAATTCCCTTGTTACCTAGTGCACCGAGCTCGCCACAACAGCGCTGGTCCCCGCACAGGAAATGTGCGTCACGTCAAAATGAGTTTGGCCGCGATGGCCCACATGGTCAGACCGACAACCGTATCCAGCGCACGCCATGCCGCTGGCCGCCGAAAAACCGGCGCCAGCAGTCGCGCGCCATAGCCCAACCCGAAAAAGAACACAAAGCTGGACGCCATGGCGCCCAGCGCAAAAGCGACCCGGTCCGGGTACTGTGCGGAAACCGATCCGATCAGAACAACGGTGTCGAGGTAGACATGCGGGTTCAACCAGGTGAGGGCCAGCACCGTCAAAAGCGCGCCCCTCGGACTGGCGCCGTCGGACCCGTCCGTTGACATCGCTGCGTCACCAACCCATGCCGACCTGAAATTGCGGGTGCCATACCACAACAGAAACGCCGCGCCACCCCACCGCATTAATGGCCCGAACCAGGTAGCCCTTTCCGCCAGTGCGCCAAAACCGGCGACTCCAGCCGCAATCAGAACAGCGTCCGAGATGGCGCAAGTCAGGCAGATCCAGAAAACAATCTCCCGCCGCAGCCCTTGCCGTAACACAAAGGCATTTTGCGCGCCGATGGCCAAAATCAATCCAAAGCCAAGCGCAAAACCAGGCGCAAAAGACGTGAACATCATGGCCCCTCGATCGGTAGGTCTGGTTTGACTACAGCCAACAACCCCCGTAATCCAGTTAATTGGGATCACCCGGATTAAGGATTCCTAATGCAATTCGACCCCCATCACCTGTCTGCGCTTGCCTCGGTCCTGCGGCGCGGCAGTTTCGAGGCGGCTGCCGCCGAACTGCGTGTCACCCCCTCGGCCATCTCGCAACGGGTCAAGGCGCTTGAGGACAAGGTCGGCGCATCGCTGATCAACCGGGCCAGCCCTTGCACCGGCACGCCACAGGGCGAACGGCTGGCCAAACATGCCGAAGACGTCGGCCTGCTTGAGGCGCAGCTCAGTCGAGAGCTGAAACTGGACCACACGCCAGGGCCGCTGCGGTTGCGGATCGCGGTCAACGCGGACAGTCTTGCGACCTGGTTCGTGGATGCCATGGCGCAGGTGCCCGACATTCTGTTCGACCTCGTCGTCGACGATCAGGACCACAGTGCCGACTGGCTGAAACGTGGCGAGGTGAGCGCCGCAATATGTGCCAGCGGTAAACCGGTCGCGGGCTGTGATACTTACGCGCTCGGCTCGCTGTCCTATATCGCAACGGCTTCGCCGCAATTTATCGCGCGCTGGTTCCCCGATGGGGTCACGCCCGAGGCGGTGATGCAGGCACCCTGCCTGACCTTCAACGCGAAGGATGCGCTGCAGCGGGATTGGATTCGCGAGACATTGGGCGAAAAACTGTCGCCGCCCACGCATTTTCTGCCCTCTACCCACGCCTTTGTCGACGCGGCGCGGGCCGGACTCGGATGGGGCATGAACCCGGCCACGATGGTGCGCGGTCCGATCCGCAATGGACGGCTGGCACCGCTGATCCCGGACAGCTCGCTTGAGGTTCCGCTCACATGGCAGGTCAGCCGGATCATGGCCACTCCGCTGGAACCGCTGACGCGGGCGGTCCGGTCCGCAGCGGCCAAGGCGCTGATCCAGCCCAGTAAGTAGAGAAACCTGCGATTGCGCTTGCCAGCACAGCCCGGTGCGGCAATTCTGACGGCCGAGCGGACGCGGAAAGACGCACTCAAGGGAGGACTGTGGAAAATGGATCTGAATCTTGTCGGAAAACGGGTTCTGGTGACCGGGGCGTCAAAGGGTATCGGCCTGTCCATCGCCGAGCATTTTGCCCGCGAGGGCACCCGCGTGACCCTGGTATCGCGCAGCGCGGAAATGCTGGCTGACCGCGCCGCGACGCTATCCGCCGCGACCGGAACCGAGGTGGATTTCATCGCCGCCGACCTGTCGCAGGATGCCGAACGCGAGCGGTTGTTCCACACGGCCCCCGACGTGGACATTCTGGTCAACAACGCCGGCGCCATAAAACGCGGACCGTTGGAAGCGATGAGCCTGGCCGAATGGCGCGAGGGCTTTGACCTCAAGGTCTGGGGGTACATCCACCTGTGCAAACTCTATGTGCCAAAAATGACCGATCGAGGGTCAGGCACGATCGTCAACATCATCGGCATGGGCGGGCGGGCGACCAAACCGGGCTACATCATTGGAGCCGCGGGCAACGCCGCCCTGATCGGGTTCACGAATGCAATCGGCGCAGCCACCCCGCGCAACAATGTGCGCGTGTTTGGTATCAACCCCGCGCGGACCCGGACCGATCGCATGACCGAGGGTCTGAAACGGCAGGCCGCATTGGAATTCGGGGACGAGGAATTGTGGGAAGACCTTCTGAATCCCGATCACTTCCCCTTTGGCCGCCCCAAGGCGCCCGAAGAGGTCGCGGCGCTGACGGTCATGTTGTCGTCCCCCCATGTGCAATACCTCAGCGGAACGGTCATCGACATGGACGGTGGCGGTCAATACGCATCCTGATTTTGCGTTGCCGAGGGGCCTTGCCCCTTTGGCCTGCGGCCTGTTTGGTCCAGCCCCTCGCGCGGGCGCGCGAACGACCCTCGGCGACAAGCCAGATCCGGGGGTCTGCATGAACGCCCCGATGAAACGAAGTTACGATGATCGCTAACGGCGATAAGCCCGATCCAGACGTTCCGGGTCTGCGCCAGCATAGTATCTCGCCAAGGTCCAAAGGTTGCGCGCCCCGCGCCGCAACCAGCCAGCCTTGCGATAGCGGTCCGGGCTGGTGACCGCACGCACCGGCAATGCCGTCAACGGCTTTTTCAGCGCTCGTGCCAGTGCCACGTCTTCCATCAATGGCTGATCGGGATATCCCCCGGCGCGTCGATAGTCTGCCGTGCGCACCAGCAACCCTTGGTCGCCATAGGGCAAACCGAACAAACCAGCCCTCAGATTGGCCCACCCCGCGACCAGGGCCGGCATGATCCCTGTCGCTCTGAACGCGAGTTGGAAATAGGCGGTCCCGGCGTCACGAGAGTGGATGTGCTCCAGCACCACCTGCGCCCAGCCGGGATCCAGAACCGTATCCGCATGCAAGACCATCAACCAGCGCCCGCGCGCCGCTTCGCCCGCGCGCCGCAATTGCCCACCGCGCGAGGCCGCTCCCTTGATCAGTTCCGCACCGGCGGCCTCGCCAATCCGACAGGTGGCGTCATCGGAACCGCCGTCAGTGATGATGACCTCGCGGATCAGCCCAGCGGGAAGCCCTTCCATCAAGGCCCCAAGACATTGAGGAAGGGAGCCCTCCGCGTTTAGCGTAGGGATTATTACGGATATTTCAGCAGTCAACGTGCGCATTTCCTGTTCAAAGCTGGCTGCCTACCTATATCAAAGAGCGAAAAATGCAAGGAATCGATCATGAGCGTACGCCGCATCCTGCGACTGTCGGGCAAGGATATAGAACACTTCCTGCAGGGTTTGATCACAAATGACATTGCCGGACTCGCAAATGGGCTGGTCTATGCGGCCCTGCTGACACCCCAGGGAAAATACATAGCCGACTTCTTTCTCGCCCGCCACGGCGACGATATCCTGCTGGACGTGGCCGACCCGCTGGCGGACGATTTGGTAAAGCGGCTGAGCATGTACAAGCTGCGCGCTGACGTCACCATTGCGCCATCGGGTCTGAATCTGCAGCGCGGAACCGGACCCGCGCCCGAAGACGCCCTGCCCGATCCCCGGCACCCCGACATGGGATGGCGGGCCTATACGGCGGCCCCCGAGGGCGATGACGGCACCGACTGGGATGCGATCCGGGTAGCCAGGTGCATCCCCGAAACCGGGATCGAGCTGACACCCGACAGTTACATCCTGGAAGCCGGCTTTGAACGGCTGCACGGCGTCGATTTCCGCAAAGGTTGCTACGTCGGACAAGAAGTCACGGCCCGGATGAAGCACAAGACCGAACTGCGCAAAGGGCTGCAGCAGGTCACTGTCTCGGGCGCGGCCGCAAGCGGAACACAAATCACCGCAGATGGCAAACCGGCCGGCACGCTTCTGACACGAGCCGGCGACAGAGCCATTGCCTATCTTCGGCTCGACAGGGCAACGGGAGACATGCGCGCCGGCGATGCAAAAGTTGCACTGGTCGCGCCTGGCAGTTGACATTGACCATGTCGCGCGGGCCGCTGCATCGGCAATAACCCCGCCCATTGCAAGGATCGCGTTATGAAACAGATCCTGATCGCCTTTTGGCTTGGGCGCCTGACCGCCACAACCGCGCTTGCCGAAAATCAGGCCGAGTTTCCCGGCCACATCAGCCCTGCCTGCGCCAGGCTGATGTGGCAAATGCCGTGGCCAGCATTGTAACCGGGATCCAATTCGCTCCCGGTCAATTCGTCAACCAAGGTGACCCGTTGTTCACCCTCGACCCAACGGGTTTCCGACTGCGACTGGACACCGAACACGCCAATGTCTTGCGGGCCGGGGCGACCCTGAAATCGGCCGCTGTGGATTTCGAGCGGTTCAGCCGGCTCAAGGAGCGCGGATCGGCGACAGGCGTACAGGTCTTCATGGCCGAAGTCGCTCGCGCTTTTGCCGACGCCGTGCGCGCCGAAACTCAAGCCGCGTTGAAGGCCGAGGAAACCAACCTCGGACGCACTGTGATCAGCGCACCGATTTCCGGAGTGATCAGTGCCCCGCAAGTGCGCGTGGGGAGCTAACTGAAGATCGGACGCGGCCCGCCGACCAATATCATCGAACTGGACCGGGTTCGCGTGTCATACGAAGTTGCCTATGTGCAGCGGATTGATGAACTGGACATCGAAGACATGCGGTTTCCGCGCGGCCTGTTGGACCGCGCGGCGCTCACGATCCGCATCTCAGACGATTGGATCTACTCGGAGCAGGCGCAGCCCGACAACGTATCGGCCACGGTCGATGCCGCCACGGGCGACATGACAATCTGGGCAGACCCGGCCAATCCGCTGGGCCAGTTGCGCCCAG
>JBFHMM010000031.1:0-23655 GCA_041594355.1 Paracoccaceae bacterium | reverse complement strand
ACCTGGTCGAACGGTGTTTCAATAAGCTCAAGAACGCCCGCCGCGTTGCTACCCGGTATGACAAAACTGCAGAAAGTTACCTCGGGTTCATCGACATCACATCCATCCGGCTCTGGGTGCGCAATTTGTAAACATGACCTAACCATGATCGGTGACAGTGTCACCGACAGCCGGCCACCCGCGCTCGTACCTTTCGGGCATCACATACGAATCCATGAAAGGAAATCACGATGCTCCCCAACGAAGGCACTCTCGATCGAACCCTGCGCGTTATCCTTGGTCTCATCCTGCTGTCGCTGATCTTTGTCGGGCCGCAAACCCTGTGGGGGCTGGTCGGTCTGGTACCCTTGGCAACCGGGCTGTTGGGCCATTGTCCACTGTATAGGGTCTTCGGGCTGAACACCTGCCCGCTGTCCAAGGGATGAGGGGAGATCCTAACAAGTCATTAAAATATAAGGTAAAATTGAACCGAATGTTTCGCGCGCGAAACATTCGGTCAATGGACCTGACCTGTCTCAGTCGTGGCGGATCTTGCCCCGCATCCGTGTCCAACCGCCCGGCGACAAAAAGAACGACAACCCGAACCCGGTGGCAAAACCGGCCAGATCGGCGATCCAGTCCTTGTTGCCGCCGAACAGCAGACCGAACACCAGCTGTATCCCCATCAGAAAGGCAATCAGCGTAAATGCCCGCGTCTGGTTCGCCCCCACGGTCGCCAGGGACCGCCACAGCAGATAAGTGAACGCCCCGATCAGCCCATAGACGGCGGGGAACCCCCCGATCAGCGGGATCGGGCTGTTGACCAGCAGCGCGTAAGCCAGCGCCCCCCCCGCGCCCGAGACGATGAACACCACCAGCATGGCGACACTGCCAAAGACCTCGGCCACCATCTTGCCCATCGCCAGCACAAAGACGCCGACAAACAGCGCATGGGTGAAAGAGGCATGCACGAACGGATAGGTCACGAAGCGCATCACATGTTCGAACGGCCAGCGCCCGTTGATCAGCATCCAGTCGAAAATATCGGTCGAGAACGCGTATTTCTGGATCGCCGCCAGCCGCCAGCCGACGGCCTGCGGCCCGCCGACCAAACCCCGGCTGCCCAGAAAGAACGCAATCTCGATCCCCATGATCACCAGAAACAGCGCGGCCACCACCGGCGGCAACGGGTTGACGGCTGGCTGAACGCCCTCGGGCGGTTTGTGCTGACTGCTCATGACCATGGCCTCCTCGGGCTTCGGTGTCCGGTGCCTGTTGACGGCACCCTGCCCCCTCGGTAAGCGACTGAGGCTTATTTTTCCAGACGGGAGTTTATCGCCATGAGCGAGACCAGCTTCACCCCGCGCGTGTTTTCGGGGATCCAGCCTTCGGGCAACCTGCACCTGGGCAATTACCTGGGTGCCCTGAAGCGGTTCGTTGACTGGCAGGAGAAAGACGTCGAGACCATCTACTGCATGGTCGATCTGCATGCGATCACCGTGTGGCAGGACCCCGCCGCGCTGCTACGCTCCACACGCGAACTCTGCGCCGGTTTCATCGCCGCCGGGCTGGATCCGGAGCGGTCGATCCTGATCAACCAGAGCCAGGTGCCCGAACACGCGCAACTGGCGTGGATCTTTAACTGCGTCGCACGCATGGGCTGGATGCAGCGGATGACACAGTTCAAGGACAAGGCGGGCAAGAACGCGCAGAACGCCTCGCTGGGGCTGTTTGCCTACCCGGCGCTGATGGCGGCGGACATTCTGATTTACCACGCCACCCATGTGCCAGTGGGCGAGGACCAGAAACAGCACCTGGAACTGACCCGCGACATCGCGGCCAAGTTCAACCACGACTATGGCGTCGATTTCTTTCCGATGACCGAACCGGTGATCGAAGGCGCCGCCACACGGGTCATGTCGCTGCGCGACGGGTCCAAGAAAATGTCCAAGTCCGATCCGTCGGACGCCAGCCGAATCAACATGACCGACGACGCCGACGCCATCGCGAAAAAGATCCGCAAGGCCAAGACCGACCCCGAGGGGCTGCCGTCCGAGGCCAAGGGCCTGGAAGACCGGCCCGAGGCGCGCAACCTCGTGGAAATCTACGCCGCCTTCGCGGAACAAGGTGTCGATCAGGTGTTGGCAGAACTGGGCGGGAAACAGTTCTCCGAGTTCAAGCCGCTGCTGGCCGATCTGGCGGTCTCGAAACTGGCCCCGATCTCGGCGGAGATGTCCCGGCTGATGGACAATCAGGACGAAATCGACCGCATCCTGACACGCGGTGCCGAGCGGGCCCGCGCCATTACCTCGCCGATCCTGCGCCGGACCTATGACATCGTCGGCATGGTGCCCCCGGTTCAGATCTGACCGACTTTCGCCGCGCCCGTCAGGCGCGGCGGCCCTGCCCGGTTTGGACCGCCGCGCGCAGCGGCATTTCAAACCGCGTGTACGACAGAACCGACAGTCCCCAGACAATCACCAGCATCGCCACGAGATAGATGACCTCGAGCGCGGTGCTGCTGCTGTCCCCGGTCAGCCAGTAGCGCAGCGGGAACAGGCACATGATAACCGGCCAGTGAATCATGTAGATCCCATAGGAAATCTCTCCGGCCCGGTGCAGCGCCGCCCCCCGTGCCAAGCGTCCGATCACCCCCCTGTCCGCCGTCGTCGCCAGCATCAGCGCGGCAAAGGCGGGAATGACCAGAACATCCGGCCATTTCAGGCCGACCACCACGATCACGACGACGAGGCTCGCGATCTGCAGCAAGGACAGTCCCGCCTCCGGGACATCATCGAACAGGTCCGACCGCGCGGCCAGCGCCATGCCCAGCGGAAAACCCGCAAGGATCCGCAGGATCACCAGGCGTTCTGGAATACCGTCGGGCTGATCCAGCCGGCCGGCGCCAACCGCGATCAGAACCGCGTAGATCGCCAGCGAAAAGACGACAAGCCCGGCTGATCCGCCACGTCTTGACGCCAGGTGCGCCGCGAAGGGAAACAGCAGATAGGCCGCTGCCTCGCAGCTGATTGACCAGGACGGCACGTTGTAGACAAAGGTGTCCGACAGACCCCAGGCGTCGATCAGCAGCAGGTTCAGCACGATGTCGCGCAGGCCGCCATCCTGCCCCTGATAGATGGCAAAGGCCACCATGAACGCCAGGGTCACGGCGTGCAGCGGCCAGATGCGGATGAACCGCCTGAGGTAAAACGCCCGGAGATGGCCGGCGTCCGGTGCGCGGGTGAAACCCGCACCGTAAACCTTGAACAGGATGAACCCGCTCAGCATGAAAAAGAAATCGACCGCCACATGCGGTGCCCGGTTCAACTGTGGCTGAGAACCGGCAAAGCTGGGTTGAACCAGGATGAAATAATGGGCGATCAGGACGACCATCGCCGCCACGCCGCGCAATGCCGTGTGCGATCTGATTTCTACCACGCTGCCCGATCCCGTTTCCTTGCCCTAGTGTTACAATGACCACCTCGCGGAGGAATGCAACTGAACCGGCGACTGCGACAGGTCCGCAAAACCGGATATGCCGCCAACTGCACTGGACCTTCGCGTATTCCAAACCTAACCTCGCGCCATAAAGGTGGGAGTGACCTATGGCAACCGGAACCAACATCCGAACCTATTTCGACGGCACATGGCATGACGGCAACGTGCCGATCATGCGGGCGGCCGATCACGGCGCGTGGCTGGGTTCGGGCGTGTTCGACGGCGCCCGCCGCGTCGACGGCTTGACGCCGGATCTGGACAAGCACTGCGCCCGCACCAACCGGTCGGCCGAGGCGCTGATGCTGACCCCGACGGTCAGCACCGAGGAAATGGTGGAGATCGCCCTCGAAGGGCTCAAAGCCTATGCCCCCTCCGCCGCCGTCTACATCCGGCCGATGTACTGGGGCATCGACGGCGATATCACCGCGATCGTACCGAAGCCCGACAAGACCGGCTTTGCGCTCTGCCTCGAAGAGATCCCGCTGGCGCCAGAGACCGCCTCGGCCACACTGTGCCATACCCGGTTCCGGCGCCCGGTTATGGAGGACGCCGTGGTTAATGCCAAGGCTGGCTGTCTCTACCCCAACAACGCCCGCATGCTGGCCGAGGCGCGGGCGCGCGGCTTTACCAACGCGCTGGTGGCCGACGCCATGGGCAACGTGGCCGAAACCGCCACCGCCAACATCTTCATGATCCGCGACGGAGAAGTCTTTACCCCCATTGCCAACGGCACCTTCCTGGCCGGCATCACCCGCGCGCGGCACATGGAAAACCTGCGCGCCGACGGGGTGACTGTTCATGAAACGGTGCTCAGCTTCAAGGACATCGAGGAAGCGGACGAGCTGTTCATGTCCGGCAACATGAACAAGGTGACGCCGGTCACCGCCTTTGAGCACCGGCAGTTTCAGATCGGCCCGATGACACGCCGGGTGCGCGAGATGTACTGGGACTGGGCCCGTTCCACCGGCTGATCGGGCGCTTGCCTGCGGCCAGGCCATAGGGCATCATCCGCCCAAAGGAGAGCCCGTCCATGCGCAAGTTCCTGGTCATTCTCGATGACAGCCGCGAGTGTCTGAACGCGATGCGCTTTGCCGCCATGCGCGCGGCCCACACTGGTGGCGGGGTGGCCATCCTTTCGGTCATTCCCCCCGACGAATTCAATCATTGGATCGGTGTAGGCGAGGTGATGCGCGAGGAAACCCGCGAACGGATACACGCCCATTTCGAAGTCTTTGCGAAATGGATGCGCGACCGGCAGGGAATCGACCCCGAGCTGATCATCCGCGAAGGCGACGCGGTGCCCGAAATCCTGAGCCAGATCCGCGAGGACCCCGACATCGGCGTTCTGGTCCTGGGCGCGGGCACCGACAAGAAGGGCCCCGGCCCCCTGGTCTCACAGCTGAGCCGCGCCTCCGGTTCCTTCTCAATCCCGATCACGATCGTGCCCGGCGACCTGAGCAAGGAAAAGCTCGAGGCGATCACATGACATGACCAAAACCCGGCAAGAAGGCCGCCTGCGCGTTTTCATCTTCACGATATTGACCCTGATGCTGGCCTTTGGGCTGGGCGCGGGCCGGACCGTGGCGCAGGATCTGTTGGAAAAACCCGCCGTTCCGCGCAAACTGGCCAATGCCGAAATCCGCTTTGTCCAGGCAGCGCTGGCCGTCGATGGCAGCTATGAGGGGCCGATTGACGGCAACTGGAGCCAGAAAACCCAGCTGGCATTTGTTCAGACCATGCGCGACCAGTTCGGACCGGGCCGGATCAGGATGGCGGATCTGGCACAGCTGTCGCGACGGTTCCGCACCGCGCTGGCGGGCGGACGCTGGGAACCGATCGCACCGGACGGGGCCAACCTGTCTTATGTGCTGCCGCTGGCGGTGGTCAGCCCGCTGAACCGGCAGGATGAAATCGCCCATGCCGATTCTGACGGGCACCTGATTGTCCGAACCCGCGCCTATGACGCCGAAGGTGTTCTGGCGCTGCACAACTGGCTGCTCGACAATGCCCTTCAACGCGACCCGGCGCGGCGGGCCAAGCTCTCGACCGATATGGTGACAACGGCGGTCCTGACCGACCGGACCAATACCGTTTACATCCGGTCAATGCAACGCGGGCAGAAATACATGACCGTGGTCGTGCAGTGGACCCCACAGCGCGCCGCCGAGGCGCGTCTGATCACGGGCTCCATTCGACCCGGTGTGCAACCACCGCTGGAGTTGCCCACGGATGGCCTCCTGCTCAAGGCGATTGCCGCACTGGACGGCCCATCGGAACCTGCACGGCCGAACGTTCCCGCTGGTCCCTCGCCCGTTGCGACCGGCTTTTATGTCAACAACACCGATCTGGTCACCTCGCTTGCGGCGCTATCTGACTGCAAGGCGCTGACCCTGGCCGATGGCACCCGCCTGCGCCGCCTGCGGATCGCGCGGGTTCATGGGCTGGCGTTAATGACTTCGCAGGTACGTTCGGCCAGCTGGATAAGGCTGGGCGGCGACGTCGAGGCCGAACCGGGACAGCAGGTGATCGCGCTCGGGTTCGGGGCCGACAGTCCCGCCAACGTCAGACCCAGCCGCAGCCACGGACGGGTTCAGGGCGATGTGCTGATCGGCAACAACGGACTGCGCCTGAGCGTGACCCTGCCCAACTCGCCTGGCAGCAGCGGTGCGCCGGTGTTCCTGGGCGATGGACGCATTGCAGGGGTTCTGCTGGGCCGGCCCGCCGACACAGCGCAGGCGCCGACGCATGTTCTGCCTGCCTCGCGTCTGACTGCATTTTTGCAGCATTCGAACACCCTGTTTGACCGGGCCGGTACCCAGACAGACGTCGCAGAGGAACCCGGCCCCATTGTTCGTCTGTTTTGCAAATAGCCCCGTGACACATATTTAGAATCATTCCAAAGCTTGACTTGTACCCCGTCACGCCGCATATCCCAAGACAAGCACAATGGAGCCCTGCCATGTTCATTCAGACCGAATCCACGCCGAACCCGGCCACGCTGAAATTCCTGCCCGGCCAGACCGTGCTGGACGCGGGCACGGCAGACTTCCCCAGCGCCGAGGCCGCCGCGAAGTCGCCTCTGGCCCGTCGGATCTTTGAAGTGTCGGGCGTCAACGGTGTGTTCTTCGGCAATGATTTCGTGACCGTGACCAAGGCCGACAGCGTCGAGTGGGACCATATCAAACCCGCAATCCTTGGCGCGGTGATGGAGCACTACCAGTCCGGTCAGCCGGTGATCGAAACCGGAGAACAGGCCGCGTCGGGTCATGCCGAATTCACCGGCGAGGATTCCGAGGTCGTTGGCCAGATCAAAGAGTTGCTGGACACCCGCGTGCGCCCTGCCGTGGCGCAGGATGGTGGCGACATCACCTTCCACGGGTTTGAGCGCGGCGTCGTCTACCTGCACATGCAGGGTGCCTGTGCCGGCTGCCCGTCCTCGACGCTGACCCTGAAGATGGGCATTGAGAACCTGCTGCGCCACTACATTCCCGAAGTGACCGAGGTGCGCCCGGTTGGCATCTGACGTTCTCATCCTGGGATTCGACACATCGGCCGCGCATTGCGCGGCCGCTTTGCTGTGCGGTACCCGGATCATCGCCTCACGGGCCGAAAACATGTCGCGCGGTCAGGCCGAACGGCTGATGCCGCTCTTGCAGGAGATGCTGGCCGGGGCCGGCGCGGAGTGGCGCGATCTGACCGCCATCGGCGTCGGCGTCGGACCCGGGAACTTCACCGGCATCCGGATTTCGGTTTCCGCCGCGCGCGGATTGGCGCTGGGACTGTCGGTCCCCGCGGTCGGGGTCTCCACGCTTGAAGCCCACGACCGCCCCGGCATCCTGCCCGCCGTCGCCGCCCCCCGCGAGCATGTCTATATCGCACCGCCCAATGGCGCCCCAGCTCTGCTGCCACTGGCCGAGGCGCAAAAACTGGCCGGACAGCTCGGGCTGACTCTGGACGCCGCCAGCGCCCCGCGCCAGCTGACCGAGACGATCGCCCGCATTGCCGGCCAACGCTGGCAGACCACCACCGAGCCGCCCGCGCCCCTTTACATCCGGCCCGCCGATGCCGCGCCTTCGCGCGACACGCCGCCGGTGTTGCTGGACTGATGACCGCCGATCAGATGGCCGCCCTGCATGCCGCCGCCTTTTCCCAGTCCCGCCCCTGGAGCGCCTCCGAATTCGCCACCCTGCTGGACAGCCCGCATTGCTTCGCCACCGGCGACGACAGGGCCTTTGCGCTGGTCCGGGTGATCGCCTGTGAAGCCGAACTGCTGACCATCGCCACCCATCCCGAGCACCAGCGCCAGGGGTTTGCCCGATCCTGCATGGCGAACTGGATGCGACAGGCCGCGTCCCGTGGCGCCGCCTGCGCCTTTCTGGAGGTCGCCGCCGACAACAGCGGGGCACGCGCGCTGTATGACCGGTGCGGATTCGCCACCTGTGGCCAGCGCCGGGGCTATTACGCCCGCCCGAACGGACCCGCGGTTGATGCAATTGTCATGTCCCGCGCCTTGCCCTGACGGCACCCACTCATATCTTGGACCAACCGGTCAAAAAGCTGTTGACCGGCTGCCTCCCCTGCGGCCTTAATTGCGCCATACCGGCAATACGCCAACAAAACCGGCGACCCAGATGCGACCGGAACAAATAACCAACGGGAGTACCAGTATGACCTTCATGAAATCCCTAATGGGAGCAACCGCTGCCTTTGCCCTGAGCGCAGGCGCAGCCCTGGCCGAACCGGCGCTGATCTTTGATCTCGGCGGCAAGTTCGACAAATCGTTTAACGAGGCCGCCTTCAACGGTGCCAAGCGCTGGGCCGACGAAACCGGCGGCAGCTTCCGCGAGATCGAACTGCAGTCCGAAGCCCAGCGCGAGCAGGCCCTGCGCCGCTTTGCCGAAGCGGGCGCCAACCCCGTAATCACCATGGGCTTTGCCATGGCCGATCCGCTGAGCGCCGTTGCCTCCGATTACCCCGATACCAAGTTCGTGGCGGTTGACGTGACATGGCTGGATGCCCCGAACGTCCGCCAGATAGGCTTTGCCGAGCACGAAGGCTCCTATCTGGTCGGCATGCTGGCCGCAATGGCCTCCAAATCCGGCACCGTCGGCTTTGTCGGCGGCATGGATATCCCGCTGATCCGCCACTTTGGCTGCGGCTATGCGCAGGGCGCCAAGGCTGTGAACCCCGATATCAAGATTGTCGCCAACATGACCGGCACCACACCCGCCGCTTGGAATGACCCGGTCAAGGGCAGCGAACTGACCAAGGCGCAGATCAGCCAGGGTGCCGACGTGATCTATGCCGCCGCCGGCGGTACCGGCGTGGGCGTGCTGCAGACCGCCGCCGACGAAGGCATCCTGTCGATCGGCGTCGACAGCAACCAGAACCACCTGCACCCGGGCAAGGTTCTGACCTCGATGCTGAAGCGGGTCGATGTCGCCGTTTATGACGCGATGAAGGCCGGCGCCGATGTCGAAACCGGCGTCTTTGTGCTGGGCCTGGCCGAAGAGGGTGTCGGCTATGCGCTGGACGATAACAACGCCAGCCTGGTGACCGACGACATGAAAATTGCCGCTGACGCGGCCCGCCAGAAGATTATCGACGGCGAGCTAAGCGTAGTCAGCTACTATGACAACGACAGCTGCCCGGCTCTGAGCTTCTGAGCATGAGCCCGGCGCAGGATACGGGGCGGCAGGCAACTGCCGCTCCGGCAACCGTCGCATCTGACGCGCCCGCGATCGAACTGCGGGGCATTTCCAAGTCCTTTGGCCCGGTACAGGCTAACAAAGACATTTCCATCAGCGTCGCCCCCGGGACCATCCATGGCATCATCGGAGAGAACGGAGCGGGCAAATCCACTCTGATGAGCATCCTTTACGGGTTTTACAAAGCCGACAAAGGCGAGATTTTCATCAACGGTCAGCGGACCGAGATTCCCGACAGCCAGGCCGCAATCGCCGCCGGAATCGGCATGGTGTTTCAGCATTTCAAGCTGGTGGAAAATTTCACCGTGCTGGAAAACATCATCCTGGGCGCCGAGGACGGCGGGCTGTTGAAACCGTCGCTGGCCAAGGCTCGCAAGACGCTGGCAGATCTAGCCGCCGAATACGAGCTGAACGTGAACCCGGGCGCCCGCATCGACGAAATCGGCGTCGGCATGCAGCAACGGGTCGAGATCCTCAAGGCGCTGTACCGGCAGGCCGACATCCTGATCCTGGATGAGCCCACCGGCGTTCTGACGCCCGCCGAGGCCGACCAACTGTTCCGCATCCTCCACCGGCTGCGCGAAGAGGGCAAAACCATCATCCTGATCACCCACAAGCTGCGCGAGATCATGGAGGCAACCGACACTGTCAGCGTCATGCGGCGCGGCGAGATGACGGCGACGGTGAAGACCTCGGAAACCAGCCCGGAGCATCTGGCCGAGCTGATGGTCGGCCGCAAGGTACTGTTGCGGGTCGACAAGGCTCCGGCCACCCCCGGCAAGCCGGTGCTGGAGATCGAAAACCTGCGGGTGGTCGACGAACAGGGCGTCGAGCGGGTCAAGGGCATCGACCTGACCGTGCGCGCGGGCGAAATCCTCGGCATCGCCGGGGTTGCTGGCAACGGCCAGTCCGAATTGCTCGAGGTCTTGGGAGGCATGCGTCCCGGCGCAGGCACCGTGCGGCTGAACGGCGCCCCCCTGCCGCTGAGCGGGCCGGGGTCGGACGGCCAGTCGCGCCGCGCCGCGCATGTGGCCCACGTGCCCGAGGACCGGCAGCGCGAGGGGCTGATCATGGAGTTCCACGCCTGGGAAAACGCGGCCTTCGGTTACCACCACGACCCGGCCTACCAGCGCAATGGCCTGCTGATGGACAACGGCGCGCTCAGGGCCGACACCGAGGCCAAGATAGAGAAATTCGACATTCGCCCGGCGGACGGCTGGCTGACGGCCAAGAACTTCTCGGGCGGGAACCAGCAAAAGATCGTTGTCGCCCGCGAAATCGAGCGCAACCCCGACCTGCTGCTGGTCGGGCAACCCACGCGCGGCGTCGACATCGGCGCCATCGAATTCATCCACAAGCAGATCGTCGCCCTGCGCGACGCGGGCAAGGCGGTGCTGCTGGTTTCTGTCGAACTAGAGGAGATATTCGGCCTGTCGGACCGCATCGCGGTGATGTTCGACGGCCACATCATGGGCGAACGCCTGCCCGCCGAAACCGATGAAATGGAACTCGGCCTGTTGATGGCTGGTGTCTCGGGGGAGGCCGCCTGAGATGGACAGGATGCCGAAATGGGCCGATGTCGTCCTGATCCCGCTGATTTCGCTGATCCTGGCCGCGATCCTGTCGGCACTGGTGATCCTGGGCATCGGTGAAGACCCGGTTGCCGCGGCCAAGCTGATGGTGGACGGCGCGCTGGGGTCGACCTATGGATGGGGCTACACGCTTTATTACGCCACCAATTTCATGTTCACCGGGCTGGCCGTCGCGGTGGCCTTTCACGCGCGCATGTTCAACATCGGCGGCGAAGGCCAGGCGATGCTGGGCGGCCTTGGCGTGGCGCTGGCCTGTCTCTATGTGCCCTGGCCGCATTGGTCGCTGGCGCTGGTCGCGGCCTCGGTGGGCGCGATGGTGTTTGGGGCGGCATGGGCCGCGATCCCGGCCTACCTGCAGGCCAAACGCGGCAGCCATATCGTGATCACCACGATCATGTTCAACTTTATCGCCGCCGCCGTTCTGAATTTCATGCTGGTCAACGTGATGCGGCCCAAGGGATCAATGGACCCGGCCTCGGCCCGCTTTCCCGAGGCGGTGCACCTGCCGACCCTGCACGAGATGCTGACCCCGCTGGGCATCAATTTCTCCAAGGCGGCGCCGGCCAACATCAGCCTGCTGCTGGCGGTGGCGGCCTGTGTGCTGGTATGGGCGCTGATCTGGCGGACCCGGCTGGGGTACGAGATTCGCGCTTATGGTCATTCCGAGACCGGGGCACTTTATGCCGGGATTTCGCCGGTGCGGATCACCATGATCGCGATGCTGATTTCCGGCGCGCTGGCCGGGCTTATGGCCACCAACAACGTCATGGGCGAGGCCGAGCGGCTGGTGATGAACGCTACCGAAGGGGCCGGGTTCATCGGCATCGCGGTGGCGCTGATGGGGCGCAGCCACCCGTTTGGCGTGTTTCTGGCCGCGATCCTGTTCGGGTTCCTTTATCAGGGCGGCGCGGAACTGGCCCTTTGGACGAGCATCCCGCGAGAGTTGATCGTGGTGATCCAGGCGCTGGTGATCCTGTTTACCGGGGCCCTGGACAATATGGTGCGGATGCCGCTGGAGCGTCTGTTCATCGCGCTGCGCAGAAAGGGCGCCTGAGATGGATTTCCTGACCATCATCCAAGTGCTCGACAGCACCGTGCGCCTTGCCACGCCGCTGCTTCTGGCCTGTCTGGCGGGGCTGTATTCCGAACGCGCCGGGATCTTTGACATCGGTCTTGAGGGCAAGATGCTGATGGCGGCGTTCTTTTCCGCCGCCATCGCCGCGACCAGCGGTTCGGTCTGGCTGGGCCTGCTGGCCGGCATCCTATCTTCGTTGCTGCTCAGCGGCTTGCATGGGCTGGCCTCGATCACCTTTCGCGGCAACCAGCTGATCTCGGGGGTCGCGATCAACTTCCTTGCCGCCGGCATGACGGTCCTGATCGCACAGGACTGGTTCCAGCAGGGCGGGCGCACGCCGTCGCTGATCGGCGGCGGGCGGTTCGCGTCAATCGAGTTGCCATTCGCCGAGGCGCTGAGCGGCGTTCCGGTACTGGGTCCGATCTATTCCGAGCTGATCTCGGGGCACCCGATCCTGGTTTACTTCGCGTTTCTGGCGGTTCCGGCGACATGGTGGATCCTCTATCGCACCCGGTTTGGCCTGCGCCTGCGGGCAGTGGGGGAAAACCCCGCCGCCGTGGATACGGCAGGCGTTTCCGTGGTCGGCCTACGCTATGCAGCCGTTGCGATCTGCGGGGTGCTGTGCGGTATTGCAGGGGCCTACCTGGCCACCGCGCTGCAGGCCGGGTTCGTCAAGGACATGACCGCCGGGCGCGGTTTCATCGCGCTGGCCGCACTGATCTTTGCCAAGTGGCGTCCCTGGCACGCCATGTGGGCCTGCCTGTTGTTCGGGTTCCTGCAGGCAATCGCCCTGCGCTACCAGAACATCGACGTCGGCGGCTTCGTGATCCCGGTTCAGGCCATGGACGCGCTGCCATATATCCTGACCGTGGTGATCCTGGCGGGTTTTGTCGGCAAGGCGATTCCGCCGCGAGCCGGTGGCGAACCCTACGTGAAAGAGCGGTAAATTGGCGCGCGCGGACAATAGGACGCCGCCACCGCTTGACTTTTGAGGCTGCGCTTTGACACTGGGAGATACCCAGCTCACTGCCCTGTTGCAAAACGGGGTGTCTCTGGAATAGATTAACACATGCAAATATATCTACCTATTGCCGAGGTATCGGTTAACGCGTTCCTTCTCTTGGGGCTCGGCGGGTTGGTGGGTATCCTTTCAGGCATGTTTGGCGTTGGCGGCGGGTTCCTGATGACGCCGCTGCTGTTTTTTATCGGCATCCCTCCGGCGGTTGCCGTGGCCACCGAGGCCAACCAGATCGTGGCCTCCTCCTTTTCCGGGGTGCTCGCCCATTTCAGGCGAAAGACGGTCGATCTGAAAATGGGGCTGGTGCTGTTGGTCGGTGGCCTGATCGGTGCGGCGCTCGGTGTGTTGGTGTTCAACTACCTCAAGAGCCTCGGCCAGGTCGATCTGCTGGTGCGGCTGTGTTACGTGCTGTTCCTTGGCGTCGTCGGCGGGCTGATGTTTCTGGAAAGCCTGCGCGCGATCAGCAAATCCCGTCGCGGTGGCGGCCCGCCTCCGAAACGGCGGCAACGGACCTGGGTTCACGCCCTGCCCTTCAAGATTCGGTTCCGCACATCGGGGCTTTATATCTCGGTGATCCCGCCGGTCGGCGTCGGAATCGTCGTGGGTATTCTGGCCGCGATCATGGGCGTCGGCGGCGGTTTCATCATGGTGCCCGCGATGATCTACATCCTCGGCATGCCAACCAAGGTGGTCGTCGGAACCTCGCTGTTCCAGATCATCTTTGTCACCGCATTCACCACCATGCTGCATGCGACCACCAACTTTACCGTCGATATTGTGCTGGCCGTGCTGCTGCTGGTCGGAGGGGTCATCGGCGCCCAGATCGGCACCCAGATCGGTCTGCGCCTGAAGGCGGAACAGCTGCGCATCCTGCTGGCCCTGATGGTGCTGGTGGTCTGCGGCAAGCTGGCGCTGGATCTGCTTTTGCAACCCTCCGAGCTCTATTCGCTGGGCGCGGCCGGGGGACATTGATCGATGATGCGCCTGTTCCTTGCCGCCGCGATGATGATCGCCGCACTGGCCGCCAGAGCCGAAGAGGTGGTGCTGGGGCTGAGCAAGGACAAGGTGGCGATCACTACCAGTTTTGACGGATCCGAGATCCTGATTTTCGGCGCCGTGAAACGCGAAGAACCCATCGCTGAGGATCCGCTGGAAGTGGTGATCACCGTGGCCGGACCGTCCGAACCCGTGGTGGTCCGCCGCAAGTCGCGCAAGTTCGGCATCTGGGTCAACACCGACGTCCTCGAAGTCGACTCCGCCCCCAGCTTTTATGCCGTGGCCAGCACCGCGCCACTGCATGAGGTGCTGAGCAATACCGAGGACCAGCGCTGGAAGATCTCGATCGAGCGCGCCATCCGGTCGGTCGGCGCACCAGTCACGATACCCGACGCTGAGAAATTTGCCGAAGCCGTGATCCGCATCCGCCGGGATGCGGGGCTTTACCAGATGCTCGAAGAGCAGGTAGCGCTGGACCAGCAAACCCTGTTCCGCACCTCGATCGACATGCCTGCGGACCTGCCCGAAGGCGACTACACGACCCGGATATTCCTGACCCGCAACGGCAATGTGGTGTCACATCTTGAGACCTCGATTGACGTGCGCAAGGTCGGTCTGGAACGCTGGCTGTTTTCGCTCTCGCGCAACCAGCCGATCCTCTACGGTCTGATGTCGCTGGCCATCGCGATCTTTGCCGGATGGGGCGCCTCGACTGCGTTCCGGCTGCTGCGCAACGGCTAAAGCTCTTCGGTCTGCAGCACCAGCGGCGCGGCCTTTTCAACGCGCAGGTCATCAATGCGCAGCGGGTGGCTGGGCTTGGCCAGACGATTGCGCACCACCCAGATCAGCCGTTCCTGCGCCCGCGTGATCGCCACATAGGCCAACCGTTTCCACAGCGGTTGCCCGGCCTCCATCCGCCCCATGCGGGCGGCGACAAACAGGTCGGGCGCAAAGACCTGCACCGTGTCCCACTGTGACCCTTGCGCCTTGTGAATGGTCACCGCCGCGCCATGCAGAAAGGTCGCCCCCATGCGCGCGGCAAAGGGGATGAAGGGTTCTTCCTCATCGGGTTTTTCGATCTTCACGATGGAGGCGGCGCTGATTTGCGGGTCCTCGGCCCCCATCACGTGGAGCCGGTAGAACCCCGGTTTGCGGCCCGGGCCGAGATAGACGGTCTGTGCGCCCTTGATCAGCCCCCGCGCCTCAAGGTCCAACCGCTTCTTGCGGTGTTTCAGTGGCAGTTCGATGCCGTCGCAGATCAGTGGTTCGCCTTCCAGCAGACCGTCTTCCGGCGCGCCGTGCACGGTACGGAAGGCATGGATCAGACGGATCCGGGTGGCGTTGCGCCAGACCAACACCGGGCTGCGCGCCATCAGATCGACCTCGACCCGCTGACCCCAGACCACCCGCTCATCGTGCCGCGCGGCGTCTTCGATCATCCGCTCGAAATCGTGAAATTCCAGCTGCGGATCGCCCAGCGCATGGGCCAGGTCCAGGATCGGGTTGTCGGCGTCCTGACGGTGAACCCGGCTCAACTCCAGCTTGCGCGGGGCCGGCAACCCGTCAAAGACCATCGTCCCGGACTGGTTCACCGGGGCCAGCTGCGCCGGATCTCCGAATAGCAACAGGTTCGGAAAGATCTCCTTGAGATCTTCGAACTGGCGATCATCGAGCATCGACGCCTCATCGACAAAGCCGATGTCCAGCGGTTCCTCGCGGCGTTTCCAACCGGTGATAAAATCGGACCCACGCAAGCCGGCGGCCGCCATCGCGCCGGGCATGGATTTGTTGCTGGCGTAAAACGCTGCCGCCCGGTCCAGCGCCTGATCGGTCAGCCCCTCGATTTCGGGCCGCTCGCCGTTTCCGGCCAACCACTCGGCGATCCGTTCGTATTCCGGGTCGTAGACCGGGGTATAGAGGATGCGGTGAATCGTCGTTGCGGGCACGCCACGGAATCGCAGCACGCTGGCCGCCTTGTTCGTCGGGGCCAGGATCGCGAGTGTCCGCTTGTCCCGGCGCTTGCGGCTTTCATAGTCGCCCGACACGACCTCGACCCCGGCCTCTTCCAGCGCCTTGTAGAGTTCGGCCAGCAACAATGTCTTGCCCGACCCGGCCTTGCCGATCACCGCCATCACACCCGAACCGGACGCCCGTGGCGGTGTCAGTTGGCTTTCGTCCAAGTCCACACCCGCCTCGCGCAGCATCTCAGTGACACTGTCAAAGGCCGTAGCCTGATCATCGGAAAAGGAAACGAGGGGCGCGCTCATGGCGCGACCCTACAGGCCCGCGCATCCGGGCACCAGAGGCCGTGATCAACCTGTCTGCGCCAGTTTCAACCGGTTACCACCGCCAAAATCGCGGGCGAACCAAATCCGGGACAGTTCCGGCGAAACACCGGCCCGCTCGGCCACCTTCTTCTGCGCCTCGGGGGTAAATTCCCACAAACCGACGCTGATCCGGTCGCGGCCCTCCCCTTCCGATCCCAGAACCTCGGGCGAGGAGCCAATAGCGCGGTAGATCCGCACCATGCGGGCGTCGAACACGCCGACGAAGTGGCGAATCCCGAACCCCGTCATGATCTCGCCCCCGCCCAGCATCAGCGCGGCGGCCACGTTGGATCCCGCGTCACGGGCCAGACAAAACCGGGTGCATTCCCAGATCAGCGGGCTGACCACTGGCGCCCCACCCGTCAGGTGGCCAAACACGTCATTGACCATGACCGGCCCGGTGGTCGGAAGAAACCGCATAGACCCGCCGTGACGGCCATCGGGGTTTTCCCAGACCACGTAAAGCGGATTGAGATCGTCGTACCCGTCCCGTTCCTCGCCATTGGCATCGACATGCACATCCCAGCCCAGCCGTGTACGGAATTGATCCGCACGATCCAGAAACATGGTATGTCCGAGTTTTGGAAATCGGTGTAATTCATTCGCATAAATATAGCGCAGCATGAGCTTGTCCCCTTGTCGTCCTGCTGCGTCAGACGTTCGGGCAATTTGGTTAATATTTGCCTAGTTCTGCGTTCGTTCTTTTAAACCACGATCAATCCGCGGGACAAAGCTCGCGCAATCGCATGGGTTGTATTCAACGCCCCCAATTTGAACCGCGCGCTTTCAATATAGACCCGCAATGTGTGCTCGGAAATCGACAGGGTGTCCGCCACTTGCGCGCGGCTGTAGCCCATGGCCAGCAGGGTCATCGCGTCCACCTCGCGCGGCGACAGGCTGCGAGCGGGTTCCGGCTGGCGACCCGGTTCAAACTCCAGCGCCTTGCGGTTAAAGAAATGTGCGATCAGGATCAGGTCCCGGCCATGTGTTTCGGTAAACTGGACCCATTCCCCGTCCGAGGCATTGTGGTTAACCGTGAACAGCGCGAACTGGCCGTTGGGGCCGCGGATCGGAATGGAATACCCCTGGTTTCCAACCCCATGCTTCAGCGCATCGGCCAGAAAGCTGCGCGCTGGTTTGCTGGACCAGTCCAACCGCTTCCAGTCGACCGGGTGAAAGCGTTGAAAACACCCGACAACAACCGGGTCAACGCGCAGGTACTGTTTGACGAGATAGCGTTGGACCCACTTATCATCGTAGGTACCGCAGCCGTATTGTTCGCCGGCGCTGTCCACCCAGTGGTAGATCATATGATCGACGCCGAACGCGTCGCGCAGTTTCTCGATGCTGGCCTGAAGATCTTCAAGCGCGCAAGTGTCGTCCAGTTCTGTTGTGATCCGATCCAGATTGACCCGGTTTTCCATCTGCCCCAGCACGCGCGCCCTCTTCCATGGACGCAATTTCGGCGACGGCGATCAGCATTGTATCATCCAGCTGTTCGGCCAAGGCTCCAAGGTCGTTTGCGGTCGCAAAGGACTTCAGATCCACCAATACGTCCAGTATCCAGTCATGTTGCGCCATCAGGGTCTCTCCGATTTGGTTAACGGATGGTTAACACAACCATAGCACGAGCCGGAAAAGACAGAAATTCGCTGCTTTCCATTCCCCAAAAACGGTGAGGGAGAAAAATCCAAGTGTCTGGAATCAATAATGCGCCCCCGCATAGAGCCGGGGCCGCGAGTCACACAGGTGATTCGCGGCCCCGATCGGAGTTTGATTGCAGCAACTGGATCAGTCGCGGGCGTCCAGAACCTCTTCCAGCGTGCGCAGACCTGTCTTCGGAGACTGAACCAGCACCGACATGTTGCCGGGTTTGTGCTCGTTGCGCAGCATTTTCATGTGCGCTTCGGGCAGGTCATTCCATGCAAAGACTTCGGACATGCAGGGGTCGAGGCGGCGCTCGACCATCAGCTGGTTGGCCGAAGCGGCCTGCTTGAGGTGGGCAAAGTGAGAGCCCTGGATCCGCTTCTGGTGCATCCAGAGATAGCGCACGTCAAAGGTCAGGTTGTAGCCGGTGGTTCCCGCGCAGATCACGACCATGCCGCCCTTCTTGCAGACCAGTGTCGAAACCGGGAAGGTCGATTCACCGGGGTGCTCGAACACGATGTCGACGTTGTTGCCCTTGCCGGTGATTTCCCAGATGGCCGCGCCGAATTTGCGGGCCTCTTTGAACCACGCGGCATATTCCGGTGTGTTCACCTTGGGCAGCTGGCCCCAGCAGTCAAAGTCCTTGCGGTTGATCACGCCCTTGGCGCCCAGATTCATCACGAACTCGCGCTTGTCCTCGTCCGAAATGACGCCGATGGCGTTGGCTCCGGCGGTGTTGATCAGCTGGATCGCATAAGAGCCCAGGCCGCCCGACGCGCCCCAGACCAGAACGTTCTGGCCCGGCTTCAGCTCGTGCGGATGGTGACCGAACAGCATCCGGTAGGCGGTCGCCAGGGTCAGCGTATAGCAGGCCGCCTCTTCCCAGGTCAGGTGCTTGGGACGCGGCATCAGCTGCTGCGCCTGCACGTTGGTGAACTGGGCAAAGGAGCCGTCCGGGGTTTCATATCCCCAGATCCGCTGGGTGGTCGAAAACATCGGGTCGCCGCCGTTGCATTCCTCGTCGTCGCCGTCGTCCTGGTTGCAGTGGATAACCACTTCATCGCCGACTTTCCAGCGGGTCACCTTTTCGCCAACCGCCCAGACGATGCCGGCAGCATCGGAACCGGCGATGTGATAGGGGGCCTTGTGACCGTCAAACGGGCTGATCGGGGTGCCCAGCGACGCCCAGACACCATTGTAGTTGACGCCCGCAGCCATCACCAGAACCAGCACTTCGTGGCTGTCCAGAACCGGAACGTCGACGACTTCCAGTTGCATGGCAGTGTCAGGCTCGCCGTGACGCTCCTTGCGGATTGCCCAAGCGTACATCTTTTTCGGCACAAATCCCATCGGGGGGATCTCACCCATTTCATAGAGGTCCTTTTCGGGCGCCTCATACGGCGCGATGTCGCCGTTGGTGTCCAAAGCCATGCTGGCCTCCTGTGTCTGGTTCGCGTCTCGCCGCAACGCAGAATCGCGGCTCTCATGGTGGAATATGAGTGGCCGCGCAATATTGCAACATCAAATCGGCAAATTTTGAAACTTTATGACCCTGCGGGTGCAGAATTTCCCTTTGCAGGTGCAGAATCGACCTCATCTCCTGACAGCATAATATGCCGGATGGAGTTCGCGTAGAACTTTAGTACATCGGCCTGCCCTGCGGCGGGTTCAAAAACGCCGTTCTTTTCGACGAGGACATGACGCCCGACCAAATGCCGCAATCCCACCTCGGCGGCGTAGTCGCGGTTGCGGCGCGGCATGTGGATGTGGGCGGACGCATGTTCGCGCAGTACCTCGCTAAAGCCCAGTTCCACTTCGGCCCGCGTCATCGGCCCGTTCCGAAGGATCAGCCAGGCCACCAGCGGCACCGGCAACACCGGAACGATATCGCCGATGGCACGCATCAGATCACGGGCCAGCGCCCGGGTCACGTCGCCTGACTGACCGGCCTGGACTTGGCGCAGAGACACCGGTGTGCCGAAACTGACCGCCGCATAGCCAAACCGGTGATACCGTCCGACGACGCGCATCCCGATCTGGCGGAACAATTGCCAGGTGATCACCCCGATCCTCGCGTTAAAGCGCCGCCCCTCGCCCTGCGACGCGTCTATCAGGATCCGATCCTCAAGCACACGATCATAGTTCAAAGCCACAGGCACGAACACCACATCGCGCCCCTTGGGGTCGAACCCGTCCACGATGTACTTCAGCAGCCCCAGCTTGGGCGGCATCAGCGCCCCCGACAGACTCAGCCCGCCTTCGGGGAACATCGCCTGTGTTACACCCGCCTCGGTCGACAGCCTGACATAGCAGGCCAGAACCTTGCGATAGAGTTCGTTGCGAGATTTGCGCCGTATAAAAAAGGCCCCCATCGCGCGGATTAGGCCGCTCAGCGGCCAGACCCGCGCCCATTCCCCTACCGCGTAAGACAGCGCCGATCGCTCCGCCGCCAGGTAGGTCACCAGCACGTAGTCCATGTTGGACCGGTGATTCATCACAAAGACTACGGTGGCCTCCGGATCAATCGCGCGCAACGCTTCGTCGTCAGAATGCCCCAACCGGACCCGGTACAACGAATTGCTCAGGAATCGGGCGGCGCGAATCGCAAATCCGAAATAGGCCGATGCCGAAAACGACGGCACGATTTCTCGGGCATAACTTTTCGCGGATTCGAACGCGACGTTTTCCGGGATGGCTTCGGCGCGGGCGTGATCGGCAATCGCCTGGCTAACCTGCGGATCATAGATCATCCGTTGAATCATGTCGTAGCGCCGCGCCAGCTTGAACGGCTGTATCGGGCGTTCCAATCGTTCATTCAGCCGCGCCACGGCTTTTTCCAGTCTGCGCCGGAAAAACCAGCGCACTGATGGGAACAGGAAATGGGACGCAAATGTCACGCCCGCAAAGAGCAGGATCAGCACCAGCAGCCAGAGCGGCATTTCGACGGTTTGCGTCATTGCCGAACCCTGCCACTAAAAAACCATTGCCACAATCGTCCTGACTGCCCGATAATGCCGCAACGCAGCGAATTGACATCGGTCGAAAATTACGATCTAGAGCACGTCAGCGAAACATTATTACCGCCACCTGACTCGTGAGGCCCCTGATGACGCAACCGCAGAAAGACCGCCCCTGGCTGATCCGGACTTACGCCGGGCACTCGACCGCCAAAGCTTCGAACGCTCTTTACCGGGGCAACCTGGCAAAAGGGCAGACCGGTCTCTCGGTGGCCTTCGACCTGCCCACGCAGACGGGATACGACAGCGACCACACGCTGGCGCGCGGCGAGGTGGGCAAGGTCGGCGTGCCGGTCAGCCATCTGGGCGACATGCGCATGTTGTTCGACCAGATCCCGCTGGAGCAGATGAACACTTCGATGACGATCAACGCCACGGCACCGTGGCTGCTGTCGCTCTATATCGCCGTGGCCGATGAACAGGGCGCCGACGTGTCCACGCTGCAGGGCACCGTGCAGAACGACCTGATCAAGGAATACCTCAGCCGCGGCACCTATGTCTGCCCGCCGAAACCCTCGCTCAAGATGATCGCGGACGTGGCTGAATACTGTTACACCAACGTGCCCAAGTGGAACCCGATGAACGTCTGTTCCTACCACCTGCAAGAGGCCGGAGCGACGCCGGAACAGGAACTGGCCTATGCGCTGGCCACCGCCATCGCGGTTCTCGACGAACTGAAACCGCGTGTTCCGGCCGAAGATTTCCCGGCGCTGTGCGGACGGATCAGCTTTTTTGTCAACGCCGGTATCCGATTCGTGACCGAGATGTGCAAAATGCGCGCCTTTGTCGATCTTTGGGATGAGATCCTGGAAACGCGCTATGGCGTGGAAAACCCCAAATTCCGCCGGTTCCGGTATGGCGTGCAGGTCAACAGCCTGGGCCTGACCGAGCAGCAGCCGGAAAACAACGTCTACCGCATCCTGATCGAGATGCTGGCCGTGACCCTGTCGAAAAAGGCCCGCGCCCGCGCCGTGCAACTGCCCGCGTGGAACGAGGCGCTGGGCCTGCCGCGCCCATGGGACCAGCAATGGTCGATGCGGATGCAGCAGATTCTGGCGTTCGAAACCGACCTGCTGGAATACGGCGACCTGTTCGACGGCAACCCCGCCGTCGATGCCAAGGTCGAGGAACTCAAAGAAGGCGCCCGCGCCGAACTGGCAAACCTCGACAGCATGGGCGGCGCCATTTCCGCCATCGAATATATGAAATCGCGGCTGGTCGATTCCAACGCGGAACGGCTGAACCGCATCGAGGCTGGTGAAACCACGGTGGTCGGCGTGAACAAGTTCACCGCCACCGAACCCTCGCCCCTGATGACCGAAGACGGCGGAATTATGGTGGTCGATCCGGCGGTCGAAGAAGAGCAGATCGCACGGCTGAACGCCTGGCGTGCCGGGCGTGACGAAGACGCCGTGCGCGCCGCTCTGGCCGCCCTGCGCGAGGCCGCGCAGAGCGGAGCTAATGTCATGGAACCCTCGATCGCGGCGGCCAAGGCCGGGGTCACCACCGGCGAATGGGCAGAGCAGATGCGCCTGGTCCACGGCACTTACCGTGGTCCGACCGGTGTCTCGGGGTCGGTGTCGAACAAGACCGAAGGCCTCGACGATATCCGCGCCTCGGTGGATCTGGTCAGCGACAAACTCGGCCGCCGGTTGAAATTCCTTGTGGGCAAACCTGGCTTGGACGGCCATTCCAATGGCGCAGAACAGATTGCATTCCGCGCCCGCGATTGCGGCATGGATATTTCTTATGAGGGGATTCGCCTAACGCCGCAGGAAATTGTCGATGCGGCGATTTCCGACAAGGCGCATGTGGTCGGCCTGTCAATTCTTTCCGGCAGCCATATACCGCTCGTTCAGGACGTCATGGAAAAGATGAAGGCGGCCGGGCTGGGGCATATCCCGGTGATTGTGGGCGGCATTATTCCCGACGAAGATGCAGAAAAGCTCTCGAAAATGGGGGTTTCTAAAATCTACACCCCCAAGGACTTTGAACTGAATACGATCATGACCGATATCGTTTCTCTGGCAGACCCGAACCCGATTGCGGCAGAGTAAATCCTGCGTCACCTAGAGCGTGTTCGACCTGATCGGATTCGGGATTCGCAAACAATCTGAAGTGTGAATCCCTGTCGCTGAGGCAAATATTACGGGTCAGGAATGGGCTCCTATTGAGCTACGCGAGCGCGCCGTTGCGCTTGTTGGCCAAGGCAACACGCATATCGAAACGGCCAGGCACCCTTTACGTTTCCATCAAGTTTGTGAATGACATCGTGCGACTGAAGCAGGAGACGGACGCGTTGGAGCCCAAACCTCAGGGGTGTCGTGGTCACGGCGAACTTGCGGGTGTCCACGATCGGGTTCGCACGCGGCTTGAAGAACACCCCACGACAAGGCTTGATGAGCGGGTGGCAGTTCTGCGCCAGGAACACGGGACTGAGTCGCAACGCTCTGCCGCCCGGGGCCTGTTGCAATGGCTTGGTCTATCGCACAACAAAAGATTGACACGCCAGTGAACAGCAGAGACCCGATATCGTGCGGGATCGTTCTAACTGGATCAATCGCCGCCAACCCTTCATGCGTGGCCATCTATAACGCCCTGTATTTATTTGTGAAACCTCGCTCAAGACCAACTTGACACAGGTGACGGGCCGGGCACCCGTTGAAAGACCGTTTGGTCGATCATGCCCCGGCTGCGCGCTGGGACACTCAGGTCTTCATTGCAGGGGGGGGCGCCACGCCAGGATCGCCGCGACCGGGACCATCAACGGGGCAATGGACAAGAACATGTTCGACCTT
>JBFHMM010000030.1:0-24092 GCA_041594355.1 Paracoccaceae bacterium | reverse complement strand
CTATATGGTCCCGGGTCTGTGCGATGCCCATATGCACATCGAATCCGGCATGCTGACACCCGCCGAGTTCGCCCGCGCGGTGATCCCGCATGGCACCACCAGCATGTTCACCGACCCCCATGAGATCGCCAATGTGCTGGGGCTGGACGGGGTCCGCATGATGCATGACGAGGCGCTGATGCAGCCCGTCAACATCTTTACCCAGATGCCCTCCTGCGCGCCCAGCGCGCCGGGGTTGGAAACCACCGGGCAGGAAATCTCGCCCGAGGACGTGGCGCAGGCAATGTCGTGGCCCGGCATCATCGGGTTGGGCGAGATGATGAATTTTCCCGGTGTGGCCAATGCCGACCCCAGGATGCTGGCCGAGATCGCGGCCACCCAGCGGGCGGGCAAAACCGTCGGCGGGCACTATGCTTCGCCCGATCTAGGGCCTGATTTCGCCGCCTATGTCGCCGGTGGTCCTGCCGACGATCACGAGGGCACCTGCGAGGCGGACGCCATCGCCCGCGTGCGTCAGGGGATGCGATCGATGATGCGGCTGGGCAGCGCCTGGTACGATGTCGAAAGCCAGATCACGGCGGTGACCGAAAAGGGGCTCGACCCGCGCAACTTTATCCTCTGCACCGACGACTGCCACTCCGGAACACTGGTCAATGATGGCCATATGAACCGGGTTGTCCGCCACGCCATCGCCTGTGGCTGCGACCCGCTGGTGGCGCTGCAGATGGCGACGATCAACACCGCCACCCATTTCGGGCTGGAACGCGAGATCGGCTCGCTCACCCCCGGACGGCGGGCCGATATGATCCTGACCTCGGATCTCACCACCCTGCCGATTGAAGAGGTCTGGGCGCGCGGGATCAAAGTGGCGGAATCAGGCTCTGTTCTGGTGGATTTCCCACATTTCGACTGGCCCGACAGCGCCCGACGAACCGTGCATCTGGGCCACGACCTGACCGCGGCCGATTTCGAGATCGCCGCCCCCGAGGGCGCCAATGCGGTCACCGCCAACGTGATCGGAGTCGTCGAAAACCAGGCCCCGACCAAGGCGCTGAAGGCGGAACTGCCGGTGCAGGACGGTCTGGTCGAGCCTCAGGAGGGATCCGGCATCTGCCAGATCGCGCTGGTCGAACGCCACCGCGCCACCGGCGGCGTCACCAACGCGCTAGTTTCCGGCTTTGGCTACGCCGACAAGATGGCTATGGCATCGACCGTGGCGCATGACAGCCACCACATGATCGTCGTGGGCACCGACCGTACCCAGATGGCGCTGGCCGCCAATCGGCTGGCCGAGATCGGCGGCGGCATCACCATCTACCGTGACGGTCGCGAACTGGCGCTGGTGGAACTGCCGATTGCCGGGTTGATGTCCGACAGTCCCGCGCATGAGGTCGCCGCCAAGGCGCAACACATGGTCGAGGCGATGCAGGCCTGCGGCTGCACGCTCAACAACGCCTACATGCAGCATTCGCTGTTGGCGCTGGTAGTGATCCCGGAACTGCGGATCTCGGACCTGGGCCTGATCGACGTGCGGACTTTCACGAAAATCCCCTTGTTAGAGCCAGCTTCATGATGCCAACCCTCAGCCCCGAAACAACCCCTGCCGAGAGCTTTACCGACCCCGCCGCCGCCGCCCAGCGCCTGGTCGAGCTTTATGATCAGGCCACCGGGTTTCTCTGCGAGGCCTTTCGCGCAGTCATGGCCAATGGCGCGCCGTACTCCCGCTACCGCGCCTTCTACCCCGAGATCCGCCTGACCACGACCTCTTACGCGCAGGTCGACAGCCGCCTCAGCTTTGGCCATGTCGCCCAACCCGGCACCCATGCCACCACGGTCACCCGGCCCGACCTGTTTCGCCACTACCTGACCCAGCAGATCGCCCTGCTGATCCGCAACCACGGTGTCCCGGTCACCATCGGCCCCTCGACCACACCGATCCCGGTGCATTTCGCAGTCGCCGCCAATCCCGACATCACCGTGCCACAGGAAGGCGCCACCGATTTCACCCTGCGCGACGTCTTTGACGTGCCCGATCTCAGCACCACGAACGACGACATCGTCAATGGCACTTTCACGCCCGTGAACGGCACCGGCCCGCTGGCACTGTTCACCGCGCAACGGGTGGATTATTCGCTGGCGCGGCTGGCCCATTACACGGCCACGGAACCGGCGCATTTCCAGAACCACGTGCTGTTCACCAACTACCAGTTCTACGTCTCGGAATTCGAGGCCTACGCGCGCAGCCAGCTGGCCGATCCCGCCAGCGGCTACACCAGCTTTGTCGGCACCGGCAACGCCACGATCATCGATCCCGAGGCGCCGCTGGACCAGCCGCTGAAGCTGCCGCAGATGCCGACCTATCACCTCAAACGCGAGGACGGGAATGGCATCACCCTGGTCAACATCGGCGTCGGCCCGTCCAACGCCAAGACCGCCACCGACCACATCGCCGTACTGCGCCCGCACGCCTGGCTGATGGTCGGCCACTGCGCGGGGCTGCGCAACACCCAGGCGCTGGGCGATTTCGTGCTGGCCCATGCCTATCTACGCGAAGATCACGTGCTGGATGACGACCTGCCGGTCTGGACCCCGATCCCTGCGCTGGCCGAAATCCAGATCGCACTGGAACAGGCGGTGGCCGAGGTGACCAAGCTGCAGGGCTTCGACCTGAAGCGGATCATGCGCACCGGCACCGTCGCCACCATCGACAACCGTAACTGGGAACTGCGAGACCAGTCCGGCCCGGTGCAGAGGCTCAGTCAGTCGCGCGCGGTGGCACTGGACATGGAGAGCGCCACCATCGCCGCCAACGGCTACCGGTTCCGGGTGCCCTATGGCACGCTCCTGTGTGTCTCGGACAAGCCGCTGCACGGCGAATTGAAGCTGCCCGGCATGGCGTCGGACTTCTACACGACACAGGTCTCGCGCCATCTGGCTATCGGAATCCGCGCGATGGAGACCCTGCGCACCATGCCGCTGGAACGCCTCCACAGCCGGAAATTGCGGTCATTCGACGAAACCGCCTTCCTCTGATCGGCAAAAACCGGCAAAAAACACACGATTCCCCTTGTTTTGCTGCACTATTCGTTGTGTTGACCCACAAGATACCGTTAAAGTTACGCGATGAGGCCCAAGATCGGGCGGACGAAGGAGACAAAAAAATGTCAAAACCAATGACCAAGACCCAACTGGTTGCTGCCCTGGCCGAAGAAATGGGCACCGACAAAAAAGCCGCCGGCGCAGCGCTGGACGCGATCAGCGCCCTGATCACCCGCGAAGTCTCGAGCGGCGGCGCCGTGACCCTGCCGAACATCGGCAAAATTTACTGCCGCGAGCGCCCAGAGCGCATGGTGCGCAACCCCGCCACCGGCGAACAGTTCAAGAAAGACGCAGACAAGGTGGTCAAGATGACCATCGCCAAGGCGCTGAAGGACAGCGTGAACGGCTGATCGGCTGACCAAGGCTGAAACCTCGATCAGGGGTCGCCGATGCACCGGCGGCCCCTTTTTCATGGGCCTTGCCCCGATGCGACCTCGTGTTAGATTTTTTGCCTCCGGCGGGGATATTTCTGAACAGAAGAAGACAGGTCCAGCCCCCTGCCCACACCGGGTACAGGGGGCCTTCTCCTGTTGCGGCCATCGGCGTCCCCGCCTGTTCCGCGGGACCAGCATGGCGGCCCCTGGTTAACAAAGTCTTTCTTCTGTTCCAAAATATCCTGGGGGGAGGCGCGGGCACCGCGCCGGGGGGCAAAGCCCCCCCACACCGGGTGCCACCCGCGCCCGGCTTGCAGTCTGCCCGAAAATCCGAAAGGGTCGCGGCGTGAACGCCGACACTCGAATTGACAGGATGACCAGGATGGATCTGCGCGCGATAGCGATGGGGCTGGCCTTTGCCTTCATGTGGTCCTCGGCCTTTACCTCGGCGCGGATCATCGTCGCGGACGCCTCGCCGCTGTTCTCGCTCGCGCTGCGGTTCCTGATCTCGGGCCTTCTTGGCGTCGCAATCGCCCGCGCCATGGGACAAAACTGGCGGCTGACCCGCAGCCAGTGGTATGCCACCATTCTGTTCGGCATCTGCCAGAACGCGCTGTATCTGGGTCTGAATTTTGTCGCCATGCAAACGGTCGAGGCCGGGTTTGCCGCGATCATCGCCTCGGTGATGCCGCTGCTGGTGGCGCTGGCCAGCTGGCTGCTGCTGGGCGAACGGTTGAAACCGCTGGGCGTGCTCGGGTTGCTGGCCGGATTTGCCGGCGTGGCCCTGATCATGGGGTCGCGGATCAGCGCCGGCGTCGACCTTTACGGCGTGCTCCTGTGCGGCATCGGCGTTATGGCGCTCGCCTTTGCGACGCTGGCGGTGCGCGGCGCCACCTCGGGCGGCAATTTCATGATGATCGTCGGGCTGCAGATGCTGGTGGGCTCGGCCTTCCTCTTTGTCGCCGCGCCGCTGACCGAAACCATCCGCATCGATCCAAGCTGGCCGCTGGCCGCCGCCTTTGCCTATACCACCCTGATCCCCGGTCTGGCCGCCACCTATGTCTGGTTCCTGCTGTTGCACAGGATCGGCCCGATCCGGGCCGCGACCTTTCACTTTCTAAACCCGGTGTTCGGCGTCGCCGTCGCCGCCGCTCTGCTGGGTGAGCGGCTGTCGCAACTCGACGTGGTCGGCGTGCTGATCGTCACCGCCGGAATCCTCGCGGTGCAATTGTCGCGCCAGCGCCCACCCGCAAAACCGGTCGCGGATTAATTCAGCAGCGTCTCGATTTCGTTCAGAACCTTGCGCGACTCAGGCCGCGCCGTTGATCCGAATGTCGCCGCCACGGTGCCGTCCGGCGCGATCAGGATCTTGTTGAAATTCCATGTCGGCTCAAAACCGGTCTGATCGCGCACTGCGCGAAAGAAGGGATGCGCCCCGGACCCTATTACGCTCGTGATCTCGGTCATCGGCAGGTCCAGCCCATAGGTAAGCTCGCAGAATTCCCGGACCTCCGCTTCGCTGTCCAGCTCCTGGTTGAAATCATCCGAAGGCACCGCCAGGACCACCAGCCCGCGCCCCTTGTAGGTGTCATGTACTCTTTGCAGAGCCTCATATTGCGGTGTGAATGCGCATTGCGAGGCGGTATTCACCACCAGCACCGGCTGCCCGCGCCAGGCTTCGATCCGCAAGGTGCCGCCGTCGATGGACTCGAATGTTCCGCCCACCGGTGCGGCCTGCGCCAATTGTCCGATGGCGATCAATACCGCCAGAATGAAGGCTCTCAGCATGTCTTTTCCCCTCGTTCCATGTATCCCTGATACGCGGTTCGCCGCCGATCGGATCACCGCACTTCTGCGCGATCGGCCCGAAATAACTCTTTGCTTTCCCCCCACACACTCCATTTACTGCGGCAAGGAAACCGCGTAGAGGACCACATGACCCGATACACCAAAGATCCCGACGCCATCGCCGCACTGTCGCCGGAAGAGTTCCACGTCACCCAGCGCAGCGGCACGGAGCGCCCCGGAACCGGCAAGCTGCTCTATAACAAGGATCCGGGCATCTATGTCGACATCGTCTCGGGCGAGCCGCTGTTCGCCTCGTCCGACAAGTATGAATCGGGCTGCGGCTGGCCCAGCTTTACCAAGCCCATCGAACCCGCCCATGTGACCGAAATCGAGGACCGCTCTCTCGGCATGATCCGGACCGAGGTCCGCTCGGCTCATGGCGACAGCCATCTGGGTCATGTGTTTCCTGATGGCCCCCGCGACCGCGGCGGGCTGCGTTACTGCATCAACTCTGCCTCCCTTCGCTTTGTCCACCGTGACGACATGCAGGCCGAAGGATATGGCGACTACATCGACCAGGTGGAGAATATCACATGACAGACCGTGCCGTTCTTGCCGGAGGCTGCTTCTGGGGAATGCAGGACCTGATCCGCAAATTGCCCGGCGTCTCGAAAACCCGCGTCGGCTATACCGGCGGCGACGTGCCAAATGCCACCTATCGCAACCACGGCACCCATGCCGAGGCAATCGAGATCCTGTTCGACCCAGAAAAAATCTCCTACCGGCGGTTGCTGGAATTCTTCTTTCAAATCCACGATCCCACTACCGTGAACCGGCAGGGCAACGACATCGGCCTCAGCTACCGCTCGGCGATCTACTACGCGGATGTAAACCAGAAACGGACCGCGTTAGAGACGATTTCCGATGTAAATGCGTCGGGCCTCTGGCCCGGCAAAGTGGTGACCGAAGTGGAACCGGTCGGCGATTTCTGGGAGGCCGAGCCCGAGCATCAGGACTATCTTGAGCGGCTCCCCAACGGCTATACCTGCCACTTTCCGCGCTCCGACTGGGTGCTGCCCAAGCGCGACGCCGCGGAGTAAGGCTTGGGGGGTGCCCCCCAAGACCCCTCGGAGTATTTGGAAAGAGATGAAAGGGGACGGCAGCGGTTTACGGCCCGGACTTATTCAGCCTGTGAGCGGCCCAGCGCGCTGCATCGGCAACCGCCGGATCGGGGTCCTCGCTCAGCCCTTGCGCCACATCATACAAGGCGGGTTCACCGGAATTACCGATAGCATAAAGCACATTGCGCACAAACCGGTCACGCCCGATCCGCTTGATCGGGCTGCCTGAGAACAAGGCGCGAAACCCGGCATCATCCAGCCGGGCCAGTTCCGCCAGCCGGGGCGCCACCAGCTCCGGCCGCGCCGCATACCGCATATCGCTGGCCGCCACCGCGAACTTGTTCCAGGGGCAGGCGGCCAGGCAATCGTCGCAACCGTAGATATGGTTGCCGATCCCCGCCCGCAGGCCTTCCTCCACCGGCCCCTTATGCTCGATCGTCAGATAGGAAATGCAGCGTCGCGCGTCCAGCTGGTAGGGGGCCGGAAACGCGTCGGTCGGACAGACGTCCAGGCAGGCCCGGCACGACCCGCAGTGATCCGTTTCCGCCCCGTCCACCGGCAGGTCCAGCGTGGTGAACACAGACCCCAGAAAGGCCCAGTTGCCGAACTCCCGGCTGACCAGATTGGTATGCTTGCCCTGCCAGCCCAGCCCCGCTGCCTGCGCCAGCGGCTTTTCCGCCACCGGCGCGGTATCGACAAAGACCTTCACCTCGCCCCCCGCCTCCGCGATCAGCCAGCGCGCCAGCCGCTTCAGCCGTTTCTTGACCAGATCGTGATAGTCGCGGTTCTGCGCATAGACCGAAATCGCGCCCCGATCACGCCGGCCTAACACCGCGCGCGGATCCTGTTGCGGTGCATAGCTCTCCGCCAGCATAATCACCGAACGCGCCTCCGGCCACAGCGCCACCGGATCGCCACGCCAATGCATGCGCTCCGCCATCCAGCCCATCTGCCCGTGATACCCCGCCTCGACAAAGGCCCGCAACCGATCCGCCACCTGGGGCACATCGCCGGGCCGGCACACACGCGCCGCAACGAAGCCTTCTTCCAGCGCCTGCCGGACCAGACGGGTTTTCAGCGCCTCACCCATGCTTCTTCTGTTCTGCAATATCCTGGGGGGGTCGCGCAGCGACGGGGGCAAAGCCCCCTGCACCCGGCGCAGCTTCAGAAATCGAGATCGGCATAGTGCTGCGGCGGCCGGAACCCGGGGATCTGGTCGGCCAGGATCGACCGAAAGGCGGGGCGCGACTTGATCTTTGCGTACCAGTCCTTGACCACCTCGGACCGGTTCCAGTCCACGTCCGAAATGTAATCCAGCGAACTGAGGTGCGCGGCGGCGGCGAAATCCGCCAGCGTCATCACGTCGCCCGCCAGCCAGCGCCGGTGATCCAGCAGCCAGGCCATATAGTCCAGATGGTACTTGATCGCCCGCGCGCCATCCTTGACGTTGCGGCTGTCGGGCTGGCCCTGGCCGGTGACCTTCTTGTTGACCCGCTCATAGAGCAGCTTCGAAGTCACCTCGTTGTGGAATTTGTCGTCGAACCAGCCCACCAGCCGGCGCACCTCGAACCGGGCTGCCGGTTCGGTCGGCATCAGCGGCGGCTCTGGGCGCGTTTCCTCGATATATTCGCAGATCGCCGCGCTTTCGGCCATCATCCGGCCGTCCAGCTTGATCACTGGCACCTTGGCGGCCGGGTTGCGGCGCAAGAAGTCGGGTTCTTGCTCCCAGTAGCGCTCCTCGACCAGCTCCACCTCGATCTTTTTCTCGGCCAGCGACAGGCGCACCTTGCGGCAAAACGGGGAAAGGGGGACGTGAAACAGGCGGGCCATCGGAAACCTGGGTTGATTTGGAGTGTGCCCCCACCAATGCCCCGAGCGCCGGGGATTTTCAATCCTCGAAACAGGCCGCGCGCCCGTCTGCGCGAATGGTGGCCGCCCCATCCATGATCGCGGCGGCACGGCGGTTCAGCCGGGCGCTGGGTTTGGCAGCCGAGCGGCTCTTGGGTGCGGGCAGCACCGCGGCCAGCAGCGCCGCCTGCCGCGGGCTCAGCGCATCGGGGCCGACGCCGAAATAATGCCGCGCCGCCGCTTCGACACCAAAGACGCCCTCGTCCATTTCAGCCAGGTTCAGATAGACCTCGAGAATGCGGCGCTTGGACCAGATCGCCTCCACCGCCGGGGTGATCGCGGTTTCCAACGCCTTGCGGATCCAACTGCGGCCCTGCCAGAGAAACACGTTCTTGACCACCTGCTGGCTGATCGTCGATCCGCCACGCAGCGCGCCCTCCTCCATCGCGGCACGGATCGCCTCGACGTCGAACCCCCAGTGCAGGCAGAAATTCGCATCCTCGGCGGCAACCGCCGACCGCGCCATGACCGGCGCGATCGCCTCCATCGGCACCCATTCCCGGTCGACGCTTCCCAGCCGGCGCTTCTCCGACCAGATCGTATGGGTGATCGGCGGGTTGATCTGGGAATACAGCAGCACCAGCGCCATGACCGTCACGATCAGGATCGTTGTCGTCCGCAGCAAAACGAACCCGATCCACCGGAGCGGCCGAAACCTGCGGCGTGGTTCCACCTTGCGGCGTGCCCGTGGTTTGGCGGCCGGTTTCGAGGATGCCTTTTTGGTGCCCGCATTCTTTGCCATGGCCCAGCTATAGGCCACGGCCCGGCCATCAGCAAAGTGCAGATGCCCCGATCACGCGCGATTCATGCCAAGGTGGGACCGACCGTGCCATTGTCCTGCACGCCGCGTGTCCGGGAAACAACGCCGTGCCTTCCGCCGGCGCGGCGGCGCTGGCAAAATGGCTTTCTGTCCAGACCCCTTCGGAACGCACCAGCGCATGCGCGTCAAAGCCGAGTTGGATGTAGTCCACCGTTCCCCCCGTCATTACGCGGACCCGGCGCCCGTCGATCAGATGACAGGCCGGCACCAAAATATCGGTTTCGCCCGAATGCAGCTCTGCCGCCCAACCGCTCAGCATGACGCGATGCTGCGGGCTGACGGTCAGCCCGCGGATGTTTCCCAGCACGCCGGGCGCAAAGCGCACGGGGGCAAAGCGCCCCAGCGCCTGCACCCGCTGGTGGCCAATCCAACGTACCGGCAGAAACCCGTGTTCCGCCGTCCGCACAAGATCCCCCTCGCGGATCAACTCCACGGGGACCCCGCCAAAGGCCGTGTCGATCCGGGTGCCCGGTGTGAAACAGGCCGGTGCCAGGTCTTCCAGATCCTGTTGTGTGCTGACCTTCACGGACGTCGACGAGACAAATGTGGCGTCTTCCAACACCGTGCCATCCGTCGGGGTAAAGGCCGGCGGCCGCCCACTGACGTAAAAGGTCGCACCGGTCACCGTCACCTGCGAGCCATCGCCAAGCGCAACGGTGATCGTGTCGCCGTTCCAGACATGTGTGATCCGGCCCCCCTCGAACCGGTCATACCCGCCACAACAGTTCTGGCTGTCGTCGCTCAGGTCGGTGAAATCGAATATTTGCACCGTCAGCGATGTTCCTGGCGGTGGCGGGCTGCCCGGGTCCATGACCCAGAACTGGTCAGAATAGGTACTTGGCATGGTGTCCCCGGCATTGGGTCATCGCCCCAATCGTCGCGCCAGAGGTTTAAGATTCGGTTTCAGAGTTTGGTTTCAGGCCGCCCGCAGGATCTGGGCAACCGGCCCGCGCGCCACATGGCGGGCGGTCTGGCCGCCGGCGGCATCGGCCCCGGCCAGATCCGGAAACAGCGCCATTGCCTCGGCCCGTGCCGCTGTTGCATCGCGGTCCAGCTCGGCGTGGGGGAAATAGCTTTCGGTCGGAATGCCTTCGGAAAACACCACCTCATGTTCAACGAACAGCATGTGGTAATAGGTCACCCGCCCGCCCGGCATCACCCGGATGTCGCGGTCGTTTACCAGCTTGATCGCGGGAACAAAGACCTCGTCCTCGCCACAAAACAGCTGCGCCCGCCAGCCCTGGATCAGCATCCGGTGCTGCTGGCTGACCCAGAGGTCGCGGGCATTGCCCATCGCGCCTTCCAGCACCACGACCGGCGCCAAGGCGCCAATTGCGGGCACCGTCGATTGCGCCAGATGTACCAGCGGCTGCAGCCCACGGTCCGCGGTCACGATCCGGTCTCCAGGCCGCAGGCTCTCCACCGGGCGCGGCCCGTCTTCGGTATCGATCAGCGTACCCATGCAGAAACAGGCAAACCCCGGAAACCAGTTCGGCGAGGTGCTGTCCAGCGTGGCTGGCGTCAGTTGGGTGTTGCCGTTCTGCAGATCCGGCAGATCGTCGAAATCGGCGTTCATGTCCAGCGCCACGGTCAGATAGCTGCCGTCGCCCATATCGATCCGGATGAACGACGCGTTCTGCATCGGATCACCGCGCACGTCGCCATTGCCCAGGTACTGATAGCTCAACAGGGTCACACCGCCATCCATCGACACATATTCGCCGGTCAGCGGATCGTTCAGTTGGTGATCCACGTCCACGAATGTCAGAACGGTGATGGAGTTGTTGACGATGTTGATGCTGCTACCCGTCATGAACGGGTCGCCGTTGACGTCCTGCGCCGTCAGCGTGATGTTTGTCATTTCTGCTTCCTGCCCCCGGTGCACAGGTCTGGCTACGTCCGCCTTTTTGCGGCGGATTATTGGTGAACAGAATGTCGTTAAAATGCGGCAGAAATGTGGCGGCATGAAAAAAGGGCCGGCTGTTTCAGCCGGCCCCACCTGGTTCTTTGACGTCCTGAAACCGGGTTTATTCCGCCGGAACCGCCGTCTCTTCTATGCTCAGCGGCACGGTCAGCTTGTTCAGCATCTCCTTGGGACAGACCTGCAGGAAATTGGCCTTTTCCAGGTCCCAGTGCTGCAGGATGTCGGCGGCCTTGCGGCTGCCGGTCTCGGCGGCATGGCGCTCGATCAGCCCTTTCAGCTGCGTTTCCCAATGATCCACCGTGACTGGACAGGTCACCAGCGTTTCCATGTTCATCAGCGTCTGTGCCTTGCTCTCGGGGTCATAGAGATAGGCCATGCCCCCGGTCATCCCGGCGCCAAAGTTGGCCCCGATCTCGCCCAGGATCACCGCGATGCCGCCGGTCATGTATTCACACCCGTTGGACCCGCAGCCCTCGATCACCACCGATGCCCCCGAGTTGCGCACCGCAAAGCGTTCGCCTGCACGGCCCGCCGCAAACAGGTACCCGGCGGTCGCACCATACAGCACAGTGTTGCCGATGATGGTGTTCTCGTCCGCCTTTAGCGGGCTCGACATCGGCGGGCGCACAACGACCGTACCGCCCGACAACCCTTTGCCGACATAGTCGTTGGCATCGCCTGACACCTCCAGCTTCAGCCCCGGCGCGGCGAAGGCGCCCAGCGACTGTCCGGCCGACCCCTGCAGCTTTACCGTCAGGTGGTCGGGCTGGAAGGCGTTGCGCATGCCAAAGTTGCGCACAATGTGGCTGCTGGTCCGCGTGCCCACGGTCCGGTGCGTGTTCTGGACCGCATAAGACAACTGCATCTTTTCGCCGTCCTTGAGGAACCGCGCCGCGTCGCGCACGATCTGAGCATCCAGCGTGTCGGGCACCGCGTTGCGCTCCTTGTCGCGGTTGTAAACGATCTCGGACGCGCCATCGACCGTGATCAGCAGCGGGTTCAGGTCCAGATCGTCCAGATGCGCGGACCCGCGGCTGACCTGCGCCAGCAGGTCGGCCCGTCCGATCACCTCGTCCAGCGACCGCGCGCCGATTTCGGCCAGGATCTCGCGCACTTCCTGCGCGTAGAAGGTGATCAGGTTGACCACCTTGTCCGCACTGCCCGAGAACTTGGCGCGCAGGCTCTCGTCCTGCGTACAGACACCCACCGGGCAGGTGTTCGACTGGCACTGCCGCACCATGATACAGCCCATCGCGATCAGCGCCGCGGTGCCGATGCCGTATTCCTCGGCCCCCATCATGGCCGCCATCACGATGTCACGCCCGGTGCGCAACCCGCCATCGGTCCGCAGCGTAACACGGTCGCGCAGCTTGTTCATCGCCAGCACCTGATGCGCCTCGGTCAGGCCCATCTCCCACGGCAGACCGGCATATTTGATGCTGGTCGCGGGCGAGGCCCCGGTGCCACCGTTGTGACCCGAGATCAGGATGATATCCGCCTTGGCCTTGGCCACTCCGGCGGCAATCGTGCCGACGCCGCTGGATGCCACCAGCTTGACTGTCACCTTGCAGCGCGGGTTGATCTGTTTCAGATCATAGATCAGCTGCGCGAGGTCTTCGATCGAGTAGATGTCGTGGTGCGGCGGCGGCGAGATCAGCGTCACACCCTTGGTCGAATGCCGCAGACGCGCGATCAGGTCGGTCACCTTCATACCCGGCAGCTGGCCACCTTCACCGGGCTTGGCGCCCTGCGCCACCTTGATCTCCAGTTCTTCGCACTGGTTCAGGTATTCGGCGGTCACACCGAACCTACCGCTGGCCACCTGCTTGATCTTGGCGGACGGGTTGTCGCCATTGGGCTCCGGCACGAAATGCGCCGGATCTTCGCCGCCCTCGCCGCTGTCAGATTTCGCGCCGATCCGGTTCATCGCAACGTTCAGCGTCTTGTGCGCTTCCGGCGACAACGCGCCCAGCGACATGCCCGGCGTGACGAACCGCTTGCGGATCGAAGTGATGGATTCGACCTCTTCGATCGGGACCGGCTTGCCCAGCGGCTTGATGTCCAGAAGATCGCGCAGGTGAATCGGCGGGTTCGACCGCATCTTGGCCGAATACTGTGACCACAGCTCGTAA
Source organism: Paracoccaceae bacterium (assembly GCA_041594355.1). GTDB lineage: Bacteria > Pseudomonadota > Alphaproteobacteria > Rhodobacterales > Rhodobacteraceae > JAIUZI01. The sequence goes on along the minus strand of JBFHMM010000030.1, from coordinate 10,926 downwards.
GACGCCTTGTTGCAGGCCATCTGCAGCATGTGCATGGACGAGGCTTCCCAGGCGTGGGTCTCGCCTGATTTACGCGCCTTGTAGAACCCGCCGATGGGCAGCACGTTCAGCCCGCTGTCCCAGCCCTTGGCGTGGATTTCCTCGGCCTTTTTCTGGATGCCATGGATGCCGATACCGGAAATCCGGCTGGTCATGCCGGGGAAATACTCGGCGCACATCGCCCGGCTCAGTCCGACGGCTTCAAAGTTCAGACCTCCGCGATAGGACGAGATGACCGAGATGCCCATCTTGGCCATGATCTTGAGCAGACCGGCGTCAATCGCTTCGCGATACCGCGCGACGTTCTCGGTCAGCGTGCCGTCCAGCAGCCCCCGCTGGATCCTGTCGGCCAGCGAATCCTCGGCCAGATAGGCGTTGACGATGGTCGCGCCGCAGCCGATCAACACCGCAAAGTAATGCGGGTCGATACATTCCGCCGACCGCACGTTCAGCGAACAGAAGGTCCGCAGCCCCTTGCGGGTCAGATGGCTGTGCACCGCGCTGGTGGCCAGGATCATCGGCATCGCCACCTTGCCCGGCCCAGACATGTGATCGGTGAGCACAAGGTGCCCGGCGCCCGAACGCACCGCGTCCTCCGCCTCGGAGCGGATCCGCCGCAGCTCGGCGTTCAGCGCGCCCTCGCCACCGGAGAAGGTGCAGTCGATCTCGATCAGCGGCGCGTTGAATTGTTCGCTCAGCTTGTCCCACTGGGCGTTGCCGACAAAGGGGCTTTCCAGCACCACGATTTCGGTCTGGCTGCTGTCCTCGTCCAGCACGTTCTTGAGGTTGCCGAACCGCGTCTTGAGACTCATCACCCGGTATTCCCGCAAGGAGTCGATCGGCGGGTTGGTCACCTGAGAGAAGTTCTGACGAAAGAAATGGCTCAGCGGACGGTACTGGTTCGACAGCACCGCCGACGGCGTGTCGTCGCCCATCGAGGCGATGCTTTCCTTGCCGTCCTCCGCCATCGGCGACAGGATCTGCTCCAGCTCCTCCATCGAGTAGCCGGCCGCGATCTGCCGCTTGCGCAGCTCCTCACCGGTAAAGATCGGCGCTTCGTCGACCTCGGCCAAAACCTCGTCGGCATCGTTGATCTTGCCGACCCAGTCGCCGAACGGCAGCGCGCGGGACAGCTTGTCCTTGATCTCGGTGTCGTGGAACAGTTTGCCCTTCTTCATGTCCACGGCCAGCAGCTGACCGGGACCCAGCGCGCCCTTTTCGACCACGTTGGACTGGTTGATTGGCACCATCCCCGCCTCGGAGCCCGCGATCACCAGACCGTCGCCGGTCACGACATAGCGCATCGGGCGCAGCCCGTTGCGGTCCAGGCCGGCACAGACCCAGCGGCCGTCGGTCATCGCAAGCGCCGCCGGCCCGTCCCACGGCTCCATCACGCTGTTGCAGTACGAATACATGTCGCGCCACGCCTGCGGCAGCTCCACCGCCTGCTTGGACCAGCTTTCCGGCACCAGCATCGTCTTGGCCATCGGCGCACTGCGCCCGGCCCGCACCAGCATCTCGAATACCGCATCCAGCGCCGCGGAATCCGACGACCCCTGCGGAATGATCGGCTTGATATCCTCGGCCAGATCGCCAAACGTGTTGGACGCCAGCCGGATCTCGTGGCTCTTCATCCAGTTGACGTTGCCCTTCAGCGTGTTGATCTCGCCGTTGTGCGCCAGCATGCGGAACGGCTGCGCCAGCCACCACTGCGGAAAGGTGTTGGTGGAATAGCGCTGGTGATAGATCGCGAATGCGCTTTCGAACCGCGGGTCCATCAGGTCGGGGTAGAACACCGCTACCTGCTCGGCCAGCATCATGCCCTTGTAGATGATCGACCGGCACGACAGCGACGCGATATACAGCCCGCCGATACCGGCGGCGGCCGCCGCCTTCTCGATGCGGCGACGGATCACATAAAGCTCGCGCTCGAACGTCTCTTCATCCACCCCCTTGGAATTGGAGATCAGGATCTGCTCGATCTCGGGCCGGGTCGCGTTGGCCTTGTCGCCCAGGCAGGTCACATCGACCGGCACGTGCCGCCAGCCATAGATGTAATAGCCCATCCGCAGCACTTCGCTCTCCACTATGGTGCGGCAGGTCTCCTGCGCGCCGAAATCCGTGCGCGGCAGAAACACCTGACCAACCGCGATCAGCTGGTCCTTGCGCGGCTTGTGGCCGGTGCGTTCGATCTGGTCATAGAAGAACGGAACAGGGATCTGCACGTGAATGCCCGCGCCATCGCCGGTCTTGCCGTCGGCGTCCACCGCACCCCGGTGCCAGATCGCCTTGAGCGCGGTGATGCCCGCCTCGACCACCTTGCGGCTTTTCTTGCCGTTGATGGACACCACCAGCCCGACGCCGCAGGACGAATGTTCTTCTTCCTCGGCGTACATGCCGTTTTCGGCCATCCACTTGCGCTTTTCTTCCTCGGCGCGGGCCCAGTTTTCGTCGTAAACGGTCATATCAGTCTCCATCGTCAAGGATGTCGAAATCATCGGCGATGCCGAACTGTTTCAACACTTCTTTGCGTGTCAGTCGTGAATGGTCGCCGGTAAACCCCAGCGACGGAATCTTGTGGTCGATATAGATCTCGCCGGTCATCTCCATGCCGCGCGTATCGTCAAACAGACCAATCGGTATCTCGTAGTTCTCGGCCATAGGACCGGGGGCCGTGACGTGGTAATACAGGCCGGTGCCGCAGGCATCACACCAGGCGCGCTCGGCCCAGTCCGAACTCTGGATCTTGCGGATCTTGTCATCCCCGGTCCAGGTGAAGCCCTTGGCCGGAACCGTCGCCGCCACCAGCGCCGCGCCGGTCCAGCGGCGGCACATCTCGCAATGGCAGGCGCCATAGGTCGCGGGCACATCGCGCGCGGTGAATTTCACCGCGCCGCACATGCATTGGCCTGACCGCTCCGTCATGTTCACCCTTTCTTAATCACATGGGTCAATTATCGTGACCCACCTCGCGACACCGGTCATTTCTTCCAACATCCGCCGCGCGGGAAAATCCGGGCGGATGTTTTGTGCAAAACCGAAAATCCACATTTTCGATGCGGTACAAAACGGCCGGACCTGCCCTTTCGGCCTACTCCGCCGCGACCGAGGCCGCCGCGTTGAATTTTTCCAGGATCGCCCCGGCACAGTCGCGACCATCGCGGATCGCCCATACCACCAGCGAGGCGCCGCGCACGATATCGCCCACGGCATAGACGTTCGGCATGTCGGTTTCACCGGTGGTGAACTGCGCCTTGATGGTGCCCCAGTTGGTCACGGTCAGCTCCGGCTGGCCGAACATGGTCGGCAGGTCCTCTGGCTCAAAGCCCAGCGCCTTGATAACCAGATCGGCCTCTTCGACGTAATCCGCGCCTTCGATCACCTCGGGCGATTGCCGGCCGGAGGCGTCGGGCGCGCCCAGGCGCATTTTCTGCACCATCACGCCAGTCACTTTTCCAGCCTCATCCACGAAGCCTTTGGGTGCGCTAAGCCATTCGAAAACAACGCCTTCTTCCTCGGCATTCATTACTTCGCGCTGGCTGCCCGGCATGTTGGCCCGGTCGCGGCGGTACAGGCATTTGACCGATGTGGCGCCCTGCCGGATCGAGGTGCGCACACAGTCCATCGCGGTATCGCCGCCGCCAATCACCACGACCTTCTTGCCCTTGGCGTCCAGCCGCCCGCTGTCGAAATCCTCTACCGCGTCACCAAAGCTCTTGCGATTGCTGGCGGTCAGGAAATCAATCGCCTTTTCAATGCCTTCCGCGCCGCTGCCAGGCATCGCCAGGTCCCGCGACTTGTAGACGCCGGTGGCGATGATCACCGCGTCATGCTCGGCCTGAATGGTGGCAAAGATATCGGCGTCCACGTCGCAGTTCAGCACGAATTCCACGCCGCCCAGCTCCAGCTGTTCGTTGCGGCGCATGACCACGTCTTTTTCCAGTTTGAAACCGGGGATGCCATAGGTCAGCAGCCCGCCCGCCCGGTCGTAGCGGTCATAAATCGTGACCTGGACACCGGCCCGGCGCAGCATGTCGGCGGCGGCCAGCCCACCGGGGCCCGCGCCAATGATTCCAACGCTTTCCGGGCGTTCCTGGGCCGGCTTCACCGGCTTGACCCAGCCCTTTTCCCAGGCGGTGTCGGTGATGTATTTCTCGACCGAGCCAATGGTCACGGTGCCGTGGCCCGACTGCTCGATCACGCAATTGCCTTCGCACAGACGGTCCTGCGGGCAGATACGGCCACAGATCTCGGGGAAGGTGTTGGTCGCCTGGCTGACCTGATAGGCCTCTTCCAGCCGCCCGGTTGCGGTCAGCCACAGCCAGTCTGGGATGTTGTTGTGCAGCGGGCAATGGCTCTGGCAATAGGGCACACCGCACTGGCTGCACCGGCTCGATTGCTCCTGCGCCTTGGCGTCTGCATACTCGGCATAAATCTCGTCGAAATCCTCGCGCCGCTGGCTGGCGTCACGCTTTTGCGGCATGTCGCGGTCGATCTGGACGAATTTGAGCATCGGTTGCTTGGCCACAGGGCAAACCTCCATGATATGGCTGGCTGCGTCTTTGTATTGGAAACGCGGCGCAATTAAAAGTCAGCTTTGCTGACCTACTATTCTGATCAGACCTCCCCTTACCCTGTAATCCACGGCAATTGCAAGAATTTTAGGTACCGATCCGGTCCTATTTGCGTCCTTTTCTTTTGAAACAGGGTACTTATACCTGTTCCCAGCCCATAAACTGGACATTTGAGACCCGCCCCCATGCCCCTTTTCCAATTGATCTTGATCGCTGTCATTCAGGGCGTGACCGAGTTTTTGCCGGTGTCCTCCTCCGGTCACCTGATTCTGTTGCCGGGGCTGACCGGGCTGGACGATCAGGGGCAGCTTATAGATGTCGCCGTGCATGTGGGGACATTGGGCGCGGTCGTCATTTACTTCTGGCGCGACGTCGTCAGAGGTTTTGCCGGGCTGCCCCGCCTCCTGACCGGACGGGCGGACACCGCCGGTTCCCGCCTGACGTTGGGGCTGGTCATTGCAACAATCCCGGTGATTCTGGCTGGTGCAGCACTGCATTTCACCGGCCTGAGCGATGCCATGCGTTCCATCAAGGTTATCGGCTGGACCATGTTGATTTTTGGGCTGGTGCTTTATTGGGCCGACACATCGGGCCCCTCGGAAAAGGCGGCTGATGATTGGAGTCCCCGCGACGCGCTGATTATGGGTCTTTGGCAAGTGCTGTCTCTGATCCCCGGCACCTCGCGATCCGGCATCACGATCACCGGTGGCCGGTGGCTGGGCTACGAACGTGGTCAGGCGGCGCGCCTGTCGATGCTGATGTCGATCCCGACAATCATCGCCTCTGGCGTCCTGCTTGGCGGCGAAGCCGTGGTCGGCGCCAATACTGCCGCCTTGTGGGATAGCGCAATAGCCGCCTTTTTTGCGTTTGTTTCAGCGCTGCTCGCGCTGACGCTGATGATGCGCCTGCTGCGCAGCGTCAGCTTTGCGCCATACGTGATCTACCGCGTCATCCTCGGTGTTGCCCTGCTGGCGATCGCCTATACCGCGTAGCCCGCGTTACGAACGTAGCTTGCGGGCCGAGCGGGTCATCTCATCATACTGTCCCGAGGGCCGGAACTTCCACAAATAATCAGGCAGGACCGCTTCGGCAGCCACGGGCCGGATATCCAGGTCCGACAACGTCTTGGCGCCTTCGGACACCACGTTGTCACGGGCCAGATTACGCAATTGGTCACGGGTCAGCACACCGTTGGAGATCAGACCAAAGCTGATGGCCTGCACCATGTCAAAACCAAACGCCATGATCCGCGCAATCCAGAAGGGCAGACCGACGACAACCCGACGGCGATGAACCACTTTTAGCATCAGCGCGATCAGTTCGCGCATAGTCATGACATCCGGCCCACCCAGTTCGTAGACGCCCGGCGCGACCTGACCGAGAGCCGCCTTTGCGGCGGCTTCGGCGACGTTGTCCACGAACACTGGCTGAAACCGGGTCTCTGCGGCTGTGATCGGCAGGATCGGCCCAAAGCGGGTCATGCCGGCAAACTTGTTGAAAAACCCGTCTTCGGCCCCGAAAATCACCGAAGGGCGCAGAATAACGGCATCTCGCATATGTTGCAGCACCGCAGCCTCGCCCGCCGCCTTGGTCGCGGCATAAACGCTATCGGACTCCGCATCGGCGCCGATAGCCGACAGGTGCACCATGCGAGCAACGCCCTGCTTCGCCGCGATCCGCGCAATCCGCCCGGCGCCCTCTGCCTGAACCGCGTCAAAAGTATTCTTGCCGTTGTTGTTCAGAATGCCAACGCAGTTGATAACCGCATCAGCCCCGACCATGGCGGCCGCGACAGAGGCGTCATCACGGATGTTGCACAACACCGGCTCCACCTGGCCAACGGCCCCGTAGGGTTTGACGTGCATCGCTTCGTTCGGGCGCCGCACGGCCACGCGGACACGCCAGCCCTCTTTGGCCATACGCTGCGCGATATAACGGCCGACAAATCCGGATCCGCCGTAAATCGTGACCAGTTTGGACATGGCTAAGCTCCCGCTAGAAGATTGGTCTTCCCGATTTACCGCCCCGACCGATGTCAAACAAGGCGCAAAAACGCCGCGACCCGCCACGCCATGCGAACACTGCGGCACAACGATCAAACGATCCGGAACCACAGCCCGGCGCAAGGGATGCGGCACGTCACAAAAACTGCAACATTTTCCGAGAATCCGTTTGACACCCCTTCGACTGGCCCTTAAATGCCGGGCTCACGACACCTGCCCAGGTGGCGGAATGGTAGACGCGCTAGCTTCAGGTGCTAGTGTCCGTATGGACGTGGAGGTTCGAGTCCTCTCCTGGGCACCAGCTTTCTTTCCAAATATGTCACGTTCAGGAAAGAAACAGGAAAATTCAGCCCCTTAGCCGCGTTCCTTTTCCGTTCAGGTGGTAAAATTTTCCCATTTCAGGAAATCTCTTTCCCCAAGAATCGCGCACGGGTCGCGGCGTGGGGAAAAATGGCGTCCATTCGAAAGCACAAGTCCGGTTGGCGGGCGCAGATCGCGCGCAAGGGAATCAGGAAAAGCCGGGTGTTCCCGAGCAAGCGCGAGGCGTCCGATTGGGCGGCGCGTACGGAGTGGGAGATTGCCAACGGGGCCAAGATCGCGGCGGCGATGACCTTTGGCGATCTGCTGGACAGGTACGGGCGCGAGGTCTCAGCACAGAAGCGCGGCGCGCGGTGGGAAATCCTGCGCATCACCCGGATGCAGGCGGACCCGCTGGGCCGGATCAAGCTGGGCGATCTGGAACCCCGGCACTTTGGCGAGTGGCGCGACCGACGGTTGGGCGAGGTCACGCCAGGAACGGTTCGGCGGGAAATGGTGCTGCTGACACACGCCCTCAACGTGGCGGTGCGGGAATGGGGGCTGTTGCAGGCTAACCCTATGGACGGGGTGCGCAGGCCGCCAGAGCCGCCAGCGCGCGACAGGCTGCCCACGGCTGACGAGATAGAGCGGATGCAGTATGTCGCGGGCGATGATCTACGCAAGCGTCAGGCGCGGGCGTTCCATGCGTTCCGGTTTGCCTGCGAAACGGCCATGCGGGCGGGGGAGATTGTCGGGTTGACCTGGGACCGGGTTGATCTGGATCGACGGGTGGCGCACCTGGACCGGACCAAGAACGGCACCGCGCGGGATGTGCCGCTTTCGTCCGAGGCTGTGCGGCTGTTGCGAGAGTTGCCAAAAGTTGACCCGGTGTTTGATCTGACCGGTGCGCAGCTGGACGCGCTGTTTCGCAAGGTGCGGGATAAGGCGGGGGTCGAGGGGCTGACGTTTCACGATTCTCGCCACGCGGCAATCACTCGGCTGGCGAAGCGTCTGGACGTGATGGACCTTGCGCGCATGGTCGGACACCGGAACCTTAACCAGTTGCTGTCGTATTACAACGAGGGGGCGGAGGATATTGCGCGGCGGTTGGATTAGCGGCGGTCAAAGATGATCAGGGGCAGGGCAAGGATAATAGTGGCTCCGACAATGCAGAACATCCAAATGAAGGGCGAGAATAACCAAATGAAGTAGGTCATCACGTTCGCCCATTCGGTTTCGCGCATGTCGAGTGAAATCAAGGAAGTCAGCGGCGCCGCAATGAGGTACATAAGGGCAAGGCCGAAAAGCAAGCGAAGCGAATAAAAGAAATACCACATCACAGCTTCACCTCCATATTTCGCCCGGTCCCGCGCACTTCGATTTCCCCGCGCTTGGCCCGGTTCAGGATGGTGCGCCGTGTCACGCCCTTCCGCGCCGCATATGCGTCTGCACTCTCCCACTCGTCGCGCGGGGTCAGCAGGTCAATGAGGCGGGCCACGTCGCGGCGCACGGCGTCTACGTCAGCTTTGGTGGCGATCTGGTCAGGTGTCATGGTCAACCTCGCGATGCGATTCAAGATAGCGCCGCCCCTTTGCCGTCAGCACGGTCGGGTTATACCCGGTGATGTACTGCCGCCCCCGCAGATAGCCGAGGGCTTCACTCATGGCCGCGCCCCAGCGCAGATCAGGTTGACTGCCAGGGGTCGCAATTTCCCGCAGGACGTATAGGTCAAAGGCGGTCATCGGGGGCGTCATGTTCCAATTCGTCCTTCACCTTCTGGACAGCCAGGATAAAGGCCAGCGCAGCCTTGGCCAGTTCGACCTGCTGGCGCAGGCCGTCGCTGTGGATGGCCGCGCGATAGAGGGTCGGGTCGGTGATGTGCATGTAGCTGTGCACCGACTGTTCCGCCTCAACCAGAGCGCGGTAGGCTTCCACGTTCGGCGTCATCATCTGTGCGGCGAAACCGATTGCGTCAAAGGCCATCTTGTGAATCGGGTCGGTCATGCGGCGCTCTCCAAAAACCACGGGTTCTTCCAGGTCAGTTTCAGGTGACCGACAATCTTGCGGCCTCGGGTCTGCACGCCGAAATTGCGATCTGTCGCTTCGCCACCGACCACCGCAAAGAGAATGGTCGAGCCGGGCGGAAACCGGATCGGGTCAACGGCCTTCTTCCGCAAGACCGGGCAGAAGTGACGTGCCAGTTCGGCGCATTTCAGGTGAACCGGGCTCTCTGTGCTCACCCACCAGTCGTCGCGGTAATCGCCAAACGGAAACCACCAGCGGTTGTCGGGGGTGGTCAATTCTCCGCAGACGGTGCATCGCATTTCCTTGATGCTCTTGCGCTGCCGAACCATGTGAGGCTTGGCAAACAGCGGCTTGCCTTCGCCGGGTTTGAACGGGGACCAGAGCGCGAGCCGGTTCCCGGCGTATTTGCAGGGCCGGATTTCGCAGCGATCCTCGGCGGACCAACTCGCGTTCCATGGCGCGTCTTTTCCGATGATCAGCGTCATCCCTCCCCCTCCAGCACCGCAATCAGCGCATCCAGCTTGTCGGGATTGTGGCGGGCGATGGATTCGGCGACGGTATACATCCCCGACATCGGGTCATGCCTTGCAAAATGTTCCTTTCCAAGATTCGCGGCGTCCCTCATCAGCTTGCGGAATCTCACGCACTTGTCGCGCAACTCGGCCTCCCCCTTTATCGCGTGCAAACTGCCGTCGTTTGAGCGGTACATGGTCACTGGTTCGGTCATTACTTCGTCTCCGTTTCTTCCAACATCGCGGCATTCATGGCCTTCGCGATAAACTCAGCAGTACGCCTTTGCGCTTCAATTGCCTCGTCGGCGGTCAGCGCCAGCGCGCGCCCCTGTCCGGTCAAGTAGCCCCAGCCACGAATGTCCGCGACCATGCAGTCGCCGCCGTATTCATCGACGCCCCAGATTTTCGCTGTCACGGGATCGGCGCGAAATGGGCCTTGGCAGAATGTCGGGAGGTCGGGCAACGTCGGCCTGTCACTCATGTGTCTTGCTCCTTTTCCGATAGGGCGTAATCTACGGCCCCTTCATTCCCCGCCCGGATCAGCACTTCTCACGAAACAATCCGGGCGGTTGCGGTTGCGGATGTGCAGCCGCTTCAATCGGTCAGTCGGCCACGCGGCGGGCCTGCTGCATGAACGGGTCGTATTCCCGCGCAATCCGCATTTCGTAGACGCCGGGGGGGACTTCGTGTGCGTCGTGCGGGACGCCGGCGTCCTGGAAAAGCCGGGACGGTTCCTTGACGATTGCGTAGAGGATTCGGACACCCTCTGAGGTCGGGCGCTCCATTACATCCACGCCGTCGCCCGGCTTCAGGTGATGGTGCCCGCTTTCGGAATGGCTGATGATCCAGTCGCCGCCTTTGGTTTTTTCCGTAAACGGTTCCAGCCCATCGGGCAAAGTGTCGATCTGGCGGGCGTAGATTTCGCTTTGTGCGAAGGTTTTCATGTGCGTTTCTCCGGGTATGTAAATTCAGAGGCTGGGATACCCCATCGCCACGCCTGCGCCTCTTTAACAGTCGTGATGGTTTCGGGAACGCCCTCGCAGATTAAACCGTTGCGGGGGCAGTAAGCCCTCAGATAGCGGCCCGGTTGGGGGAGGTCGTCCGAGCGCACTTCAATCAAGTCGCCATGTTCGGGGTCCGGGTCACTGTCGATTATCTTGTGGTCCAGTTTGTCCAGCATCGCCGCCATGCCGACAATTGCGATGCCTGCCGCGCGCTGCTCAACATTCTGCGTGGCAAGGATTTCCTGCGGGTCGATTTTGTCGGGAGCTTCAATCCACTTTTTCGGGACGCGAACACTGGACCTGTCACGGTTTGATGCCGCTCCTTTGATAGCATTTATTGCAACAAAGGAGATGTGAACCGCCCCGGTTTCACCGGAGGCTGGTTGATTTAAGTTACGCGGCCATGGTCTGAGTTTCCAGAGCCGCGTGGTAGTTTGCTTCGGCCTCTGCGGGTGGGATGTTTCCGATGGGT
>JBFHMM010000029.1:0-24345 GCA_041594355.1 Paracoccaceae bacterium | reverse complement strand
GGCCGCCTGATCGGCGGCCCGCGCCGGTAGCCTTCTTACACTTCGAGCCATTCCTTGCGCACGTCTTCGCGTTCGCGCAGCTCTTGTGGGGTGCCTTCGAAAACGACATGGCCATGCCCCATCACGTACACGCGGTGGGCAATGTCCATGGCAATGGACAGTTTCTGCTCGACCAGCAGTGTGGCAATCCCGCGTTTGGCGATTTCCTGCAGCAACTCGGCCACCCGCTGCACCATTTGCGGTGACAGCCCCTCGGTCGGTTCGTCGATCATGACCAGATCGGGATCCCCCATAAGGGTCCGGCACATGGTCAGCATTTGCTGTTCACCACCTGAAAGGACCGAGGCTTCGACGTCGGCACGGCGATTGAGGTTTTCGAACATGTCGAACATGTTCTGCATCGACCATCGTCCTGTTCCGTCCTTCTGGCCGGGCTTCAGGCCCAGGATCAGGTTTTGCCGCGTGGTCAGTCCCGGAAAGATATCGCGGTTCTCTGGCACATAGCCGATGCCGAGATTGGCGATTTCAAAGGCTTTCTTGCCGGCTATTTCCTGACCCTTGAACTTGACCGATCCCTTTGGCTCGACTTCGCCCATAATGGCCTTGCACGTAGTGGAACGCCCCACACCGTTTCGTCCCAGAAGGGCGACGATCTCGCCCTCCTGAATGTTAATGGTGACGCCCTGAAGGATGTGCGACTTGCCGTAAAAGGCGTGAAGATCGTTTACGTCCAGCATAATTAATGCTCTGCCTCCAGTGCCGCGCCCAGGTAGGCTTCCTGAACTTTGGGGTTTGCACGCACCTCTTCGGGGCGGCCGGTTGCGATGATTTCACCATAGACCAAAACAGAAATCCGGTCGGCCAGGCCAAACACCACGCCCATATCATGTTCGACCATGATCAACGTTTTACCTTCGGTCACCTTGCGGATCAGATCGACGATATAATCGGTCTCAGAATGGCTCATACCTGCGGTCGGTTCGTCCAGCATGATGACATTTGCGCCACCTGCCATGGTGATCCCGATTTCCAGTGCGCGCTGTTCCGCATACGACAAAACGCCCGCCGGCAAATCGCGCCGTTCGGTCAAGTTGATCTGTTCCAGAATGGCATCTGCCGCTTCGGTCAGATCAGGTGCCCGGCTGACCATGTGCCAGAACGAATATTTATACCCGCGGGCCCAGAGAAGCGAACAGCGGACATTTTCGAACACGGTCATCTTTGGGAAGATGTTGGTGATCTGGAATGACCGGCTCAGACCCATACGGTTGATCTGGAACGGTGCCAGTCCAGCCAGATCCTGACCATTCAGACGTACCTTGCCCGAGGTCGATGGAAAGCGCCCCGTGATCAGGTTGAAGAGAGTCGACTTGCCTGCCCCGTTTGGACCGATGATGGCATGGCGTTCGCCGTCGCCAATTGACAGGTCAACCCCGCGGATGATTTCGGTCTTGCCAAAGCTTTTGCGCAGACCATCCAGCTCCAGGGCAGCCTGGCCCTGTGTCGTTGCCGAATTCATACTGAACCTCCTCGCGGAATATTGGCGGCGTGATAGGCTTCGGCCATGCCGGGCGCCGAGCGTTTTGCCAGCCAAAAACCACCGACTGCCGCGATCACGGCGATTGCCAATGGAGCAACAGAGTGGCTGTCAAACGTGGTCCAGTACAACGTCATCTCGCTGTCACCCAAAGCCGCATGACGCAGGTGGAAAACAATTTCCAGCGCAGCCGCGAGGCCAAGGATTCCGATGATACCGGGAACGAGCGTTTTCAGATAGGGACCAACGAGGCTGCCAAGTTTGCCAAATTTCAGCGGCATCGTGTGCATCATGATCAGCCCGGCGAGACCACCGGGGAAGAACATCACGGTCACGACGAACAATGCACCAAGGTACAGTGCCCAAAGTTCTGTCTGCAGGCTGAGAACGGTCTGCAGAAGTGTGAAGAGGATCGCCCCCAAGATAGGACCAAAGAAAAAGCCAACACCACCAAGGAAGGTTATCAGCAGGATAGCTCCGGACTGCGCCAGGTTCAGGTTTTCCTCGGTCACGATCTCGTAGTTGATCGCGAACAACCCACCGGCGACACCAGCGAAAAAGCCAGATGCCACAAAAGAATAGAACCGCACCCAACGAGCCGAATATCCGAGAAACTCGGCGCGCTCCGGGTTATCCCGCACGGCATTGGCCATCCGGCCGATCGGCGTCCGAGAGAACAGGTACATCAGCAACGCCGACAGCAGCAACCAGAACGCAATAAGGTAGTAGACGTCGATCTGCTGCAGAAACTCGACCCCAAACACCGGCAGGCCATAGGTACGATCGCCACTGATCCCTTCTTCGCCGCCGAAAAATGCAACGATAATCACCGAACACGCCGCGATCAATTCGCCGACTCCCAGCGAGATCATGGCAAATACGGTTCCGGCTTTTCGTGTCGAAAACGACCCGATGATCAATGCCAGTCCCATGCCGAACAATCCTCCGAACAGAGGCAGCACCGGCAGGGGAAGCGGCACACCGAAGTCTTCGACGTAATTCATCACGTGAACGCAAACGAAGCCGCCGACGCCCATGTATACCGCGTGGCCAAACGACAGCATCCCGCCCTGCCCAAGCAGCATGTTGTAGGCCAGGGCAAAAATAATGGTGATTGCCATCTGGTTCATGATGGTGATGGCGCTGTTGGATGGAAAGATCACCGGCATCAGCGCCAGAAATATCGTCGCAACGATCCATGGCAAAGCATTGGACAAGGTGATGATGGGCGCGCGCGCCAGGGCCGCTTTCTGAGTGGTATCCGTCATGCGTCACGCTTTCCGAAAAGTCCGTAGGGGCGGAACACAAGGATCAGCACCATCAGGATGTAAGGCAGAATGTCGGCAATCTGCGGTGACGTGACTGTCCAGAGATCCCGAAACATCGCCTCGCTCATGTTCTCGGGAGGGGAAATACCGAGCCCGGTCAGTATGTTGGCCATCTCGATATTGTAGGATTTCGCGAAGGTCGTGATCCATCCGATCAGCAGTGACGCCACCAGCGCGCCCCAAAGCGATCCCAGACCGCCGATGACGATGGTCACGAACACGATTGATCCAAGAACAACCGCCATACCCGGGAACGTACCTAGAACCGGCCCGGCGATAACACCTGCCACCCCGGCCAGCGCGGTGCCGACACCGAAGACGCCCATAAACACGAGGGGAACATTGTGGCCAAGCGCCTCAACGGTCTTTGGATAAGACAGCGCCGCCTGAATGATCATGCCCACACGCGTGCGTGTCAGAACGTAGAGCAACGCGACAAAGATCGCCACCGACATGAAGATCATGAAGATCTTGTAGGCGGGGATCGAGTTTCCGGCGATTGCGAAAGCCGTGAATTCGAGGACCTCGGGGATGTCGTAGGCCATCTGGCTCTTGCCCCAGATGAACTGAACCACTTCTTCGATCAGCAATGCCAGACCAAAGGTAAAGATAAGCTCGGGCACGTGGCCGTACTGGTGAACGCGTCGCAAGCCATAGCGTTCAACCCCGGCGCCGGCGATACCGACGATGATCGGCGCAACCAGCAACCCGACCCAGAAGCCCAGAAACAGGCTGATTTGATAGGCGAAGTATGCGCCCAGCATGTAAAAGCTGGCATGCGCAAAGTTTAGCACGCCCATCATCGAAAAGATCAAAGTCAGACCAGCCGACAGCATGAACAGCAAAAGTCCTGTTACAAGCCCGTCGATCAGGTTGACGAGAACGAGGTCCATGCCCTCTCCCCCCTGAGATTTGTTGTTCTTGCCTTGCCTGAAAAGCATCGCCCGCCCCGCTACCGCAGAGCGGGCGAATTTTCAGTAATCAGGGACGTTTCATCTTGCAGGTTGTCGGGCTGTCCATGGCAGCCATTTCAACCGTGCTTTCCGTCAGTATACCATAACCCGAGTTGTCGTAGTCATACTCGACCTTGGTGTGCGCGAAGATATGCACGTCCTGGATTGCCTGGTGATCCTGGGGACGCATGTAAATCTTGCCGCCCCAGAGGCTGTCGTGCTCCATGCCCTCCAGCGCCATCCCGACCTTGACCACATCCGTCGCCGTGCCAGCTTCGTTGATGGCCTTGGCCAGCATCTCGATCACGTTGGTGATCCGCGACTGGCTGACGTTGCCATCGGGGTACTTGGCCTTGAAAGCCTTGATGTAGTTTTCGGCGCGCTCGGAGGCCGGCGGGTTCTGCTGACCTTCGGACACCAGACGGAGCGAGCCGTCACCGGCTGCGCCAAAGGCGGCGGTGATACCGTCGGCTGCCCCGTAGTAGGTGTAGATCGGGCCGGTATAGCCGTTTTCCAGGACCGACTTGCCCAGGCCAACCATGTCGGCGCCCCAGTTGCCGGTGATCATCGCATCGGCGCCCGAGGACACAATCTTGCGGGCATAGGGAGTAAAGTCCTTCACCTTGCCGATCGGGTGCAACTCGTTTCCGACGATTTCGATGTCGGGGCGCTTCTCGCCCAGGAACTTTTCAGCGGCGGCGGCAACCGCCTTACCAAAGCTGTAATCCTGACCGATGATGTAGACCTTCTTAACCCCATCATCCTGCGCAATGATGTCCGTCAGAGCGTCCATCTTGATGTCGGCATTGGCGTCGAAACGGAAATGCCAGAAGTTGCACTTGTCGTTGGTCAGCGCCGGGTCGACGGCCGAGTAGTTCAGAAACAGAACGCGGTCATCCGGGTTACGCCTGTTGTGCTTGTCGATTGCTTCGGTCAGTGCGTTCGCAACACCGGAAGAGTTACCCTGCACGATGTAGCGGATGCCCTGGTCGATGGCGACCTGAAGCTGGATCAACGACTCTTTCGGGCTGATCTTGTTGTCGAAGGCAACAATTTCAAATTTGTCGCCGCCCAGGACGCCGCCCTGTTTGTTGACCAATTCTTCGGCTGCGAATTCGTACTGGTGCAGTCCATTGGTGCCGGTGCTAGCAAACGGACCCGAGAGCGGGTCGATGAACGCGATTTTGACGTTCTCTGCAAATGCCGACGACGCACCGATGACCAGTGCAAGCGCGGTGCTCAGGCCGAGCCTGGTGGTGTTACGCATATTTTTCCTCCCTTTTGAACCCGACTTAGATGTCTCTTTTGAATGTCAGGTCTGCGCGAAGGGTTGCATATCGGTGGGTAAAGTCAAGCATTCCCGGGCGGCAGTGAAAAATGGAAAAAACAGTTTGTTATGAGACGAAACCACATCGGTATTTCTGCCTACAGAGATCTCCCTGAGCGTATATGCGAACCTGCATATTCAATGCCATTGTGAGATTGATCAACATTCCTAACAATATGTTCTTACGTAAGATAATAACATTTAGTGAATCCATTTCTTTTAATACTCAATGAGGTCAAGGCGATCACCCTTTGGTCGCCGACCTCGGGCAACGCGGTCTTTCGGAATGGATGTCGGGTATACCATTCAAGGTCATGACGCGGAGGTGCCCCCAACCTGCGATCCCACTTCTTATTCTGCATGGTAAAAATTGGTTCTGCGCTCGTGAGGTGATTCTGTCAGCCGCGCGAGATGCTCTGACTTACCGGTGCAAACTCAGCGCGCCGGCCGCTTCGGCCAGCCGAGAACCATAGTTCGAAACCAGTTGCTTGCTGGTGATATGGAAGGATCGCCCCCCGATATTCAACCCATACACGCGCGATCCGTTCAGCGAAAGCACCGGTGCGGCGAGGCCATTCACATCCGACCGCCCGATCGCGAAGTAAAACAACGGAAGCCCCGATCAGACGTGCATCGCCAGCGCGACATCCTCGCGGACTGTCGCACGGCTACATAAATCACCTCCTGACGCAACGGTTCTCTAAAGCGCCCGGCCTTAAACTTGAGACACGAACACCCTGCCACGCCTTCGGCGTTCTCGGGATATTCGTGTCACCATATGATTCAGGTAAAAGGCCGGACGTTGTAAGCGCGACCGTGATGTCGGGGGTCAGTTCGCTGCCCAATTCGGCGAGGACAGCACCCGCCGGGGCGCCGACCCCCAATCCAGACAGCACCCCGAAACCAAATTGAAGAACCCCGGCGCCAAGCCGATAAGCGCCTGTTTGGGATTCGCGATCAGCATTCAAACTGACACAGAGTGTGTGGCAATCTTGAAACTGTGGGTTTCGGCAGACCGGTGCGAGATGAGAAACCGGTATTTGTCAGGTGGGGTTCGGTCGGACGGAAGCAGCGCAAAACATCTAGACCGCGCGAGAGCTGTCACAAAACTAAGATCCGCGGGATCGCCGGTCTCCCTGTCCAGATCCGTGTCCAGATCCGTGATCCTCTCCCCCGCTCCGCTCAGCTGTCCAACGCCTTCAATCCGTGCTCGGCGAACTGCGGAACGTGTTTGCCAAGCTGCAGTGCCCGTTCCGGGTTGGACGCGTTTCCATCCAGTGCCCGTTTGAGAACCCCCTGAATGATCCCGGCCATCCGGAAAAAGCAGAAAGACAGGTAGAACCCGAAGTTTTCGATCCCGTCGAGGCCGCGCCTTTCGCAGTATTTCGCGATGAACTCTTCGTCGGACGGAAGGCCCAGCGATGCCCGGTCCAGACCGCCAATTCCACGGCCCTCGGCCCCGGCTGGCATCTGCCACTGCATGATAACAGCCGCAAGATCGGCATAAGGATGACCGGTCGTGGACAATTCCCAGTCCAGAATGGCAAGGCAATCGGGGCTGTCCTTGGCAAAGATCATGTTGTCAATGCGGTAGTCGCCGTGCACCAGCGTGCGCTGCCCGTCGTCGGCGGGAATGGATTTCACCAACCGTTCCATCAGCTCGTCCATCGCTTGCACGGTTTCAGTTTCCGAGGCGCGGTACTGTTTCGACCAACGACCGACCTGCCGTTCGAAGTAGTTGCCCGGTGGACCGAAATCAGAAAGGCCAACAGCGTTTATGTCGACCATATGCAATTCAGCCAGCACGCGATTCATCTCGTCGATTACCGCAGTGCGTGTGGCATTGTCCTCACCCTTCATGGTCGGTTCTGCAAAGTTACGACCGTCCACATGTTCCATGATGTAAAAGGCCGATCCGATGACATCGTCGTCTTCGCACAGCGCATACATCTTGGCGACCGGTACTTTGCTGCCGGCCAGTGCGCTTTGGACCCTATACTCGCGGTCCACCGCATGTGCTGATTTCAGCAGGACCCCCGGCGGCTTGCGGCGCAGCACGTAGTTCCGGGCGGGCGTCTTCAGAAGGAACGTCGGGTTTGACTGTCCGGTCGAGAACTTGTCCGCTTCGAGCGGTCCTTCGTAATCGGGCAGCGTTTTTCGTAGATAGGCATCCACGGCATCTAGGTCGAGCGTTTGAGTATCGGTCATGTGGGCTCCTCAGCTATAGGTCAGCATCCCGGCGCGGTCGGCGGGAGCGAAATGCGGGGTTACATTGAATTCATGCAGGAAAAATCGATCACCGGAAAATATGAATTTGGTGATCGAGGTATTTTTGACCTGCAGATTCAGCTCCATCATCATTTTTGCGGGTGCCCCGAGGGTCGCCGCGACGAGTTGTCCGATCACCCCGCCCGAACTGATGACCAGCACGCGGTGCGCGTCTGTTTCCGTGGAAAACCGCCGCGCGGCATCAATGCGCGCAGTGAAATCATTCCAGCTCTCATCCGCTTCGTCCAGTCCGCCCGCCTGCCATTCGTGGATGGTTTCGCGCAGGGTGCGGAAATGGGTCTTTCGGTCCTTTCGCACGTCATGCGGCACATCATCGTTGAAACGTTTGGCCAACAGGTTGTGAAAGTCGTACTCATTCCAGCCCGGATGTTGTTCCGGGGCCTGTGAAAACCCCATTGAGGACAGAGTTTCATGCTGCCGGGTCAGGGTTCCGGTTACCAACCGGTCCGGCACCCAGCCGGTCGCCTGTAAAGCCGCGCCCACCAGTTCCGACTGGCGATGACCCAGCTCGCTTAACTGGTCATAATTGTCGGCCCCGAACGAGGCCTGTGCGTGCCGAATGACGATAAGTTCAGCCATGTCAGCTACTTACCTGCGGATATGAAATTCTCATCAGCTCTCGCCCCAGGGCAGCTTGAGGCCCTTGGCATCGGCGGCCTTTCGGGCGTATTTGCGGGTTTGTGCAAAGGCATCGGTCATTTCCCGCTGGCCCTCCGCCGCCCCGACCTGATCGAACTTCGCAGCGACGGCCTCTGGCGTGTTGTCGGCCCCTTCCAGCAGGATGCCTTCGGTTTCGTACACTTTTGTTTGCGCAAAACAGCCCGCACCGGCGCAAAGGATCGTCCGTGACGGCCCATCTTCGCTGACCAGGTACAACAGTCCCGGTGTAATCGTCTCCGGGGCCAGTAGCTCCAACGCCTCCGGCGGCATCAGGTTTTCTGTCATGCGTGTGGCCGCTGTGGGAGCGAGCGTATTGACGCGGATGCCGTCGCGTGCGCCTTCGAGGTGCAGCACGTTCATCAGCCCCATCATGGTGGCCTTGGCTGCACCATAGTTGGATTGACCGAAATTGCCGTAAAGGCCCGACGCCGACGAGGTCAGCACGATCCGTCCGTATTTCTGTTCGCGCATGATCGGCCAAACCGCGTGGCAGCAGGTGGCGCTGCCCATCAGGTGCACATCGACCACCTTGCGGAAGTCATCGAGCGTGATCTTGGAAAAGGTCTTGTCTCGCAGGATGCCGGCGTTGTTGACCAGAATGTCGATGCGCCCCCACTCGGCCATGGTCTTGGCCACCATGTCCGCGACCTGTTCCGCGTTCGACACATCGGAACCATGCGCCATCGCCTCACCGCCTGCGGCGCGGATCTCCTCAACCACGGACAGGGCCGCGTCAGAAGACTCGCCCTGCCCGTCCGTCGATACACCCAGGTCGTTGATCACCACCTTTGCCCCACGCCCGGCCAGTCCCAACGCGTGGCTGCGTCCCAGACCGACGCCCGCACCCGTGACAATGGCCACACGGCCGTCAAATCTGATCGCCATGATCCCGCTCCCTCAGTGCAACGCGCTTTCAAAGATGTTACCACCCGTGCTGACATTGATGCCACCGGACACCGGGATAACGGCCCCGGTCACATAGGCCCCGCCGCGACCGCAGAGAAACTGCATGCAGCCGGCAATATCCTCTTCGCGTCCGACACGTTTCATCGGTACATCGTCGCCGACCTTGTCACGCTGATCGTCGTTGCCCATCGCAAAGGCGGTCATTTTCGATTCGAACGGCCCCGGCGCCAAGGCGTTCACGGTCACTGCCTGCCCCGACAATTCCTTGGCCAGGATCTTGGTCAGGTGCAGCACGGCAGCCTTGGATGCCGAGTAGCTGTAAGCACCGTCGCCCATTGGCACTTCGCCCATGACAGAGCCCACATTGACCACCCGTGATGGGTCGTCAACCGAGCCGGACGCAATCAGCATCGGCAGCAGCGACTGGGTCAGTTGGAAGAGGCCGGCGACATTCAGATCCATCACTTTTCCCCAGCCCTGAAAGGGGAATTGGCCAAGTGGAGCCCCCCATGTGCGACCGGCATTGTTCATCAGGATATCAAGGGTTTCAGTGCGGTTCCTGACTTGGGCAACCAGGGCGTCGATGCCTGCCGCAGTGCTGACGTCTCCAGCAAAACCCTCGGCTGATCCCGGCTGGTCCAGCGCGTTCAGTTCTGCCGCGACCGCTTCGCAAGCATCGCCCTTGCGGCTGGCGATCAGGACCCGTGCCCCGGCGGCGACAAGCCCTTCGGCCGCCATTCGCCCGATGCCGGTAGCCCCACCGGTGACCAATGCCGTCTTGCCGGACAGGGAAAATAATATGTCAGGTGTCATCGTCTCTCCTCAGAACCCGCGCAGTTTGGCGACCTGGGCCGCATGGTAGCCGTAGTCCCCCAGCCATTCGGCGGTTACCCGGGCGCGCTTCATGTAGAACCCCATGTCGAAATCATCGGTCATGCCTATGCCACCGTGCATCTGGACCCCTTCGCGCACCGCCAGAGATGCCGTCGATGTCGCGCGGGCCTTGGCCAGCGAAACCGCAAGCGTAGCGTTTTCGGGGTCCTCATCCAGTTTCCGACCCGCGTGCAGAATGGCGGAGGCCGTCACCTCGGTCTCGCACCACAGGTGCGCGGCCCGGTGTTGCAGGGCTTGAAAGGTTCCGATTGGAACGCCGAATTGTTTGCGCTCCTTGAGGTATTCGACCGTCAAGCCAAAGGCACCGGACGCGACACCGGCCATTTCCGCCGCCAGCACGGCCTGTCCGGCCTCCAGCGCAGGTTTCAGGACACTCATCGCATCGTCTACTTTGCCGACAACATCTTGGCCGTTGGCCTTAACAGCGCCGAGGGTGACTTGTGCGGCATCACGGCTGTCGATCATGTTCTGCGCCGTCCGTTCGACCCCTGCGCGATCTGCTGGAATGTCAAACAGCGTCAGGCCGCCATCCGTCTTGGCCAGTACCAGCAGGCGATCAGCCAAACCACCGTCCACGACAAAGCGCTTTTTGCCCGTCAGGCGGAACCCGTTCCCTACCTTTTCAGCTTTCAGCTCAGTGGCTTCCGGGTTGAACTTGTTGTTCTCATCCAAAGCCAAAGCGTAGATAAGCTCTCCGCTTGCAATCTTGCTCAGCGCGTCGTTGGCACGGTCATCGGCAACCTGCCGTAGGGCTGTTGCCGCGATGACGGCCGTGGACAGGAACGGGCTGGACACAAGCGTCTTTCCCATTTCCTCGGCCAGAACAGCAGCCGGGGCATTGCCCATGTCCGAACCCCCGGCATCTTCGGGGACCAGAATACCCGCCCAACCCATGTCGGCCATTTTCTTCCACAGAGCCGGGTCGTGGGTCTTGCCCGCGTCGCGCAAACCGCGCAGATGCGCGACCGGTGCCGCGCCGTCCAAAAAGCTGCGGGCGGCGTCGGCCAGCATGACTTCTTCTTCAATTCTAATCAGTTTTGCCATTGACTTGCCTTACCCCGGAAGCCCCAGAACCCGTTTCGAGATAATGCCCAGCATCACCTCGGACGTCCCGCCTTCGATCGAATTCGCCTTGGTCCGCAACCAGTTGGGCGCACGTCCGTCATCCCATTTCAGTGCATCGCTGCCGCCGGCCGCCACGATCAGCTCGTGCCGCTGCTTGTTCAGCTCGGTCCCCATGTATTTCAACATTGCCGAAGCATTGCCGGTTCCCTGGCCCGCTTCAGCAATATCCTTGTAGCGTTCCAATGTCAGGGAAATCGCCAGTGCGTCCACCTCGGCACGCATCGCCTCACTGCGCAGGACCGGGTCTTTGAGGCCATGTCTCTCTTCGGAGAGAACCGCGCCCAGCGACCGGCCACCGCCCAGCCCTTGGCCGCCACCGGAAATCATCGTGCGTTCATGCGTCAGCAAGTATTTTGCGACGTCCCAGCCGCGATTGATCTCACCAACGACTTGCTCTTTCGGTACGACGGCGTCGTCAAAGAAGGTTTCACAGAAGGGCGACGCACCCGAGATCAGGCGAATTGGGCGTGTCGAAACACCTTTGGTCTCCATATCGATGAGAATAAAGGAAATTCCCTTGTGCTTGGGGGCGTCCCGGTCGGTTCGCACCAGCGCAAAGATCCAGTCCGCCTTGTCCGCGTAAGAGGTCCAGATTTTCTGACCGTTGATTACCCAGTGGTCGCCTTTATCCTCGCCCTTGGTCTGCACGCTGGCAAGATCGGAGCCGGCGCCTGGCTCGGAGTAACCCTGGCACCAGCGTATTTCTCCCCGCGCTATAGACGGAAGATAATGCAGTTTTTGCTCTTCCGTTCCGAACCGCAGCAGCGCCGGCCCAAGCATCCAAATGCCGAAGCTTTGCAATGGCAAGCGGCCATTGATGCGCTTCAATTCTTCATGAAAAACCTTTTCCTGATCGCGGTTAAGACCGGCACCGCCATAGGCCTGAGGCCAAGTCGGAACGGTATAGCCTTTGGTGACGCAGCGTTCCAACCACGCTTTTTGGGCTTCGGATTGAAATTTCCAGTTTTTGCCGCCCCAACAGATGTTACCCTCTGTGTCGCCGCCGTCGCGCATCTCTTTGGGACAGTTCTTTTCCAGCCAGCTGCGCAGATCGGCACGAAACTGCGCCATTTCTTTGGTGTCGCGGGCCATATTACCCCCCCCGTGCGATCGCCCCCATTCCGCTGTGCAGAATTGCATTTCGCAAATGAATTGACAACAGTGTTTCGCGTGACGATGACTCGGGGCCAACTGCGGACCCTCAAGCGCGGCCGAAAACAGGAGAATTGCACGATGAAAGCCATGCTCAGCACTACCCCCGGCGGTCCCGAAACTCTTGAACTTACCGAACTACCCGACCCAGAGGTCCAGCCTGGTCACCTGTTGGTGCGCGTTCGAGCCGCCGGCCTCAACTTCCCCGACACCTTGATGATTCGAGATCTCTACCAGATCAAGCCGCCGCGACCCTATGCGCCGGGCGGTGAAATCGCCGGCGACGTCATCGCCGTGGGCGAAGATGTTGAAGGATATTCCGTTGGCGACCGCGTCCTAGCCCTTACGGGGTTCGGGGGCTTTGCAACACATGTGAACGTTGACGCCTCCAAGGCGGTGCCGGTGCCGGACGGCATGCCCTACACAGATGCGGCCTGTTTCATATTTACCTATGGCACGTCGCATCATGCGCTCAAGGACCGCGCGAAGCTGAAGGCCGGTGAAACCCTGCTGATCCTGGGCGCGGCCGGCGGCGTGGGCGCTGCCGCGATCGAACTGGGCAAGGCTGCAGGCGCCAAGGTTATCGCCGCCGTGTCATCGGAGGACAAGGCAGCGTTCTGCAAGGAGTTGGGCGCCGACGAAACATTGGTTTATCCCCGTGATCTTGACCGTGACGGACAAAAGGAGTTGTCGGGTCAGATCAAGGAACTGGCAGGCCCCCGTGGTGTCGACGTTGTCTACGATGCGGTCGGCGGAACATATTCCGAGCCAGCCATCCGATCTCTAGCCTGGGAAGGCCGGTTTCTGGTTGTCGGTTTCCCGGCCGGTATCCCCAAGATTCCACTGAATCTAACGCTGCTCAAGGGCAGCCAGATCGTTGGTGTATTCTGGGGCACCTCAGTGCGCGTCGACCCCGAGGGGCATGCCGAGAACATGGCCGATCTGTTCAAACTCTACGCCGAGGGCAAGGTCAAGCCGCGTATCCGCGCAACCTTCCCACTTGCCGACGCGGCACAGGCACTGAAACTGATGCAAGACCGCAAGGTCATGGGCAAGGTTGTCCTGACCGTAGACTGACGGGGCTGGCCGATGTCAGCCCAGATGCGCGCAATCGTTGAAACCACGCACGGTCATCTGGTCGCCTTGTATCACAAGGCGGCTGATCGACCCGTTCGCGGCGCCGTTGAACGCAAACGGAGCCGCTCCGCAAGCCATCGCCATCGCCGCCCCGATTACACCGCCGTGGACAAAAGCGGCAACCAGCTGGTCAGGATGTTTGGCCGCGATCCGCAAGAGCCCAGCCCGAACCCGGGCGTGCAACTGCGCGGTGGTTTCGGCACCGGGGATTTCGCCCCATTCCTGATTAACCCGCGCACGCTGGAACTCTGGCGCGTCCTCCGAGGCCTTGATCCGGTAGAGCCCGCCGTCCCATTCGCCCAGATGAACTTCGCGCAGGTCTGCCTCGATGCTGGGCGTCAAACCCAGATGCGCAGCGAGCGGAGCGGCGGTCTGGTGCGTGCGCTGAAGTGTCGTGACATAGAGCGCCGCCAGCGGTTGCATCTTCAGACGCTCCCCCACGGCCCGCGCCTGCGCCTCGCCGTTGGGATGCAGCGCCGGGTCACCGTGGCCGTCTTTCATCGGGAAACTCTCACCCGGGCGCGCGGGCATGCTTTCACCGTGGCGCACCAAAAGAAGATCCACGGCCCCCTTGGGCGGCTGGTAGACATGTTGACGATATTCACGGGTCATCGGGCCTCTCCGGCGGGCAAACGGATTCGCGTGGAAGCTACCTGAGTTTACCACGGCTGCAACCAGATCACCGACCGTAACAGGAGGATAAACATGATGAACCGACAAGAGGCAATTGCCGAGTCGCCCAAAGAGACGCTGACCGAGGCGCATCTTGCGCTGGGTGATTCAGAAATACCTGGCCCCGACGAAGGTGAGGTGTTGCTACGGACGGTGCTGATCTCGATAGACGCCGCAGCCCGGGACAGGATGCAGGCCGCGACGTATCGCGATGCCGTGGGTCTGGGCGATGCAATGCCTTGTTACGCGTTTAGCGAAGTGATTGAGAGCAAAGCGACAGATTCAAGCCCGGTGACATTGCGATCTCGGAGAATGTTTATTGTGATTACAACGTCTTGTCCGCCGAGAACCTGACCAAGGTGCCGGATGTCCGGCCCCTCTCCCATGTGATGGCCGTCTATGGTGTAGGCGGGCTCGCTGCGTTTCACGGGTTATTTGTTTCGGGCGGCCCATCGCGAGAGAACCGGCATGAAAGAAGGAATGCTGACATGGCACCTGCCCAAACCGCCTGTGACCGAAAAGCCGACAAAGTCGGAACTGAACCCGGGATCTCGAACTGGGTTTTGATCTACCAAAAGATGATCGATACATTTGCTGACGTGACCCATGACCACCAGTGGATTCATATCGATACTGAGCGTGCCGCTGCCGAAGGCCCCTTTGGCGGAACGATCGCACATTGATTCTTGACCCTCTCGCTCGCAAGCAAATTCGTCTGCGAATGCGTGCAGCCGGCACCGGGCCAGTGGTCGATGGGGATCAACTACGGTTTCAATAAACTGCGTTTCCCGTCACCAGTGCCCGCCGGATCGAGTGTAGCAGGACGTTCCACGCTCAAAAGCCTGCCCGCAAAATCCAAAACCCAAATGTTGCGTGAGCTGGCAATGATGATCGAGATTGAAGGCAGCTAAACTCCGGCACTTGTGGCCAGCTGGCTGGGTATGGCGATCTTCGCTTCACAACGTGGACAAAAAGTAACGGAAACTGGCTCCGCAAACCTCCGTGTCCCGCGACATTTTGGGTAAGCGACGGCTTGTTCTACATGCTAGACAGATCTCCCACTTCGCGTCTATCACTGTGTGTGAATGGGGAAGTTTGAATGCCAAGTGATTATCCCGGGGTCCAACCTTCCCGGGTTGCAAGGACCTATTCGGACGGATGTCCGGAATTCGCGCAAGTGATTTGCGCGATGTGGTGTGGCCGATGCTCCGGTAATGGCCTGGTTTTTTGCTTTCAGACAGCTAATGATCCCGACTGGATCTCGTTATGAATTTTCGCGAGTATTTGGACTACGCAACCCGCGCTACGTCTCTCGAAGAGCTTTGGGCGGCTCATGCAGAACAGATGGCGCACTTCGGATTTGACCGGTTGATTTACGGCTACACCCGTTACCGTACCGAAACATCACTCGGTGACCCCGAGGATTTCGTAATCCTGACCAACCACAGCAAAGAATATGTTGATGGTTTCTTGCATGGCGGGTTGTATTTTCATGCCCCGATGCTGCGATGGGCTCTCGAAAACGAAGGGGCAGGAAGCTGGCGCATGATTGGCCAGATGATGGCCAGTCAAACAATAACCGCTGATGAGCGCCGGGTTTATGAATTCAATGCTCGAATGGGCGTGACAGTAGGGTATACCATCAGCTTCAATTCGGTGTCCGCCCGATCCAAGGGAGCTATTTCATTATGCGCCCACTCTGGTGCAACCCAAGACGAAATCGATGCGATCTGGGAAGAGCATGGCCAAGAAATTCTGCTCATGAACAACGTCGCGCACCTAAAAATTATGACTTTGCCGTACCATGCTCCCAATCGGGGGCTGACCAAACGGCAACGAGAAGCTCTGGAATGGGTCGGCGATGGGAAAACGACGCAGGATATTGCGCTGTTGATGGGGTTGACCTCGGCCACCGTCGAAAAGCACTTGCGCCTGGCCCGCGAGGCGCTGTCAGTTGAGACGACGGCCCAAGCGGTCTTGAAAGCGGCCCTGCAAAATCAGATGTTTGTCATCGAAGCCTGACCTTCGCCGCCACTTAACCCTAGGTAAGGAAATCATGACTTTCTGAATCGTTGAAAACGTTGCAGAGTGCCAAAGTTCCGTGAGTGGTGGCTTTAGCCAAGGAACGACAGGAACCGACCCCTGTGATATCAGGGCTCTCCGACCTGTCCGGTTCGATTACGTATTGATCCGTGGTCGGGCCGGAAATGTTTGTACGGTCCCACCCATCCCCATTTTTTCGGGGCCGTCAAAACAAAAGGAGCCGCGCTACCAGCGCGGCTCCGACTCGTTCGACGTTCAAGAATTTCCGAAGGACTGGCGCGGTGACCCGCGCCAGCGATCTTAGCCCTGTGCTGCCTTGGCGACTTCGGCGGCGAAGTCTTCTTTTTCGACTTCGATACCTTCACCCACTTCCAGGCGTACGAAGCCGGTGATTGTCGCGCCGGCTTCTTCTGCAGCGGCACCAACGGTCAGATCAGGGTTCACCACGAATTGCTGGTTCAGCAAGGTCACTTCGGCCATGAACTTCTTCATCCTACCGATGATCATCTTCTCGATCACTTGCTCCGGCTTGCCGGATTCACGGGCGATGTCCATCTGGACCTGCTTTTCCTTCTCGACCACGGCGGGGTCCAGATCCGCTTCGCTCAGCGACGCAGGGTTAACGGCGGCGATGTGCATCGCAACCTGCTTGCCAAAGGCTTCGTCGCCTCCGGTCATCGCAACCAGAACACCGATCTTTCCCATGCCAGCAGTGGCCGGGTTGTGGACATAGGACACCACGGTCTCACCTTCGACCGATGCCATGCGGCGCACAGACATGTTTTCGCCGATGGTGGCGATCTTGTCGGTCAGGATATCCGCGACCGCTTTGCCGCCGATCTCGGCGGCTTTCAGAGCCTCGACATCGTCAACATTCAGCGCGGCCTTGGCAAAGCCCGCGACCATTTCCTGGAATTCGGCATTCTTTCCAACAAAGTCGGTTTCCGAATTGACTTCGACCGCGACACCCTTGCCGCCTTCAACGACAACAGCGACCAGACCTTCGGCTGCGGTACGACCGGATTTCTTGGCGGCTTTGGCCAGGCCCTTGGTGCGCAGCCAGTCAACAGCGGCTTCCATGTCGCCGCCGGTTTCGGTCAGCGCCTTCTTGGCGTCCATCATGCCCGCGCCGGTGCTGTCGCGCAGTTCTTTTACCAGTGCTGCTGTGATTGCCATGTTTTGGCTCTCCTCAAATCAAAAACGTGTTGGGGCAGGTCTTAGCCTGCCCCGCATGTCAAATCCGTGACAGGTTTCAGCCTTCGGCCGGGGCTTCAGCGGGTTCGGCAACAGCTTCTTCGACCGGGGCCTCTTCCATCGCGCCCAGATCGACGCCTGCCGCACCCAGTTGTGCCGACATACCGTCCAACGCTGCCCGAGCCGC
Source organism: Paracoccaceae bacterium (assembly GCA_041594355.1). Lineage (GTDB taxonomy): Bacteria > Pseudomonadota > Alphaproteobacteria > Rhodobacterales > Rhodobacteraceae > JAIUZI01. The sequence goes on along the minus strand of JBFHMM010000029.1, from coordinate 6,941 downwards.
CAGATCGCAGTAGAGCGAAATCGCCCGTGCTGCGTCGTCGTTTCCGGGGATGATATAATCCACACCATCGGGCGAACAGTTGGTGTCGACCACGGCCACAACCGGGATGCCCAGTTTGTTGGCTTCGGCGATTGCCAGTGCTTCTTTTTTCACGTCGATAACGAACAGCAGATCCGGAACACCGCCCATTTCGCGAATGCCGCCCAGAGAAGCCTGCAGCTTGCCCTGGTCGCGTTCCATGCCATGACGCTCTTTCTTGGTCAGTCCCTCGAAACCGGACTCCATCTGCTCGTCGATATGCTTTAGCCGATTGATCGACTGGGAAACGGTTTTCCAGTTGGTCAGCGTGCCGCCCAGCCAACGGTGGTTCATGAAGTACTGAGCCGACTTTTCGGCCGCTTCGGCGACGGGCTGTGCCGCCTGGCGCTTGGTGCCCACGAACAGAACGCGACCGCCCTTGGCGACGGTTTCGCGGATAACAGACAGAGCCTGGTCCAGCATCGGCACAGTCTGCGTCAGATCCATGATGTGAATGCCGTTGCGCGCGCCATAGATGTACGGACCCATACGCGGGTTCCAGCGCTGCGTCTGGTGGCCAAAGTGAACGCCAGCTTCCAGCAGCTGACGCATCGTGAACTCGGGAAGAGCCATGTTGTCTTTACCTTTCCGGTTTATGCCTCGGCGGGGATCTCGACGCGAATGCGCCAACCGGCGGACCTTCGGGGATGTCTCCCCCGACAGGCCCAAACCCCACCTGCGGGTTTGAATGGCGCGCGTATAAGGCAGCACGCCGCAAGGTGCAAGAGCCAATGCGTGAGGCACGCGCTTCTCCGCTCAGAACGCGAACTCAACGGCCAAGTGCATTCGGCCTGTGTCAAAATCGACCCCATTGGCCTGGGTTCGCTGCCCCATAAAGTATTTAGCCATGAGCGTGGTGTTTCGGAAGACCTCGCAAAAGGCCGACAGATGGGCTGCTTCGAGTTCGCTGGTATCGGTGCCCACCGACCGGCCCAACAAGACCCGGCTTCTCGTGACGGGCCAGGCGTAGCTTGTCACCGACCGAGCGCGTTTCTACGGACGCGGCTCCGTATAGCAATGAGGCGCAGCTGCGCGGACACTTGGCCTATCTCGGCTGTTTTGGCCCTGGTAACGCGCGTTCCAACCCAGCGCGTACCGCTGTTTCGCAATAGACAGCCAAGGCCTTTCGATCAGAAAAATCCGCCACTTTGACCGGGGCGTGATAAATCAACTCAACCGTGCCTTGCCGTGGTTGGGCCAGGGTTTTGAGCAGGTGTCCGCCGAACTCCATATCGCCCCACCAGCCATAGAACCGCGCGGGTTCACCTGGCGGCGCGTGATAGATCACCGAGACCGGCTGGACATAGAGAATATTGCGCAAATGATCCGAGAAAAATGCGGCAAAAAGCGTTGATTTAAAGGGCAACACTCGCAACCCGTCGGTCGATGTCCCTTCAGGGAAAAACAGCAACTTGTGCCCGACCCTCAGGCGGTTCTCAAACAGTTCGGTCTGCGCTTTGACCTGTTTGCGGTCCCGGTCGATGAACACCGTACCCGTCGCGCGCGCCAACCATCCAATGCCGGGCCAGTTCGCGACTTCGGACTTCGATACAAAATAGATCCGCTTGCGGGCATTCAGAGAAAAGATATCCAGCCAGGACACATGGTTGGCCACCACTGCGCCGCGTTCCTGCATCAGTTGGCCGGACGTCGAAAATGTGATGCCGAGAATTCGAAAGGCATTTCGGCAAACAAATTGGGTGATGAATGGAGTTATCGGCCTTCGCATCCCGTAGAGCGGGCGCTCCACCACGCGAACCAGCAATAGGATCGTTAGGCATATCGTAATCAGTATGATCAGCGCCCCACCACGCAGAAGCACCAACGCCCAACCCAAAGGAGTGATGACCACCGGATCCGGCGCATCACCGCTGTTCCATGTCGCGCTCATTCCCTGCGTTCGCCGGAATAGAGACGTCGCTGGCGGTCGTTCATGCGTTGGGTGTCAAGGATCAGACAGACATCGGTGGTGTTGAACATGTGATCGACATAGGCACCCTCGCCCACAAAGCCGCCCAACCGCAAGTAGGCCTTGATCAGGGACGGTACCTGCAGCATCGCACGGCGCCGGTCCAGATCATTTTTCGCCACCAAGTTCATTTCCTGATAATGATCGCTCTGCGCCCGGACACGCAGATCCGGCGGCGCGAGGTGTTCGTGGTGTAACAACGACAGCGGTTGCGCCAGTGTTGACACATCGGTTCCATGAAAGCTAGCGACGCCGAACAGGATGTCGATCTCGTGGTCCGCAACGTATTGCGCGAGCCCGTTCCACAGATGGTACATCGCCGTGCCGCCGCGATAATCGCGATGGAGGCAGGACCGCCCGAGTTCCAGCAACCTGCGCCCGCTGGTTTTCAACACCGTTAGATCGTACTCGTCCTCGGAATAGAACTGTCCCGCGGCCCTTGCCTGGTCATCTCGCAAAAGTCGATATACTCCGACCACCTCGTTCTTCGAGGTATCGGTGACCAACATGTGATCGAAGTACTGATCAAAGCGATCTCGTTCCAGTTTTGCGTCGTGATCGACCAGATCTCCGCCGCCACCCAACTCTCGGATAAAAACTTCGTACCGCAATGCCTGCGCGGCACGCAATTGTTCCTGGGTCTCAGCAATGGTTACGGCGAATTCTGGCCCACTGTCAGGCATGGTGATCCGGTGCATGAAACTGTCGGCCCGATACGGCTCGGTTGTGCGCTGATAGCCTAAGACGTGCCGCGATTGCAACAGCACGCACCTTGTTGGCGAAGGCGTTAACCCTTCGTCAATAAGTTTCAGGAATCAAAGACAGGCAATAGACCGATCCGGGCGCCATCTATCACGACTTTACCCTGTTCACGAAAATTTACGGTGACCTTTCCACCGATGTTGGATTGTACCTGCCCTACGCCCCAATCGGGGCAATCGGGGTGGCGCACCAGCATACCAGGTGCAAGAATGGCGTTCAGATCGGTCATGGTATTGCGGCCGTTTAAAGGGGATTTAAAACATGGGTGACATTAATGCCAAACTTGCATCATTGATAGGGTCGCGGATTTGCCACGATCTGATTAGCCCCATAGGGGCGATAACCAACGGGTTGGAACTGCTGGACATGACCGGCGCGGTGCAGGGTCCGGAAATGGAACTAATTGCCGACAGTGTCGGTAATGCAGGCGCCCGGATTCGGTTCTTTCGTATCGCCTACGGCGCTGCAGGCGATCAGACTCTTGGGCAACAGGAAATCAACGCAGTATTGCGCGATATTGGACGCGGTAGCCGGACCCGTGTGACGTGGCTGTCCGAAAGTTATCTTCCGCGCGCCGAGGTCCGGCTTGCTTTCCTCGCGGTGCAGTGCTGCGAAACCGCCCTGCCCTACGGCGGGCTCATCGAAGTGGCCTGCGAAGAGGGGGAGAACGGAAACCGCGCCTGGGCGATCCGCGCCAAGGGCGAAAAACTGAACGTTGACGACACGCTCTGGCAGGCCCTGAACGCGCCCGATTGTGCCGATCAAATTACACCGGCCCAGGTGCAGTTTGTCCTCCTCCCGGTACTTGCCGCCGACCTCGATCGCACGACGATCGCCCGATGGAGCGAACAGGAATTGTCGATCCGGTTCTGAGCTTTAACCGCGTACCGTACCGTTCCCGCGCACTAGGTATTTGAAACTGGTCAACTGGGTCGCGCCCACCGGGCCACGTGCATGCATCTTCCCTGTAGCGATACCGATTTCCGCCCCCATGCCAAACTCCCCTCCATCTGCGAATTGAGTCGAGGCATTGTGCATCAAAATAGCGCTGTCGAGCCGTTCGAAAAAATGTGCGGCAGCCCCAGAATCCTCCGTGAGAATGCAGTCGGTGTGATTGGATCCGTAAGTGCGGATGTGCGCAATTGCTTCATCAATGTTTTCAACGGCTTTCACGGCGATATCCATGTCGAGGTACTCGCGGCCCCAGTCGTAGTCTGTGGCTTGAACCGTATCCGGAATGTCTGAAAGAGGAGGCGCGGCATGCACACGGGTTCCCGCGGCGATCAACGCCTCAATGACCGCACGCCCGGTCGTGTTCACGATGTCCGAATGGATAAGAAGGCATTCAACGGCACCGCAAATGCCTGTACGCCGGGTCTTGGCATTCAGCACCACGTCAATAGTCTTCTGAAGATCGGCGGACTTATCAATGTAGATATGCACAATGCCTTCGAGGTGGGCGAAAACCGGCACCCGGGCTTCGCGTTGCACCAGACCGACCAGGCCCTTGCCCCCCCGCGGAACGATGACATCCACAAACTCCGTCATCGAAAGCATCTCGGATACCGCCGCACGATCTCGCGTAGGCACCAGTTGAATCGCGTCCTCCGGTAGACCTGCAGATTTCAATCCCGCGATCAGGCACTGGTGAATCAACCCCGATGAGTGAAAGCTCTCGGACCCGCCGCGCAGTATCACGGCGTTTCCCGATTTCAGGCACAATGCGCCTGCATCGGCTGTCACGTTGGGACGACTTTCGTAAATCACGCCGATAACACCCAATGGCGTGCGAACGCGTTGAATATTCAGCCCCGAAGGCATATCCCATTCCGACAGAACCTCACCGACCGGATCGTCCTGGCGTGCAACGGCACGTAACCCATCGACAATGCCTTGAATGCGTGCCTCATCCAGCGACAGACGATCCATCATCGCCGGCGACAGCCCTTTTTCACGCCCGTATTCCAAATCCCGCGCATTTGCCGCGACGATGTCTGCGCGCCGCTCCCAGACGGTATCTGCCGCAGCAAGCAAAGCATTGGTCTTTGCGGTTGCGCTGGCGCACCCCAGTACGGCACTGGCCGATTTGGCGCGTGCCCCGATATCAGCCATCAGGGCAGGAATGTTATCGAGGTCTTTCATATCGGACGCCTTTCGAATGAATCTGCCGCGAGCCGCGACGTTGGACTTGGGTAATTGATATCAGAAAGGAGCATCATACCGCCATATCGTCACGGTGGATCAATACGGCGCGGCCTGGATACCCCAGCAAGTTTTCGATCTCACCCGAGTGGCGTCCCTTGATGATCCCGGCCTCGGCCGCCGTATAGCGGCACAGGCCCTGACCCAGCTTGTGACCTTGGAGCGTTTCGATTACCACCGGGTCACCGCGGCCAAATGTCCCTCGCACGGCAGAGAGACCGGCAGGAAGCAGGCTTTTTCCGTTGGTCAACGCCCGCGCGGCTCCGGCATCAATGACAAGATGCCCCCGCGGCTTCATCGCCGAAATCCATCGCTTGCGGGCAGCTTGCGGGTCGAGCTGCGCCGAGAACCAAGTCACATTTGCGCCTTTTTCCAAATTTTGCAAAGGGTTCAGGGGCGATCCTTCGGTGATTGCCATGGCGCAGCCGGCGGCGGTCGCCATTTTAGCGGCTAGAAGTTTTGTCTTCATTCCGCCCTTTGAGAGACCGGACCCCGCGTCGCCCGCCATGGCTTCGATCTCGGGCGTGATGTTGTCAATCGTGTCGAACCGGATCGCTGTCGGATCATCGGCCGGGTTGCCTGTGTAGAACCCATCGACGTCCGACAGGAGGACCAGCTGATCCGCCCCGACGGTCACGGCGACTTGGGCGGCTAACCGGTCGTTATCGCCATACCGGATCTCATCGGTGGCAACGGTGTCGTTTTCGTTCACGATTGGCACCGCACCCAGACCCAGGAGCGTTTCGAGTGTGGCGCGTGAATTCAGGTATCGCCGCCGGTCGGCGCTATCTTCAAGTGTTACCAGAACCTGGGCCGTGGTGATGCCATGGGGCCTTAGCGCTTCTTCATAGGCGCGGGCCAGTCGGATCTGGCCAACAGCGGCGGCAGCTTGCGATTGCTCGAGGAGCAAGTCGGCACGCGGCAAGCCCAGCACCTGTCGTCCCAGTGCAATTGAACCAGAGGATACCAGAATGATGTCCGTTCTCTGCCTCTTGAGCCAGGCGACATCCGCAGCCAAAGAATGCAGCCAATCAGCCCGCAGAGCACCGCTGATCCGGTCAACCAGAAGGGCTGATCCGATTTTAATAACCAGCCGTTTCGCAGTGGTCAGGGATGCCACGTTTCTTCCTCCTGCGCGGGCAGCTGCCGCAGTCGACCCTCTTCGATCTCAGCGCGGACCGCACGCAAGACGTCAGGCACCCCTTCGCGGCTAACGCCCGACATAACCAGGACAGGCGCACCAACGGCCGCTTCCAACTCTGCCTGAGCGGCGGTCCGCGCTTCTTCGTCGAGCGCATCGACTTTGTTCAGTGCCGTGACGCGCGGTTTGTCGGCCAGATGACCGCCATAGGCTTCTAGTTCGCCGATAATAGTCTGATAATCTTCGGCAATCGTCTCTGAGGTTCCGTCCACCAAGTGCAGAAGGACCGAGCAGCGCTCGACATGGCCGAGGAACCGGTCTCCGATGCCTCGACCCTCGTGCGCACCGGCGATCAGTCCGGGTATGTCGGCAATAACGAACTCAACGTTATCTATACCGACGACACCCAGATTGGGGTGAAGGGTAGTAAAGGGGTAATCCGCAATTTTGGGCCGAGCGTTCGACGTCGCAGCCAAAAATGTCGACTTGCCCGCATTGGGCAGCCCCAACAGGCCGGCATCGGCGATCAGTTTCAACCGCAGCCAAAGAGTACGTTCAACGCCTTCCTGCCCAGGATTGGCGCGCCGCGGCGCTTGGTTAGTCGAGGATTTGAAGTGCAGGTTGCCAAAACCGCCGTTGCCGCCGCGTGCCAGTTCCACACGCTGCCCGACCTCGGTCAAATCGGCAATGACCGTCTCTTCATCCTCGTCCAGAATCTCGGTCCCCACCGGCACGCGCAGCACGATGTCGGCGCCGTCCTTTCCAGTACGCTGGTTGCCCATACCCGGC
>JBFHMM010000028.1:0-25040 GCA_041594355.1 Paracoccaceae bacterium | reverse complement strand
GTGCCCACGACGATGGAGGAGGAGATCGACAGGCCGGGGTATTGTTCGAAGAAATTGTGAAACGGCGCCTCGCCCAGTCCGGAGACAAAGATCGGTTCGTTGTGCGAGATCAGGCGCACATCGAGAAAGGTGCCGTTGGGATCGAGCACCACGAGCGCGTTGATCGGCGCGCCTGAAAACCCCGGGAGGGGGGCCAGCGGTTCGGTTTCAAAGACAAAGCCCGCCTCGGCCCCGCCGGAGTTCAGCAGGGTGTAGACGCCGTTTTCGTTCACCGGCTCACCCAGCAGGAAGGGGGGCATGATCAGCTCGGCCAGGGCCGCGCGGTCCAGCGGTTCCGCCGGGACCGGTGATGGGGCGGCGAGGGCGGTGATCCAGAGCAGACCCGCGAGAAGGGTAGAAAGCGCGCGCATGGGGCGAAGCTACGTCGAAGGTGGCCTGCGCACCTATTCGACCATGGTCGCAATCCGGCGGGCGCCGCAAGCCTACGACTAAAGGCCAATGGCTTGGGCAAGGGTGCGTCGCTAGTCTGAAATCATGTCAACCAGCCACCGGAGGATGAAACATGGCCTGGAAAGCTCCCGAACTGAAAGAAGTGAACTGCGGCATGGAGATCAACATGTACTCTCCGTCCGAGGATGAGGGCGGTCGCGGCTACGAGCCCGATCTGTTCTGATCGTCGCCGAACCCAGGCACGGTCATGCGATTTCTGGTTCTTGGCGCTGCGGCGGGCGGAGGCTTGCCGCAATGGAATTGCGGTTGTCCAAATTGCCGTGATGCCCGCAGCGGCCATATCTCCCCCGCGACCCAGTCTTCGCTGGCCGTGACCCTGGACGGAGATGTCTGGGCGGTGCTGAACGCATCGCCCGACATCCGGATGCAGATGCAGCGGTGCCCGCAGATACATCCCCGCGCCTTGCGCGACACGCCGCTCGCCTCGGTGCTCGTGACGAATGGCGACATCGACCATATCGCCGGGCTGCTGTCGCTGCGCGAGCAGACCCCGTTCACGCTTTTTGGCACCTCGGAGATTCTGGGGGTGCTGGCGGACAACCGGATTTTCGATGCCGTTTCCACGCAGAAGGTGACCCGGCGGCCGGTCGAGCTGGACCAGGGTTTTGAAATCCTGCCGGGGCTTGCGGCGCATGTGTTCCCGGTGCCGGGCAAGGTGCCTCTGTTCATGGAGGGCGATCAGGTTCAGACCGACCTCGTGGGGGAACAGACCGTTGGTGTGCGCCTCAGCGACGGGGGCAAGGTCGCCTATTACATTCCCGGCTGCGCGGATGTGACGCCGGAGCTACTGGCGCGGATCGAAGACGCGGACCAGTTGTTCTTTGACGGCACGCTGTGGGACGACGACGAGATGATCCGCAGCGGCACCGGGGTGAAAACCGGTCGCCGCATGGGGCATATCCCGATCAGCGGGCCGGACGGGTCGATGGCCCGGCTGCAGGGGCTGCGGGCGGGGCGGACCTTTATCCACATCAACAACACCAACCCTGTCTGGCATCCCGACAGCCCCGAGCGCGCCGCAGTGCACGCGTCGGGCTGGAGCGTGGCCGCCGATGGAATGGAGATCGAAATATGAATGCGCATGTGCAACCGGTAGATCTGGAAACCCGCCTGCGCGCCATCGGGGCAGAGCGGTATCACGACAAGCATCCGTTTCACCACAAGCTGCACAGCGGGCAATGTTCGCCCGATCAGGTGCGCGCCTGGGTGATCAACCGCTGGGCCTATCAGGCGGCGATCCCGATGAAGGACGCGGCCTTTCTGTCGCGCTGTAACGATCCGCAGATGCGCCGTGAATGGCGGTCGCGGATCGAGGACCACGACGGCGGCGTCGAGGCGGGTGGTGGTATTCGCCGCTGGCTGAAACTGGCCGAGGCGGTGGGGCTGGACCCCGAATACGTCGCCTCGGGACGGGGCGTGCTGCCGGCGACGCAATTCGCGGTCGATGCCTATATTCGCTATGTGCGGGACATGCCGCTGTTGCAGGCGGTGGCCTCGTCCCTGACCGAACTCTTTGCCCCGAGGATACACGAGAACCGGATCGAGGGGCTGCTGAAGCACTATGATTTCGCCAATGCCGACAGCCTGTCCTATTTCCGCAAGCGCCTGACCGAGGCGCCCAAGGACGTGCAGTTCGGCCTCGCCTGGGTTCTGGACCACGCCGATACACCGGAAAAACAGGAGGCCGCCTGTGACGCGCTGGTTTTCAAGACCAACGTGCTGTGGGCCCAGCTGGATGCATTATGGGGCGCCTATGTCGAGCCGGGCCGCATCCCGCCGGGCGCGTGGCGACCGGGCGAGGGCATGGCATGACGCTGAAACTGGCCCCCGATGACCGACCCGTTCTGCCGCGCGGCGTGCGCGTGGTCGCCGACCGGGTGCGGGGCGGCAAAGTTTTGCTGGGGCCGGAAAAGGCGGTGGCGCTGGACGCCATCGGCGACGCGATCCTGAGCCGGGTCGATGGCTCGGCCAGCTTTGCCGAGATCATCGCGGATCTGGCTACGACATACTCGGCCCCCGAGGCCCAGATTGCGGGCGATGTGCAGACGTTCATGGTGGGGCTGCGCGCGCGGATGTTTCTGGCGGTGCGGACATGACCACGCCGCCGCCCATCGCGATGCTGGCCGAACTGACACACCGCTGCCCGCTGGCCTGTCCTTATTGCTCGAACCCGACCGACCTGCTGGGCCGCGAGGACGAGTTGGACACCGCAGCCTGGGTGGATGTGTTCCGTCAGGCCGCCGACATGGGTGTGCTGCAACTGCACCTGTCGGGCGGCGAGCCCGCCTCGCGCAGCGATATCGTCGATCTGATGCAGGGCGCGCATGATGCAGGGCTGTATACCAACCTGATCACCAGCGGTATCGGGCTGACGCCGAAACGGCTGGACGCGCTGGAGGCGGCTGGTATGGACCATATCCAGCTGTCCCTGCAGGGGACGAATGCGGATCTTGCCGACTGGATCGGCGGCTACAAGGGCGGGTTCGACCGCAAGATGAAGGTTGCCGCCGAGATCCGCGAACGCGGCATTCCCCTGACGCTGAATGCGGTCATGCACCGGCACAACCTCGACGATCTGGAACGCACCATCGAAATGGCGGTGGATCTGGGCGCGCGCCGGCTCGAGGTTGCCTGTGTCCAGTTTCACGGCTGGGCGGCGGATAACCGGTCGCAGCTGTTGCCGACCCGCGAACAGACCGAGGCGGCCAAGCGCATCGTGGCCGAGGCCGAGGCGCGGCTGCGCGGGACGCTGGCCTTTGACTTCGTGCCGCCGGATTACTATGCGGACTATCCCAAGGCCTGCATGGGCGGCTGGGGATCCGCCGGGCTGAACGTGATCCCCGATGGCACGGTTTTGCCCTGCCATGCGGCGCAAACCATTCCGCATCTGCGGTTTCAGTCGGTGCGTGATCATACGTTGTCGGAGATCTGGTACAACGGCGATGCCTTCAACGCCTATCGCGGCACCGACTGGCTGCCCGACACCTGCCAAAGCTGCGAGCGCAAGGAGATCGACTTTGGCGGTTGCCGATGCCAGGCGCTGGCCATCGTCGGCGATGCGGGCGCCACGGACCCGGTGTGTTCAAAGTCGCCGGACCATGGCCGGGTGCTGGATCTGCTGCGAGCGGCGGTGGAGCCGGAGGCGCCGATGCAATGGCGGCAACCGGCGCGGACACCGGCGTAAGGCGGCGGAAAACAAAGGTGCGCGCGCCCCGCGACTGACCCGGTCTCGATCAAAGACCTGATGGGGCTTAGGTCCGGATGGTCAAGGAAGGTGTTCAGAAAAAACCGATAGCGGAGCTCAGCGCGTCGACATCTGTCGCCCCGGCTATGGTCAGGGTGTTGCCGCCGCCGAAGTCAAAGATGGTATCGGCCTCAACCACCGACGCCAGTGACGCCAGCTCGGCGGGGCTCGGCTAGCTGCCGCCGACCAACGCCAGGTCGACCTCGATCGCATCGAACCGGAACTGGAAAACCTCGATCCGGTCGGTGCCAGCCTCGAACACGAAGGTGTCCGCTCCGATGCCGCCGGTCAGGGTGTCGTTGTCCTCTCCTCCGGACAAACGGTGGTCGCCCGCGTCTCCGAACAGGGTATCCTTCCCATCGCCGCCATCCAATTGGTCAAAACCGCTCGACCCTTCGAGCCGGTCATTGCCAGCGCCGCCGTCGAGCCGGTCGTGCCCGTAGCCGCCAAACAGCACATCGGCGCCGGTGCCGCCGATTGCCATTATTGCCGTGCGGCAGATCGTCGCCCGCTCCGCCCGACAGGGTGTCAAAACCATTCTGGCCGAGGATCATGTCATCGCCGTCCTGCCCGCGTAGGTTGTCGGCACCAAAGCCTCCTTCAAGGTAGCCGTTCCCAACCCGCCCAAGAGGGTGTCATTTCCGACGTTGCCAAACAGGCTTTCGTTGCCAGCACCGCCGTCGAGCGTGTCATAGCCATCCCGACCGGTGAGACTGTCCGCACCCGCGCCGCCCCGCATCACGTCCGAACCGAGCCCACCAGCGAGTGTGTCATCGCCGATCCCGCCATCAAGCAGGTCATTGCCGCTGTTGCCGTACAGAACGTCATCACCGTCACGACCGGCAATGGTGTCATTCTCACCCAGACCCCGGATCGTGGTGTCGCCGCCATCGCCGGACAGGTTGTTTTCGCCTTCGGGTCCGCCGATCAGGTTTTCGATCCAGACGAAAATATCTCCGGCCGCGTCGCCGGTGTTGCGGTCGCGATCAGCGAGATCCACCACCAGAATGGCTCCATCGCTGGCGTCGCTGGCGCTGTAATCCACCGTATCGTTCCCGGCGCCGCCATTTAGCCGATCCGCCCCGGCGCCACCGACCAGAATATCATCGCCACCAGCACCAAACAGAGCGTCGTCCCCTGCACCGCCAGCCAAACGGTCGTCGCCACGCAGGCCGTAAATCGTATCGTCGCCGTCCAAGCCCAAAATTTCGTCGTTCCGGTTGCTTCCCGTAAAAACGTCATCATCAGGCGTTCCGGTTATCGTTGGGTCTCCACGCACATATTCCCATACGCCGGGGATCCCGGTGTTTCCCGGTGTGGTGTCAAAATCCGCTGGCACGGCTGTGTCTTCCAGAAAAGTCGAAGTTTCAGCGTAGTACCCCCGCGGCCCGGGATAGTCGGTGTGGTATCGATAATACAACACAGCAAAGCCAATTGTTGCGCTGTCCGCGAAAGTGTCTAGCTCCATGTCGCCATAGCGAAAGGTGATACCTACCCCCGTGTTGCCCAGATCCGTCAACTGTAGCTGGAAGCTGAATGGAACCGATCCGTCCACTGGTGAACGTCCGACCCGATCCCACGTGAATGTCACGGTCTCGGTTGTTTCATCGACATCGACATGCACTCGCCCGGACCAGGAGTCGGAGCCCCGTGCGGTTGTATCGAGATCCATCCAGAAAGGGGCAATCCAAGGGTAGTGCCAAGGATCTTGGCTATTGAACCGGATATGCCCATCTGTATGAACCCGGACAGAAGAACCGTGGTCATAGCCATTGAAATTTAGCCCACGTTCAAAAACAGCTGAGACATCGACGTACAAACAGTTGTTACCGCCACGCGGCAAGGTGATTTCGCCGTAGCCCGCAGAGCCGCCAAGACCGGAAATCAGGTTTGTGTTCGGCCTCTTTTGCGTCCCTTCGCAACGGGGCACAGGACGTGTATCGGCGTCGGCTCCACCGGACGCAAGTCAATGGCGAAAACGGGTGCGGCTGTTCGCCTATGAGGCGTGGTCAAACCGATCACGCGCGGTATCGCCCACCGGGGGGCGAATCCGGTCAGCGTGCGTCACACCTGAATGTCGCGCCGCTATGGTGCGCGGCGATCAGGCCGATCCTGCGTGTCGATCTTGAGGGGGATGGTGGAGCCTAGGGGAGTCGAACCCCTGACCTCTTGCATGCCATGCAAGCGCTCTCCCAACTGAGCTAAGGCCCCGCCTTGTGTTCCGGTCTCCGCCGTGAACACTCGCGTCGTTTATGGAACGGCGGCGGAGAGTTCAAGACAAAAAACGCATCCCCCGAGGTGAATTTGGCCTATGATGCCGGGGACCGGCAATTTCGGATTTGGCGCCGCAGGGTTGCGGCGCCTGTCCGAGTTCAGTCGTCGTCGCTGGCGACGTCGGCGATTTCGTCCAGCGAGACGCTGTCATCGTCATCGTCGTCTTCCAGGACGTCATCGCCCAGATCGACGTCGAGCGAATCATCGTCGTCCAGGACGACATCATCCTCGTCCACGGCGGTTTTCTTGGCCTTGGCCGTGGCCGCGTCTTCGGCGTCAGCCGCGATCATCCGGCTCTTGCCGCTGTCGAATTCCACGATCTCGCCCGTGTAGGGGCTGACGATCGGGTTCTTGTTCAGGTCGTAAAACCGTTTGCCGGTGGTCGGGCAAAGGCGTTTGACGCCCCATTCTTCCTTGGGCATGTGAAATCCCCTTGATATCTGCTGAGTCTTGTCGACGATTCAGCGCACTTGCCATAGGAGCAAACCACTGTCAAAGCCTTTGCGCAAATGGGAGGCGGGTCTTGACCGGTCATAGTCTGCCCGGAGATCCTCCGGTTCCGGTGATCCTGCGCCGGTCGCCGCGCGCGCGGCGTATCAGCCTGCGGGTGTCGCAGCTGGACGGGCGGGTCACGCTGACGCTGCCCAGAGGAGTGCCCGAGGCAGAGGCGCTAGCCTTTGCCCGTGAAAAGGAAGGCTGGATCCGTGGCCACCTGCAATCGCGGTCCGAGGACGTCCGCGTTGATATCGGGGCGGAAATTCCGGTCGAGGGCGTTGTGCTGCGGGTGGTGCCGGGGGGCGGTCGCGGGGTGCGGTTGCAGGACGGAGGACTGGCGGTGCCGCCGGGCGCGGCGGGGCGGCGGGTGCGGGCCTGGCTGCGCGATCTGGCGCGGGACCGGCTGGTTGCGGCCTCTGACGCCTATGCGCAGGCGCTGGGCCGGCCTTACAGCCGGATCACCCTAAGGGACACTCGGTCGCGCTGGGGTAGCTGTTCGTCGCAGGGTGGGCTGATGTATTCTTGGCGGCTGATTCTCGCCCCGCCCGAAGTGCTGCGATACGTGGCCGCCCACGAGGTGGCACACCTTGCCGAGATGAACCATTCGGCGGCGTTCTGGTCCCAGCTCGAGCGGCTCTATGGCCCGTATCAGGCCCCCCGCAGCTGGTTGCGCGAAAACGGTGCGGCGTTGCACCGGTACCGGTTCGCGGATTGACGGTGCGGGCATTGACAGCGGAGCGTGATGGGCCCTAGGTGATTTGGTATGCCAAATGACCTGGCGTCGGCGGGTCGGCGACAGGAGGGACAGCCCCATGACATCCACGGAATGCGTTTTGACGATCGGCAGCTATTCCGACGCCGACGAGGCGGCGCTGGCCAACGCCTTTGGCGCGCGTTTTCTTGTCGGGCGGGCGGGTATTGCCGGGCTGGACCAGGAAACCCGGGACAAGATCGTGGCGGTGGCCTTCAAGGGGCATCATCCGTTCGGCGCGGCGGAAATGAACCTGCTGCCGAACCTCGGGCTGATCGCCAATTTCGGTGTCGGCTATGACGCCATCGATGTGGCGGCCGCCAGCGCGCGGAACGTTCGGGTCACCAACACCCCCGACGTGCTGAACGACGATGTGGCCGATCTGGCAGTGGCCATGCTGCTGATGCAGGGACGCGAGATGGCTCAAGCGTCGGACTGGGCGCGGTCGGGGCTCTGGGCGGAAAACGGTGAATACCCACTGAATCGCAAGGTCAGTGGCGGCCGGGCCGGGATTGTCGGGCTGGGCCGCATCGGGCGCGAGATTGCCGACCGCCTGGCCGGGTTCAAGATGGACATCCACTACACGTCGCGCCGTGAAAAGGAGACGCCGGGCTGGACCTATCATTCCGATCCGGTATCGCTGGCGGAGGCGGTCGATTACCTGATCATCGCCCTGGTTGGCGGGGCGGAAACGGCGGGCCATGTGTCCGCCGAGGTGATTTCGGCGCTGGGTCCGCGCGGTGTACTGATCAACATCTCGCGCGGGACCACGGTGGATGAGGAATCGCTGATTCAGGCCCTGTCCACTGGCAAGCTGGCCGGGGCCGGGCTGGATGTCTTTCTGAACGAACCGAAGATCGACCCGCGGTTCTATGACCTGCCCAACGTGGTGATTCAGCCGCACCAGGGGTCCGGCACGGTGGAGACCCGCGCGGCGATGGCCAAACTGCAACGCGACAACATCGCGGCCTTCCTGTCGGGCAGCGCTTTGCTGACCCCGGTGAATTGAAGCGCGGGAAAATTCTTTGAAAGAATTTTTGCCGGAATTTTTGAAAAATTTCCGGGGCCGACAATAATGGGGCCGGCGTCACGCGTGGGGCTGGTCGTCTTCCAGATAGTACCGGATATTGACTTCGAATCTGTCGCCGGCTTTCAGGCCCAGCTTGACCGACTTTTCGGGCCTCAGGTCGAACCGCCAGCCGTTGGCGATGCGCTGGATGTCTGCCTGCCGCTCTCAGCGGATCAGCTTGGCCGGTTCCGGTTCGGCGACAGCCGTCATCGCCTGTATCACCTGCGCGATCGACCGCATCCGGCCGGACATCATCATGCATCGGTTCAAGCCGAGGTCTTCGGCCTGCCATTCCATCCTGGTGTTCAGGTTCTCGACGCAGCGGCGTGGTGACAGGTACCAATGCAGGAGCTCGGGGCCCACCGGACAGATCGCTTCCTGTCCGTTCAGCGGCCCGCGCAGGATTGACGACATGAAGCTAAAGGCCGCACGGTTCGGTTAGCCGGGGCGGACCGAGATCGTCGGCAGCCGGAAGCTGCGCCCGTCGATCATGTCCTTGCGGCTGTAGTTGTTTACCAGCAGTTCGCCGATGGCCTTTTGCGTACTGTAGGAGGTCTGCGGGTTGAGGAAGGTGTGATCACGGTCGGGTCGGGCGCCGCTCCGACGGTTCGGTCGCGGGCGACGGTGTCGTCGGGGGGCATCTCCGAACAGGAGGGTCTCTGCGTCAAACGGGGGCAGCACCATATCCGTGACCGAGGTGCCCAGCTGCAGTCCCTCGCGCATGGCCTGCGGGCTCTGTCACAGCCGGGGGCGCAGGTTGGTGTCGAAGGCGGCGGTTTCCCCGGCCGCCCATGCCCGCGCCAACCGGCACAAAGCGCGTGGCGGCTGTCTGGGGCGGAATGGCCAGCGTTATGCCGGAAAAATGGATGATGTCGCACCCGGCCAGCAGTTGCGCCAGCCAGTCGGCACTTCGGCCAGGCAGCGTGCTGCGGATTGCCCGCCCCAATAGGAAAAGCTGCGTTCGCCGTAGTCGACGCTGGTCATGTAGAGGCCGACGGTGCGGTTCGGGATCACGCGGAGCGCGCCGGTGTCGATTCCCGGTTCGGCCAAAAAGGCCGTCATCTCGGCCGAGTTGGCATCGTCGCCGATGCAGCTGCCGTTGCCTACCGACCAGTCGGATCCCAGCAGGCGGCGCGCGTAGCATGCTGTGTGTTGAAGGTGTCGCCGGCAGGGGGTGGCCTCGGACCAGCGGTCGTGCGCTTGTTTGAAGCAGAAGGTGGCGGCGGGGGGCGTCTTTGGGGAAGGCGCGGCATTCAGAATGCGACAGCGCGAGGCATTCGGTTGATGTGCCCGCCTCGGCGCGCTGGTCGATGAAGGTTTCCACCGCCGTGAGGTCGACGTCGGCCATTGCCGGGACAGCCAGCAGCAGCCCGGCAGCCAGCCCCGCCGCAAATCACCAAATGTGCATGTCAAACCCCTCCAAACGTCCGGTTTCCGGGCTGTCCGAGAATAGCCCTTGCATTTGGTATACCAAATGTCGAAGCTGCAACAGGTTTGGAGTCGTCTGTGCCAGATCACCGGTCTGGCTGCGCAAGAGAGAGGACAGCCAATGGCAAACACACGCGCTGGTAAGCGCTTCCGGTCACAGGAATGGTTCGACAATCCGAACAACCCGGGCATGACGGCCCTGTATATCGAACGCTACCAGAACCAGACATTCACCCGCGAGGAGCTGCAAAGCGAACGGCCTGTCATCGGTATCGCGCAGACTGGCAGTGACCTGGCCCCGTGCAACAAAATCCACGTGTTCCTGATGGACCGGATCAAGGCCGGTATCCGGGAGGCGGGTGGCATTCCGATGGAATTCCCGGTGCATCCGATCCAGGAAACCGGCAAGCGGCCCACCGCCGCGCTCGACCGCAACCTGAGCTATCTGGGGCTGGTGGAGGTTCTGCATGGCTATCCTATCGACGGGGTGGTTCTGACCACCGGCTGTGACAAGACCACGCCGGCGATGCTGATGGGCGCGGCCACCGCCGATCTACCGGCCATCGCGCTAAACGGCGGGCCGATGCTGGATGGGTGGTGGCAGGGCAAGCGGGCGGGCTCTGGCACCATTGTCTGGGAGAGCCGCCGCCTGCTGGCCGAAGGCAAGATCGACTACGAGGAGTTTATCAGCCGCATCTGCGCTTCCGCCCCGTCACTGGGCCATTGCAACACCATGGGCACCGCCAGCACGATGAACGCCATGGCCGAGGCGCTGGGTATGACCCTGACCGGCAACGCGGCGATCCCGGCCCCGTTCCGCGAGCGGATGGGCATGGCCTATGAGACCGGCAAACGGATCGTGGATATGGTGTACGAGGATCTGAAGCCGTCCGACATTCTGACGCGCGAGGCCTTTGAAAACGCGATCATCGTGAATACCGCCATCGGCGGGTCCACCAACGCGCCGCCGCATCTGCAGGCGGTCGCGCGCCACGCGGGGGTGGAGCTGCACGTAAAGGACTGGGAAACGGTCGGCTATGACAAGCCGCTGCTGGTGAACATGCAGCCGGCGGGCGAATATCTGGGCGAAAGCTTCTTTCGCGCGGGCGGGGTGCCCGCCGTGATGGGCGAGCTGGCGCGCGCCGGGCATCTGCACGAGCAGGCCAGGACCGCGACGGGCAAGACCATGGGCGAGAACCTGAACGGTCATCGCAGCCGGGACAGCGCGGTGATCCTGTCGTGTGACGCGCCGATGCGCGACAACGCGGGGTTCAAGGTGCTGTCGGGCAACCTGTTCGATTCAGCGCTGATGAAGACCAGCGTGATCTCGGAGGATTTCCGCAAGCGGTTCCTGTCCGATCCCGGCAACGAGGGGGTCTACGAGGCCCGCGCCATCGTGTTCGAGGGCCCCGAGGATTACCACGACCGTATCAACGACCCGGCGCTGGGGATCGACGAGAATTGCATCCTGTTCATTCGCGGCGTCGGCTGTGTCGGCTATCCCGGCTCCGCGGAAGTGGTGAACATGCAGCCGCCCGGCGCGCTGATCAAGGCGGGTATCAATCACCTGCCGACGGTGGGCGACGGGCGGCAGTCGGGCACCTCGGAAAGCCCGTCGATCCTGAATGCCTCGCCCGAGGCGGTGGTCGGGGGTGGACTGGCCTTCTTGCGGACCGGTGACCGGGTGCGGCTGGATCTGAACGCGTCCACGATGAACGCTTTGGTAGACGCGGCCGAGTGGTCGGAGCGGCAGGCGGACTGGACGCCGCCCGAGCTGCACCACCAGACCCCGTGGCAGGAAATCTATCGCACCCACGTCGGGCAACTGGCCGCGGGGGGGTGTCTGGAACTGGCGACCGCCTATCAAAAGGTCGCGGCCGACTTGCCGCGCGACAATCACTGACAGGGTCCCGGGGAGGACAGGATCATGAGCTCTATCATCATCACCGGCGCGGGCCGGGGCATTGGCAATGCCTGCGCGCAGGCGTTTCTGGAGGCGGGCTGGCAGGTCGGGCTGGTGGGGCGCACCGCCGCGCCGCTGGAGGAGATCGCCGCCGGCCACGACCGGGCGCTGGCGCTGCCCTGCGACGTGACCGACGAGGCGGCGGTGGACGCGGCCTTTGACAGGGCGTTTGCGGAATGGGGCCGCATCGACGTTCTTTTCAATAACGCGGGCGTGTCGCTGCCGGGTTCGACCATCGACGAGATCAACGTGAAGGACTGGCGGCAGCTGATCGACATCAACCTGACCGGGTCGTTCATCTGCGCGCGCGCCGCCTTTGCCCGAATGAAGGCGCAGGACCCCAAAGGCGGGCGCATCATCAACAACGGGTCGGTGTCGGCCTATGTTCCGCGTTGGGGGTCTGTGGCCTATACCGCGTCGAAACATGCGATCACCGGTCTGACGCGGTCGATTTCATTGGACGGGCGGCCCTATGCCATTGCCTGTGGCCAGATCGACATCGGTAATGCGCTGACCGACATGGCCGATAAGATGACCAAGGGAGTGCCGCAGGCCGATGGCTCCATCGCGGCGGAACCGGTGATGGATGTGGCGCATGTGGCCAGTTCGGTGCTGCATATGGCGAGGCTGCCGCTGGAGGCCAATGTTCAGTTCATGACAGTGATGGCCAGCTCCATGCCGTACATCGGGCGCGGCTGAGCCGGGCGCTCCGTCGCGGCACGCCGGAGGTTTTACGCTGTCCCGCGTCGAGCGGTCGGCGACACCTAAGGCAGATCGACCGTGACCGGTGTGCCCCAGCCGTCCTGCAGGCAGCGGGCCTGTATCTGGACCCTTGTCGTGCCGCGCGGAATCGCGGCGCCGCTGAGAGAGCGGGTGAAGGGCTGTTCGCTGACGTGCGGGTGCGCCAGCACGCGCAGGCCCAGTTCGGTGCCGTCCAAATCCAGTACGCTCCAGCTGTCGGCGTAGTGGTCCCAGCCGGTGTCGGGATGGCTGAGCGTCACGTCGAAACGCCACGATCCGGCAGTGCGCTGGGCAGTCACCTGTTCGATCACCGGCGGATCGGCCAGGGCACGCGGGGCGGCCATAACGGACAAAGCGGGCATGGGCAGAAGAGCGGGTATCAGGAAACGCAACATGGCGTCACAATAGCGGCGACGGGGCCCTCGCGGGCTCACGGTTGCGTGTCCGGCGGGATTTTCAGCAGGATATCGCGCGATTGCGAGGCGAATTCGCGCCGGTAGAGCATGGCGACGGTGATGGCGGTGGCCAGAAGCAGCGCTAAGGCGCCAAAGATCCACGCGGCTGCGGCCAGCGCGAAATAGGTCGCCCGCATGGCCCGGTTGAAGCTGCGCCCGGCGGTGATGTTGAGTTCGGCGGCCTGGGCGGCGCGGGGATAAGCCAGTTCGGTGTCGGGGTCATTGGGCACGGCGGCCATCAGCACCGAGCAATAGCCGAACAGGCGGTGCGCCCAGACAAATTTGAGAAAGGCGTTGGCGAGAAACACCAGCACCACCACAAGCTTGATTTCCCAGACGATGGCGGGGGCGTTGGAGAGCGTCAGGTCCTTGGCCACGCCCGCGAGTTCCTCGGTATTGCCGATCAGGGCCAGTCCGCCGCCGATGGCGATCATCGAGGCGGAGGCGAAGAAGGCGGTGCCCTGGCGCAGGTTGCTGACCAGCTGCGCGTCGAACATCCGCGGCTGGCGGGTGACCATCTGTTTCATCCAGGCGCGGCGGAAATCGCTCATCAGCACCGAGACCGAGGGGCGGCTTGGTGCCGGGTTCTCGATCCGCCAGCCGATCCAAAGCCAGCTCAGCACCAGAAGGGCAAGCGCGCCGTAGTCGAACATGCTAAACAGGGAAATGCGGTCACTCCAGGTCATGGATGTGACACTATGGACAAGAGTAAGAACTTGCCAGCCGTGAAAATTGGTAATAAATTTTTACCAAATGGAGGATGTCTCATGGAAATGCCGCGCCCAAATCCGGTTGTGCTATCGCTGAAGGATCGGTTGGTGACCCGTCTGAAACAGGTCCTGCCGAAGGAGGCCGTCATTCATGACGAGGCGGAGACGCGGGCCTATGAGTGCGATGCGCTAACCGCCTATAAATGCCCGCCGCTGCTGGCGGTGTTGCCGTCTTCGACGCGGGAGGTCTCGGATGTCTTGCGCATCTGCCACGAGGAAGGTGTGCCGGTGGTGCCGCGCGGGGCAGGCACCTCTCTGGCTGGCGGGGCGCTGCCCACCGCCGACAGCGTGATCCTGGGCGTGGCGCGGATGAACGAAGTGCTGGAAACCGATTACGACAACCGGTTCATCCGGGTGCAGACCGGGCGCACCAACCTCAGCGTGACCGGCGCGGTGGAGGAAGAGGATTTCTTTTACGCACCGGACCCGTCCAGCCAGTTGGCCTGCGCCATCGCGGGCAATATTGCGATGAATTCGGGCGGGGCGCATTGCCTGAAATACGGGGTGACCACCAACAACCTGATGGGCGTGACGGCGGTGATGACGGACGGCACGGTCGTCGAGATCGGCGGCGCGCATCTGGACGCGGGCGGTTTGGACCTGTTGGGGGTGATCTGTGGGTCCGAAGGGCAATTGGCGGTGGTGACCGAGGCCACGCTGCGCATCCTGCGCAAGCCCGAAGGTGCGCGGCCCGTGCTGATGGGATACGACAGCAGCGAGGTAGCGGGGCAGGTGGTGACCGACATCATCAAGGCGGGCGTGTTGCCGGTGGCGATCGAGTTTATGGACCGCCCCTGTATTGAGGCCTGCGAGGCTTTTGCCCACGCGGGATACCCGATGTGCGAGGCGCTTTTGATCGTCGAGGTCGAGGGATCGGAGGCCGAGATCGACATGCAGCTGGGTCTGATCAAGCAGATCGCGGCGAAACACAACCCGGTGGAGCTGCGCGAGGCAGCCGATGCGGAGGAGGCCGGGCGGATCTGGCTGGGGCGCAAATCGGCCTTTGGAGCGATGGGACAGATCAACGACTACATGTGCCTCGACGGCACCATCCCGGTGTCGTCGCTGCCTATGGTGCTGCGCCGGATTGGCGAGATGTCGAAGGAGTTCGGGCTGGAGGTGGCCAATGTATTTCACGCCGGCGACGGCAACATGCACCCGCTGATCCTGTTCGATGCCAATACGCCGGGGCAGTTGGAAACCTGCGAGGCCTTCGGTGCCGAGATCCTGAAGCTTTGCGTCGAGGCGGGAGGCTGCCTGACGGGAGAACATGGCGTCGGCATCGAGAAGCGGGACCTGATGCTGCACCAGTATGGGGCGGTTGATCTGGAGGCGCAAATGGCGGTGAAGGATGTGTTCGACCCTGCGTGGCTGCTGAACCCTGCCAAGGTGTTTCCACTGTCCGTGTCGGAGTCGCGGCGCGCGCCGAAACAAGCGGCCTGAAACTGGCCAACGGCCGGTGGTCGCTCGAACCAATGGCGCAACAAATGGCAACCCCCGGAGTATTTGGAAAGAGATGAAAATGATGACGCCGAAAAGCGAAGCCGAGCTGGTCGAGATGGTGGCCGGGGCGGAGGGGTCTCTTTGGGTCCGGGGTGGGGGCACGCGGGGGCTGGGCGGTGCCGGTTCGGTGCTGGGTATCTCCGGGATCACCGGTGTGAAGCTCTATGAGCCCGGCGCGCTGACGCTGGTGGTGCGGGCCGGAACGCCGGTAACCGAGGTCGAGGCGGCGCTGGCCGCCGAAAACCAGCGGCTGGCGTTCGAGCCGATGGACCATCGCGGGCTGCTGGGCACCACGGGCGAGCCGACCATCGGCGGCGTGGTGGCGGGCAACATCAGCGGGCCGCGCCGGGTGCAGGCGGGGGCCTGTCGGGATTTCCTGTTGGGGGTGCGGTTTGTCGATGGCGCGGGCCAGGTGGTGCGCAATGGTGGGCGGGTGATGAAGAATGTCACCGGCTATGACCTGGTCAAGCTGATGGCGGGCAGCTGGGGCACGCTGGGCATCCTGACCGAGGTGGCCTTGAAGGTGCTGCCGCGGCCCGAGAGCGAGGCGACGCTGACAGTGGCCACGGCGGATGCCACGGGCGCGGTGAAGTCGATGGCGACGGCGCTGGGATCGCCCTTCGAGGTGAGCGGCGCGGCGTTCGACCCGGAGGCCGGGGTGCGTATTCGCATCGAGGGGTTCGAGAGTTCTGTTTCCTACAGGGCGGCACGGCTGGAAGAGGTCCTTGCGCCTTTTGGCGAGGTGAATGTGGAGAGCGCGGCGGCGGGGTCGGTGGCGATCTGGGACGCGCTGCGCGACGTGGCGCCGTTTCACGGGGTCCCGGGCGATGTCTGGCGGCTTTCGGTGAAACCCACTGATGCGCCTGAGGTGGCGGCGCGGCTGCGGGCGGAGCGGCTGCTTTACGATTGGGGCGGCGGGCTGATCTGGGCGCTGGTGACGGAGGGCACCGACCTGCGGGCGCGGATGGGCGGTGTCGCGGGACATGCGACGCTGGTGCGGGCGTCGGAGATCACGCGAGCGCGGCTGGGCATGTTCCAGCCGGAGCCGGAGCCGCTGCGGCGAATTTCGGAGGGGTTGCGGGCGCGGTTCGATCCGCGCGGCATTCTGAACCCCGGGCTGATGCGCAGCCCGCAGGAGGCGTAACCGATGCAGACAACTTTCACCGAAGACCAGTTGCGCGATCCGGGCACGGCGCGGGCCAACGAAATCCTGCGGGCCTGTGTGCATTGCGGCTTTTGCACCGCGACCTGTCCGACCTACCAGGTGCTGGGCGATGAGTTGGATAGCCCGCGCGGGCGGATCTACCTGATCAAGGACATGCTGGAAAAAGAGCGGGTGCCGGATGAAAAGACGGTCAAGCACGTGGACCGTTGCCTGAGCTGCCTGGCCTGCATGACGACCTGTCCGTCGGGGGTGCATTACATGCATCTGGTCGATCATGCGCGGGAGTACATCGAGGAAAATTATCGCCGTCCGTTTTCGGACCGCGCGTTGCGCTGGATCCTGGCGCGCATCCTGCCCTATCCGACGCGGTTCCGGCTGGCGTTGCTGGGGGCCAAGATCGGGCGGCCCTTTGCCCGGCTGATGCCGGATGCGCGGCTGCGGGCGATGCTGGAGATGGCGCCAAGCCGCATCCCACCGGTGAGCCGCAACGACGATCCGCAAAGCTTTGCGCCACAGGCGCCGGCGCGGATGCGGGTGGCGCTGATGACGGGCTGCGCGCAGAAGGCGCTGAACACCGATATCAACGACGCCACCATCCGGCTGCTGACGCGGCTGGGCTGCGAGGTGGTGGTGGCCGAGGGCGCGGGCTGTTGCGGGGCGCTGACCCACCACATGGGCAAGACGCGGGAAAGCCATGCCACGGCGGCGAAGAACATTCGCGCCTGGGCGCGGGAGATGGATGGCAACGGTCTGGACGCCATTGTCATAAACACCAGCGGTTGCGGCACCACGGTGAAGGACTATGGACATATGTTCCGCAATGAGCCGCTGGCGGCGGACGCGGCGCGGGTATCGGAGATTGCGGCGGACATAAGCGAAGTGCTGGTCCGGCTGGACCTGCCCGACAGCGGCGACAAGGGGGTGTGCGTGGCCTACCACGCGGCCTGTTCGCTGCAGCACGGGCAAAAGATCAAGACTGATCCCAAGGACCTGCTGAAACGGGCGGGGTTCACGGTGGTGGAACCCGCCGACAGCCACCTGTGCTGTGGCTCGGCCGGGACCTATAACCTGATGCAGCCGGAGATCTCGGCGCAGCTGAAGGCGCGCAAGGTGCGGACGCTAGAGGCGAAAGCGCCGGATATCATCGCGGCCGGCAACATCGGCTGCATGGTGCAGATCGGCGGCGGCACCGGTATCCCGGTTGTGCATACGGTCGAATTGCTGGACTGGGCGACGGGCGGGCCGAAGCCGCCGGCGCTGGATCGCGGGGCGGAGCCCGGGGTGCCCAAGCTGACCGGCTGATGCCCGGCATTTGCCGTAATTTCGCCCTACCGGGCGGTTACCCCGAACGGGTGGCATCCGTGAAGGAGGGGCAAATGCGACAGTGGCTGACGGGTTTGGTGATGGCATGTCTGCCGGTGCTGGCACTGGCCGAGGACAGCAGGCTGAGGAGCCTTGATACCACGGATGCGGGCCGGCAGTGGGACGCGGTCGGACGGCTGGATATTGACGGGGTCGGGTTCTGCACCGGGGCACTGATCGCGCCGGACCTGGTGCTGACGGCGGCGCATTGCCTGTTCGACAAGGGAACGAAGGCGCGGATCCGCCCCGAGCGGCTGGAGTTTCTGGCCGGGTTCCGGAGCGGGCGGGCGTCGGCTTACCGTTATGTCAAACGGGCTGTCGTGCATCCGGGCTATGTCTATGACGGCGAGGTCACCTCGGCGCGGGTGCGCAACGACGTGGCGCTGCTGCAGTTGCAGCGGCCCATTCGCAATACCACCGTTGTTCCGTTTGAAACCGCGGACCGGCCCCGCAAGGGCGAGCAGATCGGTGTGGTGTCTTATGCCAAGGACCGGGCCGATGCTCCGGCGTTGCAGGAGGTTTGCGGCGTGATGGCGCGGCAGGAGGGTATTCTGGTAATGTCCTGCGACGTGGACTACGGCTCTTCCGGCGCGCCGATCTTTTCCTTTGAGGGGGATATGCCGCGGATCGTGTCGGTTGTGTCGGCCAAGGCCGAGGTGCGCGGGCGCCGGGTGGCGCTGGGTACCGAGCTGAACGAACCGCTGGATCTGCTGCGGGCGGAGCTGGCGTCGGACGCGCGGTTTCTCAAGGCGCCGCTGGCAGGAAACCATGGGGTGACATCAGCGGGCGCGCGCGGCGCGGCGGGCGCCAAATTTGTTCGCCCCGGCGGGGGTTGAAACCGGCTTTTTGCCATCCCATCTGAGCTGTACCGGGTTGCCGATCCAGGGGCCCGGTACGTGAAACCTGGCCCGTCCGCATAGGAGGGCCGCTGTCAATCGCTCAAAAGATGAGGATCATGACCCATGCGTAATTTAGATTTTGCCCCGCTGCACCGCGCCAGTGTCGGTTTTGACCAGATCGCGGATCTGATGGACCGGGTTCTGGCCAATGACGTCAGCCAGCCCAGCTATCCCCCCTACAACATCGAGAAAACCGCCGCCGACAGCTATCGGATTTCGATTGCGGTCGCGGGTTTTTCCGACAGCGACCTGTCGGTCGAGTTGCGTGAGAACGCGTTGATCGTGTCGGCGCGGAAGGCCGAGGAAGAGGGCGAAGCGCGCACCTACCTGCATCGCGGTATCGCCACGCGCGCCTTTGAGCGCCGGTTCACGCTGGCCGATCACGTGCGGGTCACCGGTGCCACACATGAAAACGGGATGCTGCACGTGGACCTGAAGCGGGAAATTCCCGAGGCGCTGAAACCGCGCCGGATCGAGATCGCCTCAAGCAGCGCGGCATCGGAGACCGATGTCGTGGACGCCAAGGCGGTCAACTGATCCGCTGCCGGTCTGACTGGCGACAGACATGCGAAGGCCCGGGGGATGCGCCCCCGGGCCTTTTCGTTCCGTAGGTATGGATCTCGGGGGGAATGCCGCGCATCAGGCCCTGCGGGCCCTCTTTGCGGCATGGCCTCCGGCGGGAGTATTCGCAAAGAGATGAAAAGGGGGCGGTGTCGCCCCCCGCATGTGCCCTTGCGTGCCGGATTGGTCAGACCGACAAGCAGACGTATTTCATTTCGAGGTAATCCTCGATGCCGTGGTGGCTGCCTTCGCGGCCCAAGCCCGACTGCTTGACGCCGCCGAAGGGGCCGAGTTCGGTCGAGATGATGCCGGTGTTGACGCCGACGATGCCATATTCCAGTTCTTCGGCGACCTTGTACACGCGGCTGAGATCTTTGGCATAGAAATAGGCGGCGAGGCCAAAGATGGTGTCATTGGCCATGGCGATGACCTCGTCGACGTCTTCGAATTTGAAGAGCGGCGCGAGGGGGCCAAAGGTTTCTTCCTTTGCGACGGCCATGTCCTGGGTGACGCCGGTGACTACGGTGGGCTCGAAGAACGTGCCGCCGAGGTCGTGGCGTTTGCCGCCCGTGAGCACCGTGCCGCCCTTGGCGGTGACGTCGCCAAGGTGTTCGAGCACCTTGTCGACGGCGGCCTGGTTGATCAGCGGTCCGGTGGTGACACCCTCGGTAAGCCCGTCGCCAACGTTGAGGTTTTCAACCGCGACCTTCAGCTTGGCGGCGAATTCGTCATAGACGCCGGCCTGCACGTAGATGCGGTTGGCGCAGACGCAGGTCTGGCCGTTGTTGCGGAACTTGCACATCATGGTGCCTTCGACGGCGGCATCCAGATCGGCGTCGTCAAAGACGATGAAGGGGGCGTTGCCGCCCAGTTCCATCGAGCATTTCATAACCTGGTCGGCGGCCTGTTTCAGCAGGATGCGGCCGACCTCGGTCGAGCCGGTGAAGGTCAGTTTGCGCACCGCCGGGTTTTCGCAGAATTCCTTGCCCACCTCGGAAGAGCGCGACGAGGGGACCACGTTGAAGACACCAGCCGGGATGCCGGCGCGGTCGGCCAGTACGCCCATGGCGATGGCCGAGAGCGGGGTTTCGGCGGCCGGGCGGGCGACGAAGGAGCAGCCCACCGCCAGCGCCGGGGCGGCCTTGCGGGTGATCATCGCGTTGGGGAAGTTCCACGGCGTGATCGAGGCGGCGACGCCGATCGGCTGTTTCATCACCATGATGCGCTTGTCACGCTGGTGGCCGGGGATGGTTTCGCCGTAGACGCGTTTCGCCTCTTCGCCGAAGAATTCGATAAAGGAGGCACCATAGGCGATCTCGCCCTTGGCCTCGGCGTGGGGTTTGCCCTGTTCGGCGGTCAGGATGGTGGCCAGGTCGTCGGCATTATCCATCATCAGGTCGAACCATTTGCGCAGCAAGGCGGCGCGTTCCTTGCCGGTCCATTTCGCCCAGTCCTTTTGCGCGGCCTCGGCTTGGTCGATGGCGCCGGCGATCTGGGCGCGGGAGAGGTCGGCGACCTGGGCGATGACATCGCCGCGCGCGGGGTTGGTGACAACGAAGGTGGCGCCGCCGTCACCCTCGGTCCACTGGCCGCCGATATAGGCGCGGGTTTCCAGCAGGCTGGGGTCCTTCAGAAGCGATTTGAGGTCGGTTGTGGCGTCGAGCATGGATGGTCCTCCCCAATATACTTAACGTGTGAGGCAAAGCGGGCTTCACGAATTGTACACTGCCTAGGTAGGGTCTGTGCTGTCCGGTGCAAAGGGGGAATGCGCGATGTGCGGTTCTGGCTTGCACGAGACGGTCAAAACGGCCAGTTTCCGCGCGGGTACCGGCGATGGCGTCGCCTCGCACGCGGACGTGCGCGCCCGATGTCTGTCCTGAACGCCGGGACCTTTCTGAAAAGGAGGGTCTATCATGACCGCCAGTTCAACCGATCGCCCCGAGTTCTACCGTTTTCACAATGGCGAAAAGGCGCGGCTGCCGTTTGCCGATACCGAGTACCAGGCCCGTATCAAGGGGCTGCGGGCGCGGATGGAGGAGGCGGGGGTCAATGCCGCCGTCTTCACCTCGATGCACAACATCGCATACTATTCCGGCTTCCTCTACTGCGCGTTTGGCCGACCCTATGGGTTGCTGGTGACCGAGACCGAGGCGGTGACGATCAGCGCCGGGATCGATGCGGGCCAGCCGTGGCGGCGCAGTTTCTGCGACAATATCACCTATACCGACTGGCAGCGCGACAATTTCTGGCGCGCGATCAAGTCGGTCATCGGGACCGGGCGGATCGTGGGGTACGAGGGCGATCACCTGACGCTGATGCAGCGCGACAAGCTGGAGGATTTTCTGGAGCCGCTGACCATGGTCGATCTGGCGCCCACCACGATGCGGCAGCGGATGCACAAGTCGCTGGCGGAGATTGCGCTGATCCGGGCCGGGGCCAATGTGGCGGATGTGGGCGGTTACGCGATCCGCGACGCGGTCAAGGCCGGTGCGCGCGAGATCGACGTGGCGAAGGCGGGGCGCGACGCGATGGAACTGGAGATCGCGAAACGGTTTCCGGATGCCGAATATCGCGACACCTGGGTCTGGTTCCAGTCGGGGCTGAACACCGATGGGGCGCACAACCCGGTAACGGGGCGGGTGCTGGAACGCGGCGACATCCTGTCGCTGAACACTTTTCCGATGATTTCGGGCTATTACACCGCGTTGGAGCGCACCCTCTTTGTAGGCGAGGTGGACGCGGAGAGCCTGAAGATCTGGGAGGCCAATGTGGCCACCCATGAATACGGCATGAGTCTTTTGAAACCGGGGGTGAGCTGTGCCGAGGTAACCCACGCGATCAACGATTTCCTCGCCGAGCGCGATCTGCTGCAGTACCGCACCTTTGGCTATGGCCATTCGTTCGGCGTGCTGTCGCATTATTATGGCCGCGAGGCGGGGCTGGAGCTGCGCGAGGATATCGACACGGTGCTGGAGCCGGGCATGGTGATCAGCTTGGAGCCGATGCTGACGATTCCCGAGGGTGCGCCGGGGGCCGGCGGGTACCGCGAGCATGATATACTGGTGATGACAGAGGAGGGGGCCGAGAACATCACCGGCTACCCCTACGGCCCGGAATTCAACGTGGTCGGCTGAGACCGGCGTCGGCGCGCCTCCGGCGGGAGGCTTTGTCGAAGAAATGAAGGGGCGCGGTTTTTCCCGGCGAAGGGTCGCGCCCACTTCCCTTGTGCCCGCGCATTTGCGACACTGAGGCGGGAATTTTCAGGCCGAGGTGATATATTTCTAGTTAACATTGCCTATATCGGTGCCACGATTGAAGAAATAGGGAGTGTTTGATGGCGAATTTTGATGCCATGGTGCGCGAGTCGCAGGCACAGGTGGCCAAGTCGCAGAAGGAAATCGAAGCGCTGACGACGCGTATTGAGGCGGCGCGCGCCAAGGTCGAGGCAGGCGAGAACGCCGACATCGACATCGAAAATGCCACGCTGGAAGATGTGCACGCCCATACCGAGGTGATGAACGCCAATATCGCCGAGCTGATCATGGGCCTGGACGATGTGACCAGCGCCTTTTCCAAGGATTTCGACGAGATGCGGTCGAAGACCGGCTGGGAAAGCTTTGTCGGCATCTTTTCCCGAGGCAGATCGGAGGCGCTGCGGCAGGAGCGGATGCGCACCGCAAGTATCGACGACAAGCTGCAGGACCTGATCGCCAAGTCGGACGTGATCGTGAAGCTGCTGCAGGGGCAGCTGGCGATGCTGGAGGAGCAGAAGATCAAGGTCGAGGGCAACCTGACCGCGACGCTGGACGACCGTGAGTTCACGGTGCAGGAACTGGAAAGCCTGCGGGCGGAGATCCTCGGGATGGATCCGGCGATCATCGAGCTGGAGAACAAGATCAGCGTCGAACAGGACGCAGCGGCGCGCACCAAGCTTGAGACCGAGCTGGCCGGGTTGAACCAGAAATACAACGAGATGGTGCAGCAGGAGCAGGTAAAGTTGGCCAAGAGCCAGACGCTGGAACGCTATATCGAAAAGGGCAAGTCCTGGGTCGACAGCCTACAGAACCAGGCGGCGACGCAGATGGTGCTGATCAACAAGCTGCAGACGGACACGTCGCAGCGCGTTGTTTTGTACGATGCACTGTCGAAGTCGCTGAAGACGGCGCAGCAGCAGGACGTGGCGCACCGGATCAACGAGATCGGGGTCAAGACCGACCAGGAGGCACAGACGGCTATGGCCGCCATCGGCACCGCGACCAACCAGAAGATGGCGGACATGCTGGAGGCGCATGAGAGCCACATGGTCTTTGCCCGCGACGTGCTGGAGAAGAAGGCGAAGGCCGACGAACGCTTTGCCCGCCGGTTCGCATCGATTGTCGAGAAACACGACAAGAACCTGTATGGCGGTTGATTTTCCGGTCCTTCAAATGGCGACGTCAGCCAACGCGGATCAAGAAGCCGGAGGAACTGAAACCCGAGTTCAGGCCCAGGTGGTTTCAGATAACCCTCCGGATTGTTTTGGTTTGTGCCGGATCAATGGCGGTTATCGCCTTGGGAAACTTCGTTGGGAAAAGCAGGCTCTCGTGGGTTGGGGCGTTAAGTTTTAGTAGTGTAGCAATGGCGATTTTTCACTGGAGATTGTTCCGATCATGATGGGTTTTGTCGGAAGCCGGTGGCCGTGGATCGGCTTGGAGGCGGCTCAACTGGGCAGTTGGCTGGAACGCGATCTGGACTGGGGATGATACCATGACCGACCCGTCCAACGACCACGTCGGGCTCACCGACACCTTTGCCTCGCGCCGGTATTTCCGCAAGTTCGAGACCATCACCGCGCATCTGACGCGGGTGGCGGCGGCGATGCAGGCCGAGGGCGCGGTGACCCGCGAAGAGGTAAAGGTGATCACCCGCTACCTGATGGCGCTGAGCTTTACCTTTCGGGCGCTCAGCATGAAATATCTGCTGGTGGGCCGCGATACGGGGCGGTTCTTTGGCAGCCTGGCGATGGACAAGCGCGACAGCGGGTTTCCGGTTGCGGCCGAACTGCTGACCATGGCCAATGACGCGCAGCAGGCCGCGGCGCATCTGGCCAACATGCCAAGCGTCGAGCAGTACAAGAACGAGATGGTGCAGACCATTATCGGCGACCGCCAGATCCCGACGCGGCTGCAATTCGCGCTGTCACAGCGGCTGTATTACGAGGAGCTGCTGCGGGGGCAGCTCTTTTGGGTGCAGAACGATCCTGGCTGCGAATGGCTGGGCAATGTCGGCGACAACCGGCGGCGGTTTCTGCTGCACTGGGCAGTCTATGACAGCCAGGTCAACCTGCCGGTGATCTACCTGATGGAGGTTGAGGATTCCGGACGCAGCGCGCTGCCCAAGGACGAACGCCGCTGGCCACAGGCGCAGGCACACCTGATGGCGCAGTCGCTGGCGGGTCTGAAGCTGGTGACGGTGGCCAAGGGGTTCGACGAGGACTTCGACGATCTGCACCCGAAGCGGCTGCGCCGGATGCATGTTGGCCCGATGTATTCGCACCAGTACACCGAACAAAACGGGCCTCTGCGGGATGTGCTGGCTGCGGCGCGGGCGCCGGAGGGGCAGGACTGGGCGCTGGCCTGGACCACCGAGGAGTTGGAGAGCGAACGCGTGGTCGAGGAACGCTCGGGGTGGTTCGGCACGGTGGAACGCGAGGTCTTTGCGCTCGATCCCTTTGCCGGGCGCGGCGCGGAAACCGGGGCGACACGTACGCAACGATCGATCATTCTGCCGCAACGGCCCTTTCAGGTGCTGGCGGAACAGAAACCGCCGGGCTTCGCCGAGGTGCGGAAATTCGTGGTGGGCGCGGACGGG